>DENY01000229.1:0-7625 GCA_002359825.1 Bacteroidales bacterium UBA2632
AAAAAAAGACAAGCGAAGTACGTTATTATATCAGCAGTTTCAGACCTCCTGACCCACCATTGATTATAAATAAGTTACAACATGTTATCTCGCAAAGTAAAAAGTCGTAACTTTGGGCTATTAAATCACATGTTATGCAAATGCAATTACCTTTTTTCCCAGCATCGACAAAATTAATAAATCCTACGTTAGGATTTTATGAAAATGAAGGATTAGTTTACTATCTTCATAACGGGTCTCCTATATTTTGTCACAAACAAGATGATATTTTAGGTTACCGCTTGATTTGCGGTAATCTTGTTTTCAACAAACTTTGCAGTGCAGTAGATTTGGCAAAAGCCCTTGGAGTTAACAAGCGTAATATTGAACGCTATGCTATGGCTATACGAGAGAATGGACCGGGGCATTATCTAACCAAAAAAGACAGACGTGGTCAATGTCATAAAATGTTACCCGAAGTTTTAGTGAAAGCACAAGAACTACTCGATTCAGGTTTATCACTGCTTAAAACAGCCAAAACATTGGGTGTAAGTGAAAGTAGCATTAGGAGTCATATAAAAAAGGGGAATCTAAAAAAAAAGCCCTAATTTCGGTTGATCCTATTACTCAGGTTGTTGGCAGCACTCCCTTAGATCGCAATGAAAAGGCATTGCAAGTTAGCGATGTCTTTGGAGTGGGAGCCGAGTGGATACAACAGCGTAGCATGGCAGCAAGAGGAGAGCTTGAGAATGGTGCTCCTATTATTTTCCAACCATGCCAAAGTCTTGACAATGCAGGAGTATTACTCCTTTTACCCTCACTGATAGCCAATGGTTTGCTCAGCTACAAAAACCATTATCACACTATTGAAAAAGTATTTTACAGCCTAGATTTTACTGTATTACTGCGCTGCTTTATGTTTCTCT
Organism: Bacteroidales bacterium UBA2632; assembly: GCA_002359825.1. GTDB lineage: Bacteria > Bacteroidota > Bacteroidia > Bacteroidales > Dysgonomonadaceae > UBA2632. Next base: position 906 of record DENY01000229.1, read on the forward strand.
CTAGAATAAAAAACCCAGAGCAGCTCAAGCACATTGTCAGTAGCGAGTTTGGGAAACTATTAGGCATTGATAAGGTTCCAGAAGCCAAACGCTTACGCATCCGACTCTCAGAGATATCGGAGCAAAAAAAGGCAGATGAGTGGATAGCTGACCTATTTCAATTTTGGCTAGGAGATAAAGAAAATCAAAATTTCTTTTTCTATATCGATGGTCATGTTCGGGTTTATCATGGCAAAAAAGCCAACCTCGGCAAAAAACATGTAAGCCGCCAACGCTTATGCCTTCCTGGTACAAACCAATATTGGATTAATGATAGTTATGGAAACCCATATCTTCACATTGATGCAACTGTAAATGAAAAGCTTTTGGAGATGCTTAAGAGTGAAATAATCCCACAACTAGAACTTCAAGTAAAGGGGCGTATAAGCAAAGAAATGCTTGAGCTTGATAAGTCTTTGGATATTTTCACTGTGGTGTTTGACCGAGAGGGTTATAGTCCAAAGTATTTTGGTGAGCTTTGGCAAAAGAGAATAGCTGTGATCACTTATCGCAAAAATGTAAAAAACCAATGGAAAGAGGCTGATTTTAAAGAGTATCAGGTTAAAGTGGATGGTGTTAAAACAAAGATGTTTTTATGTGAGAAGGAGATTGAACTCGATTCAGTTAAAATGCGAGAAGTTAGAAGACTGACAGAGGATGGACATCAAACCAGTATTATTACCACAAACAGAAAACTATCTTTTGAATCAATTGCAATTTACATGTTCTCTCGTTGGTGTCAGGAAAATTTTTTCCGTTACATGAGACTGGAATACGACTTAGACAAGATATATCAATATGCAGTAAAAGAGATAGATAAAGAAGTTATGGTTGTCAACCCAGACCACTCTAAACTATCTTATCAAATAAAAAAATTATCTGAAAAGATAAACAGAAGAAGAGCCGAACTTTACAAGATACAACAAGAGAATTGTTTCGATGATTTAGATAATACATCGAGGTATGAGAAAAAACAGGCGAAGGTTATTGCACAACTTGAAACTCTAAAGCAAGAAGATGATGATTTGAGAGCAGAACGGCAAAAANNCAACCATAAACGATACAATCAACTGGTGCAGGAGAGGAACCAATTTATAAATATCCTGAAAATGATTTGTTACAGAGCTGAAACATCACTTATATCATTAATACCGAGCAGCTTCAAAAAAATGGAAAACGAAAAGAGGGCTTTTATTAAAAGTGTAATCAAACGCAAGGCAGACATACTGCCCGATTATGTAAACAATACCATTACCGTAAAACTTTACTCGTTAAGTACACCGAGAGAAAATCGAGCAATCGAAGAAATGTGCGATTTGTTAACCGAAACTCAAACCTTATTCCCTGGCACTAATATGAGGCTGATTTATAAATCTGCGACACTTTAGAATGTTAATGGGTCAGGAGTTCTGAATCTTAAAAAAACTATCAATTTTCTCTCCAAACGTCAATTTATCAGAAAACCATTATATTTACTAAATATATATACTAAACAGACTTTGTCTATCTCATAATTTCCATTTCTCATATTAAAACCGTAATTTTATTGCAAATTTGTTTCTACAACATCTTTTTACACTCAAATTTTGAACTCAATTAATTGACATATACATAATTACAAAGACTTAAGTATGAAAACCAGAAGACAGTTTTTAAAGACGATGGGAGGACTGACATTGCTCACCGTTCTTCCTCGCAATGTTTTAGGAAAAGGATTCATTGCTCCGAGTGATCAACTAACAAAAGGTATTATAGGAGTTGGAGGTATGGGTCGTGGACACATTCCTTATGACAACACTCGTGTTGTTGCTATGTGTGATGTGGACAAAAACCACTTGGCTAAAGCAGCTGGAATGGTAAAGGATAAAATCAATCTTTATCACGATTTCCGCGATCTTATTTTAGACAAAGATGTAGATATCGTTCACATTGCCACCCCACCCCATTGGCATGGTATCATGTCTGTGGAAGCAGCGAAAGCAGGAAAAGATATTTTTTGTGAAAAACCAATGACACGTACTATTGGAGAAAGTAAACGTGTGGTTGAAGCAATCAAACAACATGGCAATATCTTCCGTTTGAACACATGGTTCAGGTTTAGAAGTCAATTCTACGGATTGGGAACTCCTGTAAAACCTTTGAAGAAATTAGTGGACAGTGGTATGTTGGGTTGGCCTTTGAAAGTGACCATTAGTAAACATACTGGTTTTGACTGGAAATTCTTTTGGGTTGGCAAAAACCACCTCGAACCTCAACCAGTACCTGCAGAATTGGATTACGATATGTGGTTAGGCCCTGCACCATACAAGCCTTACAATGCTCATCGTGTTCATCAAACATTCCGTGGATATTGGGATTATGATGGTGGTGGTTTAGGCGATATGGGACAACACTACATTGACCCTGTACAATATATGCTAAACAAAGATAACACAAGTCCTGTAAAAATTGAAGTGAATGCTCCTCAACAACATCCCGATGCAGTGGGTACTTGGAACAGCATAACCTACACTTATGATGATGGTTGTCAAATTGTATTGTGGGGTGGCGATTATGGTGAACCAGATACACCTTATATTGCAGGTCCAAATGGAAACGTATATAAAAACTTTGTTTGCGATATACCCAATTGGGAAAAGAAATTGGCTGACTTCCCCGAACCTCCTGCACAGAACACCGATTTTATTGAAAGCATACATTCCCGTGAGAAATATGCATTGAATGAAATGAACGGGCACAGATCATGTACTATCGTAAACATGGGTGCAATTGCACTTAGATTGAATAGGACTTTGGAATATGACCCCGTAAACGAAGTGTTTATCAATGACAATGAAGCAAACAGATTGCTCGATCAACCCATGCGTTCACCTTGGAGCATTTAATCCACAAAATTACAATAGAATAAAATGAAAAAAACTAATAATTATATAGCGTTATTGTTTGTCTGCCTTTTTGCTTTTGGCGGACTATCAGCTCAAACACCTAAGAACAGAACTGTTACAACAATTGTGGCAGATGTGTTAACTCAACTTCCCGCACAAAAACAAAATCAGTATAATCAACTGATCTCTGAATTAGTAGGAACAGGAGAAGAAGGCTTGATGAATTTGATTAACAGCATGAATCCTCCAGGACCCGAAAGCAACGAGAAAGTTGATTTTGCACTGAGTGGATGGACTAACTTTGTAGCAAAGGACGAAGCAAAACGATTGGAAGCTGCAAAGACTTATGAAAAAGCTCTTGGAATGCAACTTCACGATGAGACTAAAGCTTTTATTATTCGCCAACTAGAAATGATTGGTGGAGAAGAAAACATTGATGTATTATCATCTTTCTTAACCGACGAAAGACTTGTGGGACCTGCTTCTCAGGCTTTAGCTACAATGAATTCTGCTAAAGCAAACGAAGCTTTAGCAACAGCTCTAAAAGCTGCAACATCCGAAGAGATGAAAATTCAATTGGTGAATGCAATTGTACAGACAGACAGTAAAAACGTTGAAGGACTATTATTAAACCTATTGAAAGATGCTAAATCGCTTAATTACAAGAAGACAGTTCAAAAAGCATTAAGCACAAAGGGTACAAGTGCATCTCTGAAGCAATTAAAAAATGCAGCTAAAGATGAAAAATTTGCTTATGGCAAAGATAACACGACAGCCTCTTATGTAGAATTGTTGCGCACATTGAAAAGCAGTGATACTAAAAGTGCTCAGAAAGAAGCTAACGCATTATTGAAAATGGCAGCAAAACAAAATCAACCAGACCTGCAAATTGCAGCGATCGAGATTTTGATGAGTACTCCTACAGAAAACAAAACAAAATTAGTAGAATATGCACTTAAAGATGGTAATCCAGCGTTAGTTGCAAGTACTCTGCGCTTGTTCCCAGACAAATTGGATGAAAATGGGTACAATATGTTGATAAAAAGACTTCATTCATCGTCTCCCGAAACTAAAACTCCTATAGTATACTGGTTAGGAAATCAGAGAATGGAGAAAGCAGTTCCTGAAATTGCACGATATACTGCTTCTAATAATCCTATTTTGAAAGCTGCAGCAATTCGCTCTTTAGCCAAAATGAACAACGAAGAAGCTATGCTTCTATTAGTTGGATTGCTTAAAAGTGACAATGAAGAATCAATTGCTTTGGCTAAAGATGCTCTAACTACCTACAAAGGTGATATGTCTTATGTGCTTGCATCTGTTTTTAATGATAGCAGTGATGAAGGTAAAGTTGCCATATTGCAATTAATTGCCGATCGCAGAATGGAAAGCCAATATAATTTGGTTTACAACCAATTATTTACTGACAATGCAACAGTTAAGGCAGAAGCAGCAAAAACCTTGAAATATGTTTCGACTGAAGACAATTTAAATGACATGTTTGTTTTGCTCGAAAAACCTGAAACAGATTTTATTCCAGCGCTACAGGATGCAATCAATGCTTCGTTGTCTAATCTATCGGCTGATGAGCAAATGGCTATCATATCAAAACAAACAAGCAAGCCAGGCGCTAAAAGTCACCTATACTATCCAGCTATGGCATATACTGGCTCACAAGAAGCTATGGATCAGTTAATGGAAGATTACAAAAGTGCTTCTTCAGAACAAAAGCGTGCTGCATTTGAAGCATTAGCTACTTGGAAATCTTTTGATGTAATATATCCATTACTCGAAATTGCTCGTAATAGCAAAGATGGTAAAGAGAAAAATGATGCTGTTGATGCTGTTGTAAACACTGTTTCTAAGTCTGACCAAACACAAGCAGTTAAATATTTATTTTTGCGTGAAGCTTTAGAAATGGCAAGCACAGACAAACAAAAGAATAAAATCATTGATTTGATTGGCCAAACAAACATGTATCAAGCATTGCTTTTGTTAGAATCTTACATGGATGTTCCTGCTTTGAAAGAAAAAGCTGCACAAGCCTCTATGAAATTGGCATTGGACAATCCACAATTTGCGGGTGACAAAACGACTTCAATTTTAAAGAAAGTTAGTCAAACATTGGACAACCCCGATGCCGGCTATCAACGCGAAGCGATCAATAAATTCATCAACGAAAATAAAACTGATAATGGATTTGTATCCATCTTCAACGGGAAAGACCTCACAGGCTGGAAAGGACTGGTTGGCAACCCTATCACTCGTAGCAAGATGAGTGCAAAAGAATTAGCCACCGCACAAGCTAAAGCAGATAAAGAAGCTAAAGAAAGCTGGATTGTTCGAGATGGAAACATATTTTTCACAGGAAAAGGGAATAACCTTTGTACAGATAAAGACTACGGTGACTTTGAAATGCTTGTAGATTGGAAATTGTATCCTGGTAAAGAACCTGATGCAGGTATCTACTTACGAGGTACACCACAAGTTCAAATATGGGACATTTCACGCACTAATGTTGGAGCTCAAGTTGGATCAGGAGGATTGTATAATAATAAAACTCATGAAGCTGACCCTCTTAAAGTTGCTGACTTGAAATTGGGAGAATGGAATACATTCTATATCAAAATGGTTGGAGACCGTGTATCTGTGCGTTTAAATGGAGAATTGGTTGTTGACAATGTGATTCTTGAGAATTATTGGGACAGAAGTCAACCAATCTTTCCAATTGAGCAAATAGAATTGCAAGCTCATGGAAGTGAAGTTGAATATCGCGACATCTTCATAAAAGAAATAGAACGTACCGAGCCTTTTACTTTATCAGACGAAGAAAAGAAAGATAACTTCGAAGTATTGTTTGATGGTACTAACATGCACAATTGGACAGGAAACACAAAAGATTACGTTATTGAAAATGGCAATATGGTTATTTATCCAAGTGTAAGACATGGCGGTAACTTATATACGAAAAAAGAGTATGACAATTTCGTTTTCCGCTTCGAGTTTCAGTTAACTCCTGGAGCCAACAATGGTTTAGGCATTCGCACTCCAATGGAAGGTGATGCGGCTTATGTTGGAATGGAATTGCAGATATTGGATAACGATGCACCGGTTTTNNATTAGATAACGATGCACCGGTTTACAAAAACTTGAAAGAATATCAATACCATGGCTCTGTATATGGTGTGATACCTGCAAAGAGAGGCTATTTAAAACCAATGGGTGAATGGAACTATCAAGAAGTGATTGCTGATGGTGACAACATCAAAATAACATTGAATGGAACAACCATTTTAGATGGTAACATTCGTGAAGCTTCTAAAAATGGAACCGCTACGGTGGATGGTAAAAAGCATCCCGGCTTGTTGAATAAAAGTGGCCATATCGGGTTTTTAGGACATGGCTCTGTAGTTAAGTTCAGAAACATTAGAGTGAAAGAATTATAGACTCCCTTGAAAGTCATTTGACTTACAAATATTTTAAAAGAAAGTGTCCAAAATATATTTGGGCACTTTTTTTATGCGGAATAATGATTATACCTTGTATTATCCTGTTCACCCTATTAATGTAGGTCTTTGACTACTGCTAGAAAATTGTATAGTCAACATCAAAGATCTAATCAATAGCCTTGACTTTCGCACATCGAAATCATACAAATATCCAAGGCAGACGCAAGTTTGCAACTCGTGTTTGCCCTTGACAATTCAAATAATAAAGTCAGTTCTTGTCTAATCATTTGTGTTTTTTCACTATTATGAATGCCAAGTTGGATATCTCTCATTGATATTTATATAAT
>DENY01000229.1:7667-9042 GCA_002359825.1 Bacteroidales bacterium UBA2632
CTCTGATATTTGAATACTTGATTACCAAGTTGCCACATTGTTCATTTATATTTGTATACTTGACGACCAAGTTGCCACATTATTTTTTTTTATTTGAATAATGGAAGATCAATTACTCTTAGACTGTTAAGATTCTTTGACAACTGTGAGATAGATTACTCATATTATTTTTTAGAAATTGAATACTTGACTTCCAAGTACTCACATAACATGATTTTTTTGAATACTTGAAGCCTCATTATAGATGTATTTGTAAATTATATTACTAATTGAAGTCCTGACATGGATATATTTTTAAATGAAAGGCAAATTGGATGTCAGTTAAGATTGAATAAAGTTAGGAAACTCCTAATTGTGTTTCATACAGTTAAATGTTTTTACGCAGAGTGACAACTTGCTCATCAAGTATCGAATATTTTTTTTGTAAAGTGACAATTGGATCATCAAGTAGGCTTATATTTTTCTGAAAACTAAATAATGGGCTTCCCATTATTTAAATATACTTTTAACATTAGAAAATAATAGACTTTCCGTTATTCAAATATCATGAATAATTAAAAACTGCACAACAGATTATCAGCGAGTTGTAAAATATATATCACTTCAATTATTGTTAACTATTCATTACTGGACTGGTATAAAGTGAGGTATTAAAATTGAAAATAAAAATATCACACTGCATTCATATTTTTTGAATTATGAAAGTGAAAGAAAAAGAAAAAGCGTTTTTTATATTAACAACTATGTTAATATATATGCTGCTTGTTGTTCAGCTTATCGCATCAATTAAAAGACGAATTGTGTGACTTTTTTAGAACAAGAGAGACACCAAATAAACGGGTGAATTAAGCAAAGATTGTTCTGAAAATATATGGCAATAGGCGAATACATCAATTTAGGAGTAATCCTAGCTATAGTATTCTACAAAAAAAGGATGCCCCGTGTGAGAGGCATCCCTTTTCAATAATATAGTTATGCGGCTATTATTTATCCAAACCTACCCTGTTCAAAATAAAAGCAAATTCAAACGCTACGTCTTTTATTCTGCTGTATCTGCCTGTGGCTCCACCGTGCCCCGATTCCATATTCATATGTAAGAGCACAATGTTGTCATCAGTTTTAAAACTGCGTAATTTGGCTGTCCATTTTGCAGGCTCATGAAAAAGTACTTGAGAGTCATTTATACCACCAGTTATCAAAAAGTTGGGGTAATTTTGTTCTTTCACGTTGTCATAAGGAGAATAAGACTTGATATAATTGTAGTATTCTTCTTCGTTGGGATTGCCCCACTCTTCGTATTCACCAGTTGTTAGAGGCAATGTTTCGTCAAACATTGTAGTTACTACATCCACAAAGGGAACTTGAGCAACAATAG
>DENY01000171.1:0-182 GCA_002359825.1 Bacteroidales bacterium UBA2632
GGCGTGAAGTATAATTTTAATTATACTGATTATAGTGTAGATCATAATGATTATGATACGAACAGAGGTTTTTCGGGAGCACAGTTTTTTATTTCAGCACTTTATCCAATAAACAAGAACCTGTTTGCTGGCTTGGGCGCAGGAGTTAATATATACACAAGGTATGTGGCCTATTTCGATGG
>DENY01000171.1:273-2457 GCA_002359825.1 Bacteroidales bacterium UBA2632
ATTCATCCCCTTTGTTGATTTGAAATTGGGTTATGGCATCGTTTCTCGCAATTATGTAACTTCGCCACCTGGGGGAATAGCTCCTTATCAAGACGAAGATTTTAATGTGAAAAACTCAGGGGGGATATATGCTTCACCCTCGGTGGGCATGATGTTCCCTCTGAATAACACTGCTATTTCTCTTTCTCTCACGTACGATATGCAAGTGATGAAAGCAAAACTAACTCAATTGTCGGGCGAGAAGATATTTGATCAAACAATGACACATTCAAATACAATAGGGTTAAGAGTTGGATATATATTTTAAAAACTACAATAACACAATAACATGAACAATAACAAATTATCCCTCTTCGTTTTCCTGTTTGCCCTGCTTACACAAACAAGTGCAGTATCATCTCAGTCATTGCAAACGATTCCTAAAATTGGGATAGGGATAAACGGATTAGACTTCTCAGTTGAAATCCCTGTAGCCGAAAAGATAACAATAGAACCCGCAATTGGATTGGGTCCGAGTTACGATTTTAGTGATAAGGATGCTCTTACAAAAAAAATAGATTGGCATTGGGCTTTGTTAGAACCAAGTTTACATGCAAGCATGTATGGCAAGTTTTTCTATAACCGAGATAAACGGATACGCAAAACTAAATCACTGTTGTTTAATACAGGAAACTTTATTGGCGCGAAAGTCAAGTATGTGTCCAAGCCGTTGACAAGTGAGGAGTTCCATGGACAAACCAATACTTTTATAGCCAATTTGAACTGGGGCGGACAGCACAATATTGGTAAACATTGGAACTACAGCTACTCAGTGGGATTGGGATATGGTTACAACTTGGATTATTCTCGTAGCACGTTCTACCCGGCTTTTGACGTGAAGGTGGCTTATGTGTTGCCTTTATTTGCTCGCAACAATCGGTAATTGACTTATAAATGCGAGCGAGTTAACACTATTTACCAATTTTGGGGGGGGGGTGATTTAACTAGAATGCGTATGTTTGATGCCTAAACGAATTATAAACTATTTAAAACAATCTTTTTATGAAAAAACTATTTACAATCCTTACGCTTTTCTGCTGTTTCTCTATTGCCACACAGGCTCAAAGTAAAACGGGAACATTTGGACTACAAGTTGAAACAGGCTATGGCTTTAAATTTGAAGGAGAATCATTTGGATATTCCCCAGAAGGTTCGGGATATGGTGGATCGGGTGGAGAGAGTAGCTATTGGGATCTAAGTCATGAAGGATGGAACATTGCAGTTTCGCCAGGGTATCATGTTACTGACAAGCTTTTCGCAGGTGTTGGAGTGGGTTTATATAATTATAGCGCGAGCATAACTTCTGAAGTGATGGACTTAGAAAGTAGCTTTCTTTCCATTCCTCTATATGCACATGGAATGTGGAAATTTAATGGCAGTCAAAAACCATCATTCTTTGTTTCTCTTAAAGCGGGATATGGCATTATTTCGAAAAACATGTACCCAGTGAAGGGCGTTGCAGAACTCGAGAAAATTGAATCTCGCTTTTCTGGTGGCTTGTATGTATCTCCTTCGATAGGTTATATGTATCCTATCAATAATAAAAACAGTCTCTCTCTATCAGTTTCTTATGATGTACAACAATATAAAGAGGAGCGTGAGGATAAAGCAACAAGTGTTATGATGGGAGAAAAAGATAAAACCAATTCTACCATTGCTGTGAAATTAGGTTGGGCATTTTAATCGCACCACCAATTATAAAGCAACTGCTTATCTGCATCCTCTATGAAAAAACCATCCCTCCTCTGCTTCCTATTGCTTACAATAGTTGCACAGGCATTCACACAAAACTACACCGTGAGCGGATACATCACCGATGAAGCAAGCGGTGAAACCCTTATCTCTGCCACGGTTTTCGATGCCAGTTCTAATAAAGGAGCCACTTCCAATAACTTTGGTTACTACTCGCTGACGTTGCCTGCCAGCAATGTGTTGCTCGAATATTCCTATATCGGGTACAAGACTTTTAGGCAAGACTTCATCTTGAAGGGCGATACGGTGCTGAACATCCTGTTGGAGCAGGACAATCTGTTGGAGGAGGTGACCGTGATTGGCACTCGCAAAGAATCGTGGGTGAGGGGAACGCAGATGAGTAAGGTGGAAGTTCCCATTGAGCAAATAAAAAACATCCCCACTTTGTTGGGT
>DENY01000171.1:2466-2615 GCA_002359825.1 Bacteroidales bacterium UBA2632
GCGAGAACGACCTGATAAAAGCCTTGCAACTACTGCCGGGTGTACAATCGGGAACGGAAGGTTCGGCAGGATTGTATGTGCGAGGTGGCGGACCCGATGAAAACTTGCTTTTGTTGGACGGAGTTCCGCTCTACAATGTGAACCACATG
>DENY01000220.1:0-313 GCA_002359825.1 Bacteroidales bacterium UBA2632
TCATGGCTGAGGGTGGCGTGAGATGACGGGGGAGTAATTTATCGGTTAAAGTTTGTGTGGTAAGTTTTTCTTGATTTAAGTCAAAAAATATGAATAGGCTTTTAAGCTTTTGGATATGTTAAGTTGGCATTCAGAGTAGATTAGCAAAATATCATTTGTTTTTCAATTTGGAGCCATATTATTGAGATTTTGAAGTTGTAACAATTTATATCCAAAGATACAACATTTAGTGATAATCAGGGCGGTTCTACAAATTTATGCCGTCCTTACAGGCCTCACTGCCATGTTCTTATCTGTGACCCATGGCTTCATT
>DENY01000220.1:509-2988 GCA_002359825.1 Bacteroidales bacterium UBA2632
CAATGTGTCCGATATCGAACGCCACTGTTCATTATCGGACACTTATATTTTAAGCATGTCTTGATTATCAGTAGTTTATAATCGTGGCACGAGCTTTGCTTATAATAGAGTAAAAGCAATATAAAATGGTCAGAAAAATACCAAAAGAGGTTTTACAGAAAGAAAAGCGCAACAAGTTGCTCAAGGTGGGTGCTGTTGTGGTGGTTTCTGTTGTGGCTATAATTGTTATCATCTCATTGTTGCGCGATAGTGTTTCGCTTAAAAATATGCAACTCTCTACTGTGGACATGGGCACAATTGAAGTTTCGGTGAGTGCATCGGGCAAAGTAGTCCCTGCATTTGAGGAGATTATTAATACACCCATCGAGAGCAGAATTGTAGAGGTATATAAAAAAGCGGGCGACTCGGTGGATGTGGATACACCTCTATTGAGGTTGGACCTTCAGAGTATTGAAAACGACTACCGCAAAATGTTGGACGAATTGCAAATGCGCCAATACCGCATAGAACAACAGCATGTGAAGAACAGTAGCGCACTGAGCGATATGGAGATGCAACTGAAAGTGAACGATATGCAGATTGATAAAATGGAGGTGGAGCTGCGCAACGAAAGATACTTAGACAGCATTGGTGCAGGAACTACCGATAAGGTGCGCGAAGTGGAATTGAGTTACAATGTGGCAAAGTTGCAACAAGAGCAATCGAATAAGAAGTTTAAAAACGATAAGCGGGTAACTGAATCTGAATTGAAAGTACAGGAACTTGAATTGGAGATTTTCCGCAAATCGCTAGCCGAAACACGCCGCATATTAGACGATGCACAAATACGCTCTCCCCGCAAAGCCACGCTCACCTATATCAACAACCAGGTGGGTGTGCGTGTACCACAAAGAACACAAGTAGCCATCATTTCCGATTTGTCGCACTTTCGTGTAGATGGTGAAATTGCCGATAGCTATGGCGACCGCATTGCTACAGGAAACAAAACAGTGGTGCGCATTGGTAGAGACGAACTTACGGGCATGGTAAGCAGTGTGACGCCGCTCTCCAAAAATGGCATTATACAATTTACCGTTCAACTGGACGATGATGACAACACCCGTTTGCGTTCTGGACTAAAAACCGATGTGTATGTAATGAATGCCATTAAACAAGATGTAATGCGCATTGCCAATGGACCTTATTATAGCGGACAGGGGTCGTATGAACTGTTTGTAATGGATGGCTCAACCCTCGTAAAACGCAAAGTTCAATTGGGCGAAAGTAACTACCAGTACGTAGAGGTAATTTCCGGTTTGCAGCCCAACGATAGGGTGGTGGTATCGGATATGTCGCAATATAGGAATAAGAGTAAATTGAAAGTGTCGGAATAAATAAAAGAGGAAAATGATAAAACAATATTTTAAACAGGCGTGGCAACTGATAAAGCAAAACAGGCTATTCAGTAGCATCTATATTGCGGGAACGGCTTTAGGTATTTCGATGGTGATGATAATGGCAATATTGAACTATGTGAAGACTGCTAACATTTATCCCGAAACAAATAGAAACCGAACAATGTATGTGAAATCACTTTCAATGATACCCATGGATACTGTTCGATTTAAATATGCAAACTCGGGTAGCCTCTCTTACAAAGCAGCTAAGGAGCTTTTTATGCCTCTGAAAACTACTGAAAGTGTATCGATTATGGCTATGTCCAATAATTTTGCTTCGTTGCCCAATGATGATAATCTTTTTAGAGTAAGAAACCAATATGTGGATGTAAACTATTGGAAGGTATTCAATTTTAGCTTCTTATCTGGCAAGCCTTTTTCAGAAGCCGACTACGCATCGGGTTTGCAGGTAGCGGNNATCGTTTGCCAAAGAACTTTTTGGAGCCATTGATGTCGTTGGTCACTATTTTGAGTATGCTTTCAAACCATTTCGCGTTGCAGGAGTGGTAAAAGATGTATCGTATGCTCTGACCGATACGTATGCTCAAATATGGATGCCTTATACCTGCATGAAAGATTACGATAAAGTGTGGAACGAAAGAGGAGGCATGCTTGGAGGAGTAAGCAAGGTGTTCTTATTGGCAGAGAATACATCAGATTTTCAGTCTATACGTAAAGAAGTGAATGATAATGTGCAACGATACAATTCACAAGCAAACGATTGGAAGGTAGATTTGATAGGTCAACCCGATATAAAATCTAAAGAAGCCAAGCGTGTTACATCTAATCTGGAGCCTAACAGGACAAAAAACTGGATACAGAATATACTTATTTTCTTACTCCTTTTATTAGTTCCTGCTATCAATTTGTCTGGAATGAATAGCACGCGTATGGAAAGGCGTATGAATGAGATGGGTGTACGGAAAGCATTTGGTGCATCGCATTCAATATTAATAAAACAGGTGCTTATCGAAAACTTGTTGCTTACTGGGTTAGGCGGATTGGCCGGTCTGCTGTTATCTTATTTAATTATCTTCTTTACA
>DENY01000008.1:0-564 GCA_002359825.1 Bacteroidales bacterium UBA2632
CTATCACCTTCAGAATGGCCGACAGTATGCCACAAAATGTGTTGAGAGACATAGAAGAAGAGCTGAAAACTCTGCCTGATACAAAACGTGAGATTGGCAGAAGAAAGGAGATTGATAAATGGCTCGATAAAGGTTTGGGGTGTTGTGCTTTGGGAAAGCACGAGATGGCACAAGTGGTATGGGATGCTTTGCAACATCACAATGGAGACAGATACAATTTGATTGCTTGGAGCATTATGCCAAATCATGTGCATATTTTAATCGAAACCGAGCATAACTTGGCTAAGATAATACAAAGTTGGAAATCATATACTGGTAGATGGGCTATGACCAATAATGAGAAATATTCCTTAGGGATTGAACCTGGATCAAAACAATTTTGGAGAAGTGAGTATTGGGATAGATTCATTAGAGATGAAGCACACTTTAATCATGTGGTTAGGTATATATTGGATAATCCGGTAAAGGCAAAGTTGAGCAAAGATAGTGTAGCATATAAATTTACAGGGTGTGTTCTTCCTGGGGGAGAATAGCTCCCTGGGAGCGGGGAGCTCCAGCTCCGCG
>DENY01000008.1:685-3292 GCA_002359825.1 Bacteroidales bacterium UBA2632
TCCGCGCAAAACAAAAAAAGACGCCACCCTCAAGCGACGCCTTTTTCATTATAATTTACTTTCTTTATTCAAGAAAAAACACAAAATCTAATTCTCCTCTTCTTCTCCTTCTGTATCCCATTGACACAAACAAGAAACCAAATTTCTGTCGCCATAAGCATCATCAATGCGCGCCACATTAATCCAAAACTTATTGTCGGCAACGTGAGGTAGTGGGTATATTGCTTTAGAGCGTGGGTATGCATGTTTCCATTCGTCGGCCACTGCCTCGTATTCTGGATGGGGAGCATTCACCAACACGTTGTCTTCAAATGTAAAATCGCCCTCTACAACTTCTCGAATCTCTTGACGAATTTGAATCATTGTTTCAACAAACCTGTCGAGTTCCGTCAAGCTTTCACTTTCAGTTGGTTCAATCATAAGAGTTCCAGCAACGGGGAACGAAAGGGTTGGAGCATGAAATCCATAATCCATTAATCGTTTGGCAATGTCACTTTCGGTGATGCCCGATCTTTCTTTGATTCTGCGACATTCCAAAATTAACTCGTGCCCTACTCTTCCCTGCTCACCTCTATATAAAATACCATAAGAGTCTTTCAATTTATTGGCCAAATAGTTGGCACTTAAAATAGCAGTTTTGGTTGCTTGCGTTAGTCCGTCCTCACCCATCATTTTAATGTATCCATAGGTGATGGTTGCAACTCCTGCGCTACCATACGGTGCAGAAGAAACAGTATTTTGGTCGGTATCACACATTACAGGATGACCGGGAAGAAATGGCACCAAATGATCGGCCACACAAATTGGTCCTACACCTGGTCCGCCTCCGCCATGAGGAATTGCAAATGTTTTATGTAGATTGAGGTGACAAACATCTGCACCTATTATACCAGGATTGGTGATTCCCACCTGAGCATTCATATTGGCACCGTCCATGTAAACTTGACCACCTGCTTTGTGAATGATATGACACATTTCCCGAATTTCTGCTTCAAAAATACCGTGTGTTGAAGGATAAGTAATCATGAAAGCTGCCAAATCCGACTGATATTTATCGGTCTGTGCACGCAAATCATCCATGTCCACGTTACCGTTTTCGTCACATTTCACAGTTTTAGGGATAAAACCTGCCTGAACGGCACTTGCGGGATTTGTTCCGTGTGCCGAACTAGGAATGAGAACTATTTTGCGATCTCCTTCGCCTATGCTCTTCAAATAGGATGCAATGGTGATGAGGCCTGTAAACTCACCTGCTGCTCCAGAGTTTGGTTGCAAACTAGTGGCTGTGAGTCCAGTAATCTCTGCAAGCATGGCAGAGAGCTCGTCAATCATTTCGTGATAACCTTGTGTTTGATCGTGCGGAGCATAGGGGTGAATGCGTTGTAAATTTGGATTTCCTAAGGGCAGTAACGACGAAGCCGAATTGAGCTTCATAGTGCACGAGCCCAACGAAATCATGGAGTGAGCCAACGAAATATCCTTCTTCTCTAAGCGTTTGATATAACGCATTAGCTCTGTTTCGGTGTGATAACTATTAAAGTTGGGATGCGTTAAGAATTCGGATGTACGTAAGAATTCTTGTGGAATGGTCATNNCATCTTCTACCTTAAACACTTTTGAACTGCCAACAGTCATTGCAAAAACAGCCAATAGTTCTTGCACACGGTAATCATTAGTGGTTTCATCAATACTAATGCCAATTTCACCCGTTTCGAAGTAACGCAGATTGATATTCCTTATCTCAGCATTTTCACGCAATCTGTCTTGCGTTATATCTGTTGGAAGTTCAATTTTCAAAGTATCGTAAAACACTTCGTTGGTTTGTTTAAATCCTAAATCATTCAACTCACTTGCTACAAGCGAAGCCGTTGAATGGATGCGTTGAGAAATACTCTTAAGTCCTTTAGGACCATGATATATAGCATAGAAAGAAGACATAGTAGCTAATAAAGCTTGTGCTGTACAAATGTTTGATGTAGCCTTGTCTCGTTTGATGTGTTGCTCACGTGTTTGCAATGCCATTCTGTATGCTTCTTTACCATACGCATCTTTCGATATACCAATGATACGACCTGGCACTTGTCGCTTGTACTCGTCTCTTGTTGCGAAAAAACCTGCAGATGGTCCTCCAAAATACATAGGAATACCAAATCGTTGGCTACTTCCGAAAGCAATGTCTGCGCCCCACTCTCCGGGAGGAGTCAGCAAAACCAAAGCCATCAGATCAGTTGCTACGGCAACCTTACAATCTACGGCGTGTGCTTTTTCTACAAATTCTTTGTAATTCTCAACTGTTCCGTTCCTATTGGGATATTGAATAATAGCACCGAAATATGAACTGTCAAGTTCTATGGTCTTATAATCTCCTACTTCCATATCAATACCAACATGCTCCATGCGGGTGCGGATGACAGCAATATTTTGTGGAAAGAGATTTTCGTCAACAAACAGTTTATTAGCTTCATTCTTTTTCTGATCGCGACTTCTCAAAGCATACATCATTGAGGCTGCTTCAGCACCTGCTGTTGATTCGTCAAGCAAAGAACTGTTTGATAATGGAAGCCCGGTTAGTTCGCTTACAACTGTCTGAAAGTTGAGCAAAGCTTC
>DENY01000123.1:0-4869 GCA_002359825.1 Bacteroidales bacterium UBA2632
ATCAATAGGTCTGTTTGTATTAAATAAAGTTTTATATATTTCTTGCTTCAAGGTAATCTATTTTCCAATGTTTATCTATCTAAATTTTAGAATATTATGCGGTATTTTCTGAAAGAAAATTTATTGTTTGCCATTCTGCCGTTAGTCATTATATTATCTTTCGATGTTACTCTGAGAATGCAGAACTCCTTATATAAAGAAAAATATGAAGGGGCTAAAAAAGCGAAAGATTCAATTGAAGTTTTAGTATTGGGCGCCTCTCTCACAACTTACGGAGTTGATCCCGATGAATTTGACTTATACACATACAATGTGGCAAATTTAGCTCAAAGTCTTTATTTTGATAAACGTATAACCCTTTCTCTACTACCCGATCTAACAAACTTAAAATACGTTTTCATCAGTATCAGCTATCATTCCTTTGCTTTTTCGAGTCAATTCAATAGAGACTATTGGTCGTATTATGGCAATGGGATTAAATATGACGGCACAAATTATTTGCTTGCAAATCTTTCACCTACTATATTTGGTTATACTCCAAAGGTATCTTATACGATGTTGAAAAGAAAAGTATTAAATCGAATAAAATATGGAAGCGATATTTTAGACTTTGAAGTTCAAGAAGGTGTAAACCTATCTGTACCAATCACTAAGGGGTTTATAGCATTTGAAGGAAGAGACACCACACAATTTAATCATGACTCGTATGCTCACATGAGCAAATCTTACCATGAAATTATAGATGAATCGGATGAAAAAGAAGAAATAATAGCGGATCTCGAAGACTTTATACGAATATTGCAAGCAAAGAAAATAAAGCCAATATTAATTGTTCCACCCTACTACGTAGAGTATGTTGAATACCTTAATAAACCCTATTTAGAAAGCAATGTACGGATAATTAAAAAATTAGTAGATAAATACAACGTCGAATATTGGGATTTTCTTCATTCTGAGGAATTCGACATCAGCGATTTCTATGATATGGAACATTTAAACAGAAAAGGAGCTGTCAAATTCAGCTCCATGTTAAACGATTC
Source organism: Bacteroidales bacterium UBA2632 (assembly GCA_002359825.1). Lineage (GTDB taxonomy): Bacteria > Bacteroidota > Bacteroidia > Bacteroidales > Dysgonomonadaceae > UBA2632. Next base: position 1,041 of record DENY01000123.1, read on the forward strand.
AATAAATAAGTTAGAAAAGGAATCAAAATTAGCCAATCGATCGTATTCAACACGATAATTTATCTTGATAAATAGAATTAAATAGGAATTGGATAATCTTAAAACTCAAAATAAATAAACTCATTTACTCCAAAATTTCCATACCAAACAATTACAAAGATAATGGAGTAATATATTAAATATCTCAAGGGTTTTTTAAATTTCAAATTAGAAAGAGGATATTCTAACTTCCTGGAATTCCATTCAATGAGAAATAAAAGGAATGACAAAATTATAGGTATCAACGTCTTTTTACTTAAAGAAGGAAAGGAAATAATTGAAAGATCAAAGATACCAGATAAAAATGTAAATGCTTGATTAATATTATCGGCTCTAAAAATAATCAAGCCCAATGTAACAAGTAAAAATGTTCCAACCATTTTGGAAAAATCAATTGCTGATGGAAATCCAAGTTTAGTGGTTTTTAGCTTTTTCTTTTTAAAAAAGGAGCCAGAAAGTATCAAAGGAATAAAGAGCAAGCCATGATAAAAACCAAAGAAAGCAAAAGTCCAGTTGGCACCATGCCAAAGGCCAACTGCCAACATGTTGATAATGATAGCCAAAATCATTCCTATTATACCTATATCTCTAAATTTGATATTCAATGGCATAAACACATAATCCGTAATCCAAGAAGTTAAGGAAATATGCCAATTACGCCAATATTCAGCAACATTTCTTGCGAAATAAGGATAATTAAAGTTCTTTGTTATTCTGAATCCGAGTAATTTCCCAACACCAATTGCCATATCAGAATAGCCTGAAAAGTCTGTGTACATTTGAATACTATATAAGATAGCGGCGATAAATAAGGTACTTCCACTATGAGATGGAATATCCGACCATACTGGGTCTATATAAACAGCCAAATTATCTGCAATTACCATTTTCTTGAACATTCCCCAAAGAATTTGACGGTAACCATCAATAGCCATATAATTATTGAAAGAACGAGTACTCTTCAGTTGAGGAATAAACGTATTGGGCCGGTCTATTGGGCCGGCAAGTATTGTTGGGAAAAAAGCTATATAAGTAGCAAAGACCACAAAGTCTTTTGTAGGTTCTATCTTTCCTCTATGTATCTCTATGACATAACTCAACAACCTAAAGGTGAAAAAGCTGATACCCAAAGGCATAATTATATTAAAGGTGCTCCAATTTGTTTTGAGCCCAACTGCACTAAATAAATCCGAAAATGATTGTATAAAGAAATTGAAATACTTGAAGTAAAGCAAGATACCCACGCCCAGCAACACCCCTATTGTAGTAAGAAGAGAAGCTTTCTTCTCTGCACTTGTTTGTATTGCAATACCAAGGAAATAGAAGATTACTGTCGATGACAATAACAAAGGCAACATCTTCCAGTCTGCAATACCATAAAAGACATAACTTGCGATAAATAACAGCCAATTTTGCGCGTTAGTTTTTTCTTTTAATGGGAAATAATAGATAAAAAAAACGACTACAAAAAATAGTAGAAAGTTTAATGAATTGAAAATCATTTTATTGCTATTCTTTTAGTTTACCTAATTCTTACTGGGAGTGAAAACATACTTCTTTAATATTTTCACCATTGCAACTATCTTTTCAATAAACAGTTTCTCCCTTAAAGATAACCTTCATTTACATGCTCAATTTGGCACAAACAATACAAGTAAAATATATAATTGTCTACCCTACAATTTAGCTTTAATATCATCAATCATTTCACCCACATTTTTCCAAGAAAGAATTTCTTTCGATGTAAATTTAATTTTGAAATGCTTTTCGATAGACACTACCAACTGTATATGAGTTAGTGAATCCCAGTCATCAACATCATTTGCAGTTGTATGATCTGTTAATACAATAGCGTCATTATCTAATATATCCTGAAAAATATCTTGCACTTGACCTAAAATTTCTTTATTATCCATCTCTAAACCAATATTATATTATTATTTCATTGTTATGTAACACTCTTTTGGAACATAACTATCTACCTCCAACTTATAAATGTTCTGATATTTTACCTCTAAGTGTGTAAAACCCAGTCTTTGATAATGATGCTCAACCATTTTGTTTTTGGGTGTCGGAATATACTCACCTATAATTTTTTTAAATCCATTCTCTTTGGCATAGTTTACAATTGTGTTTAGCGTAAAGTCCTCCATGCCCCGTTTCAAAACACGACAGCTCATCAACCATGTATTTATAAAAAGAATTTCTTTGTCTTTTTTTTCCAATACAATAACACAGATCAATCCATTATCTCCATACTTGTCTGTAAGTGTAAAACTGAAATTTTGATAATTCTTGTCATTAGACATTTCCCTTATATCTGCTTCTATAAANNCTAAACTGATTGCTACGTTGTGAAAGCTGTGAAATGCGTGGGGTATTGAATTTGTCGAATTCGGCAACTTCTGAAACCATCTCCAAGCTTTTCAAGTAATCTGATACATTTGTAAAATTATTTTGCAAAGTAACTCGTTGTGCCTCTTCCTGATACTGTTTTGTGCGATCAGCGTCAGCTTTAGAATAAGAAATAGTTTCAAAGAGATTCAAACTATAAAGAAATTCTAAGTATTCTGCTGGATCTTCAGGAAGTTCAGGAACAATCACATCCGGTAAATTCTGTCGCACTATGTTCCTTTCAAATGGATTATCATCTAAAAACACCATTGAATCGAAACCTATATTCAATACAGCCTGTATTTTTCTAATATTATCAGCCTTGTTATCCCAATTAGCTATAAATACAGCTATGTCATCAAGCTTTAAGACCATTTCGGGATGCTTTTCGAAAGGTTCTTTTGCTGTTTCTTCATCATTCTTAGAACAAACAGCTATAATTATACCTCTATTTTTCAATTGCTTAATCCATTGTTGAAACTCAGAGAAAGCCTTACCACTTCCTAATCCATGTCCAATTTGGATATTTTCGATACCATCATCTCCAATTATTCCACCCCATAAAGTATTGTCAAGATCCAATATCAAACATTTAACAAATTTGCCTTCGGCCGCACAAATGATATCCATCGCACGAGAAGCTATAGAAGGAACAGCGTCAATTGAAAGCACCATTTCGGTACTAACGTATATAGATGGGTTAAACATCATATCGCGTCCCAATTTGTTTTGCAAAGAAGCAATGTCACAAATGAAAAGATTGGGATACTGTTGAGCTAATTTCATCAGCTTATAGTTGAGTTTACGTATCTGATAAGTAAATGAACTTTCTACTTTATTTGAAAAACTCCCAAACACGTTATCTTCAATTTCTGGATAATTGAAATAGATTAATCGAGATTGGACAGAGTTGCATATCAATTTTATGAATTCCAATCTTTCCTCGGCTATATTGCTCTGTTCCTCTGTAGGTTTTTCGTTATAGGTAGATAACAATTTATGAGTAGATTGAAAGACAATTATATACTCAGGTTTAAAACTATATAAATCGGAAGATGGATCCAAAAATTGACGATCTACTTGGTCATAATCAGCTTCAAAAAGTTCAATATTATATCCTCTTTCTACTCCCAAACCCTTGATAGCTATTGCTAAAAACTGCGTAGCGGTATCTCCCAACAATGCAACTCTGATTGTGGGAAGTGACGATAAATCTTTTTTTAAATTTCTCTTGAGCTCTTGAAATGTAGATATCATTATTTAAACTATTACTTTGCTTTCCTATAATTTTTTCTTAACGTTGTCCAACTTCAATTTAATTTGAATCTAACACAAGGATTTTTCTATATTTTCAAATATTCATTCTTATTTTTATGAGATAGACACAAAAGCATAT
>DENY01000123.1:4951-7920 GCA_002359825.1 Bacteroidales bacterium UBA2632
CTAAGACTAAAATGTTTAAACAACAAAAAAATACAACAACAGTTACTTATAAAAACACACTCATTCTTTTGCCATTCTATTTATTAAATATACTGCATAAATTAAATACTTTATGTATGTTTGTTGTCCAAACAAATCCAATTTATAGTCACTTACAAATTAGAAACTTAATTATAGATAATCTATGACACAAATCACCAAAAAGATCACCATCAAAATCTTATTTGCACTTTTACTTTTTGTTTACCTCAATATATCGTGCAATACTTCTAACAAAATGATAGAAGAAAAGTCTCCAACCAAACTTATGTGGCTCGATGCCACTGCCAACATACAGCGATTCAACAACAAAGACACAATAGATTTCTATTTAACTAAACTAAAAGACCTCGGTTTTACAGATGTAGTTGTTGACATGAGGCCCATATCAGGCTATGTGTTGTATGATAGCGATATAGCATCAAAGCTGAGAAAATGGCGTGGCGATACAATTATTTACACCTTCGATTACCTTGGTTACTATTTAGAAAAAGGCCATTCATTGGGTTTAAATATACAAGCATCACTGAACACCTTTGTGGCAGGACACAATTTCTTTGACAAAGGCGTCATATATGAAGGAGGAAAAGCTGATTGGGCTACTCAGCTATACACAGCGGATGGAATAATCCCTATCACAGAAGAGAAAAACAAATACTCGGCCATGGTAAACCCCATCAATCAGGAGTACCAAAGCTACATAATTAATATCTTAAAAGAGATCACTCAACAGTATCCTACCTTAGATGGAATCATTTTAGATAGAGTACGCTATGATGGATACACGGCAGATTTCTCTAATCTAACGCGACAAAAGTTTGAAGAATATCTGGGTGTTGAGTTAGAGAATTTTCCGGGAGATATCTATGAATGGCAAAAGGATGCACAAGGAAATGATTATCCTCACAAAGGAAAGTATTATTTAGAATGGTTGCAATGGCGTTCTCAAAACATTTATGATTTTATGGCAAAAGCAAAGCAAGCTGTGAAATCGGTAAATCCTGATATCTCTTTTGGCACTTATACAGGGGCTTGGTACCCTTCGTACTTCGAAGTAGGGGTCAATTTTGCAAGCAAACAGTACGATCCATCAAAAGATTTCGATTGGGCAACACCTGAATATAAAAACACAGGATATGCTGAACTAATGGACTTGTTTACGGTTGGAAATTACTACACCAACATCACCAAAGAACAATATATGATCAACAATCCTGAAATTAAAAACGAAACAGACTTGGAAGCCCAAAGTAGTATCTGGTATAGTGTGGAGGGGTCAAATGAGAATTTACGCAAAATAATGGGCGACAATAAATTCTTAGGAGGAATATTGGCCGATCAATTCTACGGAAATCATGAAGGACTCACACAATCGATAAAGATGAATCTAAAACAAACAGACGGTCTTATGATATTTGATATTGTGCACATTATTAACGAGAATATGTGGGATGCAGTAGAGAAGGGCATGAGAGAGGCTGGGGCCATTGAATAAAGTGAGGTTTATATTTTAAAAATGATAATAATACAAAAATGAATTACGAAAATAAAACACAACAGAACAAATCAACAATAAGGATCCCATTGGTACAAAATATTTTTTGGATTGTTGCTTTTTTATCTTTATCAGTTTCTTGTGGAAGTAGTAACTCACCCCAAGAAAGCGACTCCAAATTTATCGAGTCTGTAGAAGTAATCAGCCCAAAAGCAACTAAAGTAAAAGTAGATAACTTTGCCCACTATATCGAGATTGAGTTTGAAACTGGTGCCAATTTATCCAGTGTAAGATTAAAAGTAAATCTAAGCACTGGTGTTTCAATGGAATCACCCGTAGAATCAACATCCAACTACGACTTAACCAAAAATGCTTCACTAAAAGTAAAAAGAGGCGGAACGTCACAAACTTACCGTATAAATGTGAAGATGGTGAGTGCCCCGTTGGTTCCATCGGCTCAAAAATGGGAGAAAAAAGATGAATACGGAACTCTGCCCTCCTATATTTCAGTATATAAGTATAAACAAACTATTTCAGGAAAAAAAGTTGAGGCATACATAGCAATAGCCGAAATGAATAATAAAAGTGTTCGTTTCAAGGTGTTAGGAGAAAAGACAGGATATAAAACACCTACCCAATTTTATGAAGAGAATAGTATGCCAGCCGTTGTTTTGAACGGTGGGTATTTTTGGAGTGGTAATTCGTTGGGATTATTGATTCGTGATAGTAAAACCATTTCTCGACAGCAACCCGTAACAAACAGAGATTATAATGGCGTACCAACTCCATATTACCCCACACAAGGTGTATTTGGGATGAACAAGGACAAAACATTTTCTGCCCACTATGCCTATGAATCACAAAACGTGTTGTATGTATATCCTAAAGCATCTCCCAACAAAGCCGGACAAACTCCTCAGCCAGTACCCACAAAGGATTTCCCCGCCAATGCTACTCCATGGACTCCTGATCAAGCTATTGGTGCAGGTCCTCTATTGATCAAAGATGGTGTATATATGAATAATTGGGAGGCAGAGCTTTTTGATAATGCCAGTGGCGTGCAACCTACCTACAATCATCCTCGCTCGGCAGTAGCCTATCACCCTTCGGGGCACGTTGTGTTTTTTGTATGTGAAGGAAGAAACAAAACGCCATCAACACCAGGACTGAGCATGAAAGATATGGCTGACCTATTTTTAGACTTAGGATGTACTGATGCTATTAACTTAGATGGAGGTGGCTCTTCTTGTATGCTCATTCGAGGACAAGAAACAATCATACCAAGCGACGGGAAACAAAGAACCGTTACCAGTGCATTAGCACTATACTAAACGCTATCAGAAATAACTGAATACTTTAAGATTATTCGATTAGGAACAGATGATTGAAAACTGCATAAGCAGAATTCAATCGTCTGTTCTTTTTTCACTAAGGC
>DENY01000180.1:0-2237 GCA_002359825.1 Bacteroidales bacterium UBA2632
AATGTGCGTGCGGTTGAAAAAATATGTGCCTTAAAAGGCATCAATCCTCAAAAGAATAACTTATCCATTATTTGCTATGATTTGAGTGACGTAAGTGAATATGCTAAAGTAAATACTGCTACATTTAAGCTAATGCGCAGAAACTTGCCCGGTCCATTCACATTTATATTAAACACAACCTCTACCCTACCCAGGATTTACAAAAACAAGAAAACTGTGGGTATCCGAGTGCCTGACAATAATATTATTAGAGAATTGGTATTACAATTGGGTAATCCCATTATGACAACCTCTATATTTGGGGATGAAAGCGAAGCGGTTGAATATAGAACAGACCCAGAACTTATCCACGAGAAGTGGGGCAATATTGCCGACATAGTCGTTGATGGAGGAGAGGGAGGTTTGGAGCCATCAACTGTTATCGATTGTACAAAAGATTTACCAGAGATCATTCGACAAGGAAAAGGTGAATTAATCTCTTAATTATATCNNCTTTTTAGTGTACTGAGATCCTTCAGTTAGTTAACCCTATCCTTTTTCAACAAACACATACAAGAAGTCTCGATCAATTTAATTTATTAAATAATTGATAGTGAGATTAAACTATTCAATTATTTGACAATCTAATTTTCATTATAAATTAAAGACTCAACCATTATGAGAAAAATAAATTCTCTACTATTTATACTATTAGCGCTACTTATTGTTACAGTTTCTTGTTCTGAAAAGGATGATCCCATAATTGATAACAATGATAAAGCAAATGAGAACAAATATGTGAATGACTGGATATTCGAAGAAATGAATATCTACTATTTGTGGAATGATTTGATTCCCAAAAAACCTGATTTCACGTTGACTCCTGATAAGTTCTTTGAGTCCTTGCTCAACACTTATAACAAAAACACCAATCCTGAAGGTGACAGATTCTCGTGGATTGAAGAAGATTATACAGATCTATTAGGTTCTCTTTCAGGGATTCAATCTGATGAAATTGGATTTGAATATACATTTGCATATACAGATAATAGCAAAACAAAATTATATGCTATAGTTACTTATCCTAAATTTGGCACAAGTGCCTACCAAGAAGGAGTCAACCGAGGTCGTTTCATAACCCAAGTTGATGGAAAAGATATAACAAATAGCAATTACAGATCAATATTTTCTGGCACCGGTTCCAAGACATTATCTATGGCAGACTGGATCTTTGATTCTAAAAGCAACGAGTACAAATTGAAACCTGCTGGAGATGTCTCTGTACGAATGGAGAAAAACTTTGCGGAGACACCAGTTTTAATGGATAGTGTGTACACCATTGGGGACAAGAAAATTGGTTACATGGTTTACAACTTCTTTGCTACTGTNNCAAACATTATCAAAGATTAAAGCCAAAGGAGCTACTGAAATGGTGCTTGATTTGCGATACAACGGTGGTGGAAGAGTTACAACCGCTATAGCCCTTGCCAGTGCTTTAGTGAAGGATCGATCTACCAAAAACATACTTGTTACCGCTGAGTATAACAATCTTGTACATGCTGCATTCAAAAGAGAATCGGGCCCAGATTTTAATAAAGACTTTTTTATTGATAAGATAAAAGGAACAAACATTGTAGTGCCTTCTCTGAATTTACCTCGACTATACGTTTTAGTCACTGGCGGTAGTGCTTCGGCCAGCGAATTGATAATAAATGGGTTGAAACCTTACATGGATGTTATTTTAATTGGTGAAAGGACCTATGGTAAGAATGTTGGTTCTTTCAGTATATACGAAAAAGACGATCCAAAAAACAAATGGGGCATGCAACCCATCACCGTGAAATATTACAACAGCAAAGGTGAATCTGATTTTACTGCTGGTTTTACGCCTGATTTCGAAGTGGATGAGTTCGAAAACCTTCATTTAGTAGAATTTGGAAACACAGAAGATCCATTGTTGAGCGTTGCTCTTAATCATATTACAGGAAATGCAATGCAAACAAGATCTATGAAGAGAGAAAATATGATGCAAACCAAAATGATTGAAGTGGAAAACTCTAATTCAATCTTTAAAGATAAATCTCGATTTGAAATGTATGACGATGTTCGTGGTGAAGATATTAGGAAACTGATGAACAAGTAATTTTATTTTGAGAAATATATATTACAAAAAGAGGTTGCAAATAATTGCAACCTCTTTTTTTATTAACAATCGCTCCATGTATTGAAGTTTGTTTTTTTTAATACCTAACAGGTTG
>DENY01000180.1:2423-2713 GCA_002359825.1 Bacteroidales bacterium UBA2632
TGACAATTGACACAAATTTGTTGTAGCTCGTGTAGTGTGGGACTCATTCATTGCTCAATTATTCCAACCAAACAGGATGTCTCTTTATTTTGTCATTCTCTATAGCATCATACTTTATATACTGATCTAAGCTCAATATCTCTTTAAGTTGCTCCTCTTTCTTGGTTTCCAGTTTTTTTATTCGCTTCTTGCTATTACACCAAAAACAATTTTCAGCCGCATTTACATCCACCAGAAAATTGACCTCCAATTCCTTTAGCTGTGTTGCTTGTTCGTCTGTAATGTCAATT
>DENY01000279.1:0-6938 GCA_002359825.1 Bacteroidales bacterium UBA2632
TTAAACGAGAGGAGTCAAGAATGCCAATGTCGTTTCCGATATTAGGATGCATCTTTTTATTAGCTTTACTAATCTTCTTCTATTTTATCCTCATCATTTCCACCAATTGCATAAAGTAATCGTTTGACCAAATATCTAAGTGAGTAGAATCTTTAATAAAAGGCACAACATCTCGTTTCACTAATGCAATATCAGTTATTGATATTCGCTCTTTCAATATATCAAGAAACTCATCTTTTGTCATCTCGATATTATTAAACTGTCTAATTCGCATTTGAAGATGATCGAAATTGAGTTCTACTCCTTTTCTTACATACCATTCAAAGTCATACCAGTCACGCCCTTTCACTCTGTTTTTCCATTTTCTAAATACTAATGCATGCATTTTGCCAGCAAACAAATCGGGCAATACAAAACAGCGGGTCATAAATGAGAATGGTTGTAGCATTAGTCTTTGCTCAGTATCAAAGCTCAATGGAGGATCAATATCAACTTCAATTTTTACTTTAATCGATTTTTCAGTTTGAAAAATTACATTATATACCTCGGTGTTGTCTTTTAGAAATGCTGATTCAATTTGGGAAAACAGTTTTTTCTCTCTTTTTGTTATTATCACATCTCTACCTACTGCCTCAAACTCATTCATTATTGCAGGAAAATATTCCTCGAGTTGAAAATTTNNGATTAATGAAAAATCCATATCTTCTGAGAATCTATCTATACCATGAAATATGCGCAAGCATGTACCACCATAAAATGCTGCTTTATTGAAAAAACCACCACGATATAGGCCTCCCAATGTTATTTCTTGCACAACTTCATAGAGAGCATTTCTGCGGTCATTTTCCGTGATAATATCGTATCGTGCCAACATCTGATTAAATATACTCATTGTCTCAATAATTTAATAATGTTATTCAATTCTTCGCTCTTCATGTTTTGCACTACACACTGTTCAAAAACGGAGATATCCATCTTGAAAAACTCATCCATATCCAATCTTAAGTCATCAGCAAGATATTCTTGCAACGATATCATAGAGCGAAGTCTCAATTGTGGAGTGTAAATTATCACATCGCACAAAGCCTTCTCGGGTGATGCTATTAAAAATGAAAAACCCTCTCTCATCACCTGCTCTACACCTATTGTATAATAGCTTGCAGGGCAATAAGTGTAGTTAAATCTTGCAATAGCGTTGTCGAACTTTCTACTTCTTTTTATCGTCATAGAGTCTGTATTGTAGGTTTTCTCTGGGATCAACCCATAATATCTTAGTGCACTCTCCATCGAAACATACGATGGTCCATAAATGTGATTTGCAATCAGTTCAATTGATAATAATTTACCCGATATTTTAGGAGATACAACATACATACCTCTTTTCAATCGAATAATAGAACCCTCCTTTTCAAGCTCAACTATCTTTTGCCTTGGCGATTTGTAAGTTGCTAATTCCGATGCTAAAACACCGTAGTCTATAGGAACTACTCCGAATTGGTTAAGAATTTCCATCTTTTGCATTGTTATTTATTAAACAAATGTAGTCATATTCTGCACACTTAAGCTGATTTATTCATATTATCTGTGCAAAATCTGGCGATTTTATGTTTGATATTCTTAATTTGATGCCACCAGATAATCATTTGTTAGCAATATAGCTTCAAATATTAGAGACAAGATGATTTGAACTTTTAATATGAGAGACAAAGTTATTTGTCTCCCGTATTTGCGCAAAAACGAGAGTCAAACTCTTTTGATGGGTGAGTTTTAGGACAATAATAATTTATTATACTTACTTTTGAACTTGAATAAAAAACAAACAGACAATGAAGACAAGTATTAGACTCACCGATATGCAGTTTTATGCCTATCATGGGGTGTTGGCGCAAGAGACAAAAGTGGGAAACAACTATGTGGTGAATATTTGCATGACGGCCGATTTGACCCGTGCTTGCCAATCTGACAATGTGGACGACACCATTAATTATGCGCTTGTGTACGATTTGGTGAAAACGGAAATGGAGCAACCATCGAAGTTGTTGGAACATGTGGCAATGCGTATCTATAGGTCTATTCAATCGGCATTTCCTCAAATAACTCAGATGGAAGTGCGCTTGGCAAAAAACACCCCACCCATAAGTGGCGAAGTGAAATCTGCCGAGGTGATTATTAGCGAATAACATTCATTGTCATTTCTATAGAAGTTCTAAGTGTGAAATGATATTCAACTCTTTTAGTTTTTTGTATCTTTGCATAAATTTTGGAAGCAGATGGAGAACGAACAATCAAACAACGACATAAACAGCGATAACTCAATGACAATGGATAACATTGTTGTTGATGCGCCTAAAGAGCAAGAGCGCTTGGTGCTTCGCACCGAGAACTTGGTGAAAAAGTATGGCAAACGTACTGTGGTGAGTCATGTTTCTATTGATGTGAAGCAGGGCGAAATTGTGGGTTTGCTTGGTCCGAACGGTGCTGGCAAAACTACTACGTTTTATATGGCAGTGGGATTGATTGTGCCCAATGAAGGACAAATCTTTTTGGGTGGGCAAAACATCACCAAGTTTCCTGTCTATAAACGGGCGCAATACGGAATTGGATATTTGGCACAAGAGGCTTCCATTTTTCGTAAAATGTCGGTTGAAGACAACATTCTTTCGGTGCTCGAAATGACTAATAAAAGTCGTGACGAACAACACGAAAAGATGGAGAGCCTGATTGATGAGTTTGGTTTGCACAAAGTACGTAAAAACTTGGGCGACCAATTGTCGGGTGGTGAGAGGCGACGTGCCGAAATAGCCCGTTGTTTGGCCATCGATCCAAAGTTCATTATGCTCGATGAGCCTTTTGCGGGTGTTGACCCTATTGCGGTGCAAGACATTCAGTCTATTGTGGCACAATTGAAGTATCGCAACATTGGTATCTTGATAACTGACCACAATGTGAACGAAACATTGAGTATTACCGATAGGGCCTATTTGCTTTTCGAGGGAAAAGTATTGTTTCAAGGCACTGCGTACGAGTTGGCAGACAACGAAGTGGTGCGCGAGAAGTATCTCGGAAAAGACTTTGAGTTGAAACGAAAGAATTTTGATATAAAGTACTAAAAGATATGGCGCGCTTGCTTGCAATAGATTATGGGAGAAAACGCTCGGGGATTGCCGTGAGTGATACGTTGCAAATTATTGCCAACGGTCTCACTACAGTGCCATCGCACACTTTAATCAGTTTTCTGAAAGATTATGTGGCGAAAGAATCTGTTGAACTCATCATTATTGGANNTTGCCGCGCCAGATGAATTACGAAGAGTCCGAAAGCATGCAATATATTAAACCATTTGTCAAAAAATTGCAGAAGGAAATTCCCACTATTCCCGTTGAATATTTCGACGAACGTTTCACCTCAAGTATGGCGCTACAAACTATGATTGATGGAGGCGTGAAGAAAAAGAAACGACAAAACAAAGCATTGGTCGATGAGATAAGTGCTACCATCATCCTGCAAGGATACATGGAAGGCCGACGCATGAATTTGTCCTAAACCGCACACACNNCAAGCGAAAACAAAACTATTATTATATTATGATTTTACCGATATATATATACGGGCACCCCGTATTGAGAAAAGAGACAAAAGATATTGACGCTTCCTATCCCAATCTGAAAGAGTTGATTGACAATATGTACGAAACCATGTACAATGCCGATGGAGTAGGGCTTGCCGCACCACAAGTAGGCTTGGAAGATCGCATTTTTGTGATTGACCTTTCTCCACTGGCTGATGAGGAGAATCCAGAATACAAAGACCTAAAGAAAACATTCATCAATGCACGCATCACCAGTCGCTCTGGCGATACTGTATCTACCGAAGAAGGGTGCCTCAGCATTCCGGGTATCAACGAAAGTGTGCCACGCTTAGATACCATTGAAATTGACTACCTTGACGAGAACTTACAACCACATAGCGAAACCTACACTGGCTTCACTGCCCGCGTTATCCAACACGAATATGATCATATTGATGGCATTCTGTTTACAGATCACATCTCTGCTATTCGCAAACGATTGATAAAAGCAAAATTGAATGGAATGGTGAAGGGGAAGGTTAGTTGTAGGTATAAGGTGAGGGTGGCGTAGGAGGAAATTTACCCGTCAGACCTTTTTATCCCCCCCTAAAACCTATACATATACCCAACTCTCACCACTTGCGTCTCATAATAATCATCAGACTTCAATTTAAAAGTGGTGCCTTCAATCTCATAGCGCATCACAAGCGTGTTGAGGATATCGCTCGCATTGATAAATAGTTCCCCCTTGCCATTCTGTATCTTTTTAGTAAGGCCTGCATCAATAGAATAACGAGAAAGAATTTTCCCTTGCGGAATAATATCTGGAGCAAGGTAGATACCCGTTACTTGGAGTTCGGTGTCTTTTGGAAGTTTCGCAATAAGGTTAAGCTTTGCATTACCCGCAACAATGCTTTGTTCTTCTCCCGTATAGGAGATGTTGCTTGGATAAGCGTTTACGATGGAGAAAGCACCAATTTTATTTCTGTAGATATTTCCATTGGCGTTAAGCTTTAGCTTGCTCCCCAATTGCTGATTGAACACCAATTCTATCCCTGTGTTTTGTCCTTTATCGGCATTCTGATCTACTTCAGCCAGTAGATTTGACGAGGGGACTTCGGTTATAATCTTAGTCAATATATCGGTCGACATTCTGTGATAGGCTGCAGTATAGAGGTATCCACCATCCCATGATTGTCTAAATCCTAACTCAACCGACTGTGTGAATTGTGGCTGGAGGTTTGGATTACCCATTGAAAGAATTTCGGGACTCGCATAAGTTGGAAAAGTTCTTAAGTTTTTTTCTTCGGGTCTATCTACACGTCTGTTGTAGAAGACCGATACTCTGCTTCTATCGCTAATGAGCCAAGTAGCCCTCACGCTTGGGAAGGGATCGATATAGTCAAATCCTGTACTTTTGTAAACGCTATGGTTGGGGTCAACCAAGTAATCTACATTGGCATATTCTACGCGAAGACCTGCCTCCAGTTCAAACTTCTTCAGTTCGTAAATGTAGGTTCCATATATTGCCGAAAGCATCTCTCTGTATTCTGCGCTGCCGGCAAGACCAGGATCGAGTATTGAGTTTTCGCCTGGCTTGAAATAAATATCATTTGGGAAAATACGTGCACGTTGCTTTGTCCCAAGTTCTAATCTGCCTGTTTTGAATGGCTTTGAATAATCAACCGTTAGGTCGAAAATGTTTTCATCGGCTATCAAGCCTGTAGTGTCGGTCCCTCTTGAAGCAGGATTGTAAAGTTGGTTGGTGAAGTTGAATACTTCATCCTTGCGCCGGAACGAATAGTTGAACGATGATGTAAGGCTATGCCCTGGCTGATTGAACGAATGCTTGTGGGTGACGGTAGCAAATAGGGTTTGATTTACCTCGTTTTCATAATATTGCCAAAGTCGCAGTCTGTTTCCCTCCATATTGTCGTAGGGAATATCTCCCAAGTCGGTGTACTCTCGATAATTGAACAGCGCTGAGAAGGTAAATGTATTCCTCTCATTCGGGTTGTAGTCTATCCCAGCCTTGATATTATAGATAGGTTGCGTTCTGTTTTCAAGAAATTGCTGATTCACCACATCGCCGTTTTCGTAAGTGCGTTGTGTGAATTCATTCTTCATCATCTGCTTGTGATAAAGAAAATCGGCTTGCACGAAAACGTTTGTTTTCTCTTGCTTATAGTTTGCCGAAAACGAAGGATTCACTTTTGGTGTAAAGCTATATTGTTTGCGAATATCTTTTAGATTGGGTTCTTTTTCTGCCAATGCTCCAAGTCCCAAAGTGATACCAGCTTTGCCATTCCATCCATGTTGTTGCTCTTTTTTAAACACAATATTGATAATTCCTGCCATGCCACTGGCATCGTATTTTGCTGAGGGATTGTTGATAATTTCCACCGACCCAATTGCCGATGCGGGAATATTGTCGAGTCCCGATTGAGAGCCCATTCCAGTTATGGCTGTTTGCTTTCCGTCAATTAGAACGGTTACCTTATCGCTACCACGAAGAAATATTTTCCCATCTGGATCGATGGTAACACCCGGTAGATTTTGCATCACTTGCAATACAGAGCCGCCTTGCTGGCTAAGGTTATCATCAACAGCAAAAGTTTTCTTATCCATTGCTGATGAAACTTCGGACCTAGTAGCCGTTACAGTAACCTCATCGAGTTCCATTGTAGATTCTGTCAAAGAAATGGTGCCTAAATCGAGAAAGTTATTCAATCTACCCACATGAAAAGGCACAACCTCTTCCGAAAAACCCATAAATGACACTTTAACTGAGTAGTCGCCAGTACTGAGTCCTTCAATTGTGAAAATCCCTTTTTCGTTGGTGATTGTTCCTGTCAGAAAAGAATCGTCACTATCAGTGACAACTACGTTTACATAAGGAAGCAGCTCTTTTGATTGTTGGTGACGCACTACGCCCGAACCTACAGCATTGTCTATTTGCGCAAAAGCTGACGCAAATGTTATTAGGAGAATGATTAAACTGAAAAGTCTTTTTAATTGCATATTTATTTTCTTAGTTGTTTTCATGCAAGGTTAAACAAATCATTGAAGGAAAGGTTTAACAATTGTATATGGATTTACTGTGGTAAGAGGATGTGGAGTAGTGAGACTCTCTGGAGTAATAGCAAAATTATATGTTTAACTTTAACACTTCCACTGGTGCGATTTTGACTTGCGTTTGTCGTTGTCAAACACTACTTATCTTGAAAATATTGTGTTTTCGTTTATAAAGAGGGTTTTTATTTTACACTCCAAATTATTATTACGTTTTCACAAGTGTCAATTAGTAAATAATAGTTGGTTGTTTTTTACAATTCACTCAAAAATGCAACATAAATCAGGTGGAAATCAA
>DENY01000279.1:7112-7311 GCA_002359825.1 Bacteroidales bacterium UBA2632
CGTGAAAATGTTTTGAAAAAGTTATTCCGATAGTGTGCCAATTTCATATCAATTAAACCAACCTTTTCAAGCTGGATAAAAGATAAAAAAAATCCCATGCACACTATTCTGTACATGGGATGATATGTATCACGTTGCTATCAGTTTTGTATTGATAAACACTTATGCTCCTTCATTTCTTCTTATTCAACAATCTTCC
>DENY01000279.1:7414-27458 GCA_002359825.1 Bacteroidales bacterium UBA2632
TGCACCTGTTACTAAGAAAACAACATTCTTTGCTGCATTAATAGTTTTTCCAGAGAGACTAATGCGTCTTTGTTTAGTTTTTGGGTGTGTTGCCACAACACACAAGTTGTTGCTTTCCCACAAATTCATTTCGTGTGGAAATATAGAAGCTGTGTGTCCGTCGTCGCCCATACCAAGCATTACAACATCGAATATGGAGATGTCGTTCACAACTTCAAGTTCGTTTTGGAGTACCTCTTCATAGCTTCTTGCTTCTTTGTAGGGGTCATTTTCACCTCTTATCCGGAAAATATTTTTTTTGGATACAGGAAGATGGTCAAACAAATTCTCTTTCACCATTTTGTAGTTGCTGTCATCATCATCGGGCCACACACAACGCTCGTCGCTCCAAAAGAATTTAATTTTACTCCAATCAATATCATCTGCATGATTGGTAACCCAATGTTTAAATAACGATTTGGGCGTGTTGCCGCCACTTAATGCTATTGTCAGGTCTGCCTTTTCAGCTAAAAGTTCTTTTAGCCACGAGGTGAAATCCTCATTTAAATCGTTTAGATTGTCAAATATTCTTGTTTTCATATTTAAAAATATAATAGTTTATAATTCACAATAAATTCCATCATCTGATAGGTTTTTGCAGGGGTAGCGCCATTTCTGATTCACCCCTTCTATGAGACTATCGCTTTTTTCGGGACCCCATGATCCTGATGGATATCCATAAAGTGGTGCTTTTTTATCATTCTCCCAATAAGTAAGAATGGGTTGTACAAATTTCCATGTCTCTTCTGATGCTGGACCGTCCATAAAAAGAGTGCTATCGCCTGCCATGCAATCCAGTATCAGACGCTCGTAAGCTTCAGGTATATAATGATCATCAAGATCGGTGTAGTGAAAATCCATGTTAACCGTTTTTACTTCGTAGCCGTTGCCAGGCATTTTCATACCCGTTTTGAGCAAAATTCCTTCATCGGGCTGAATACGTAGAATAAGCTGGTTGTCATTTTCTTCATTGTCACAAAACAGTTGTTGTGGCGAGGGTTTGAAATGGATAACAATTTCGGACACGCGAGTAGGCAACCTTTTACCTGTGCGAATGTAAAATGGAACACCTGCCCAACGCCAGTTATCGATGAAAAACTTCATAGCGAAAAATGTTTCCGTACGAGATTTTTTATCTACCCCTTCTTCTTGTCTATATCCCAAAGCAGCTTCGCCTCGTATATTAGCTTCAGAATATTGACCACGGATGACATTGTTTTTCAAATCTTTTTCGGAAAGTGGATGGAGGGCTTGAAAGACCTTCATCTTTTCGTATTTAATGGCTTCTGCATTAATTTTTGTTGGGGGCTCCATGGCTATGAGAGCCACCAATTGCATGAGATGATTTTGCACCATGTCGCGCAAAGCTCCCGCTTCGTCATAATATCCACCGCGACCTTCAACTCCGATGCTCTCGGCGGCTGTTACCTCTACATGCTGAATGTAGTTTCTGTTCCACAGGGGTTCGTATATTCCGTTTGCAAAACGGGTTACCATCAGATTTTGCACTGTTTCTTTTCCAAGATAATGATCGATACGATAAATTTGATCATCGTCNNAGGTCGTGACCAAATGGTTTCTCAATAATGATTCTGCGAAAACCTTTACGCTGCAAGTTCAAACCTTGTCCGTATAAAAACTTTGGTATTTTGGAATATAGTTGTGGAGGGGTCGAAAGATAGAATATATAGTTTTTGTCAGTTTTATATTCTTCATCAATTTCAGAAAGTCGTTTTTTCAGCACACCATATTCATTACCATCTCCAGTATCCATGCTTAAATAGGATAATTTTGCTAAGAATGAGTCTATAACTGCATCACTTGCGTCTTTATAGTGAGAAAACTGTTTGATGCCTTTTTTCATTTTTTCTCTAAAGGCTTTGTCACTTATATTGCTACGGCTAACACCCAATACAGCAAAATGTGTTGGGAGTAGCTTGTTTTCACGCAAATCGAAAATAGCGGGAATGAGTTTCCTGTATGCTAAATCGCCGGAAGCTCCGAAAATTACCATTATTTGATTCTCAATTTTTTTTGGATTGTTCATTTATAAAAATATGTGTTGTTTTAATGTTCATACTATATAGTAAAAACACTGCAAATAAGGAAATGTTGTGTATACAACGTACAAGATACACAAAATTAATTATAAATTGATGATATTGTGATGATATGAATGAAAATAAAAACAAATGTTTTTGTCTTGATAAAAAAATATGAGTATCTTTGCGCCTCAATTTTATTATATAATTAATTACAAACAACTTTAGTATGAATAATTACGAAGCCGTTTTCATTTTGACTCCCGTTTTGTCTGATGCACAGATGAAGGAAGCGGTAGAAAAATTCAAAACCCTCCTAACGGACAAAGGGGCCGAAATTATAAACGAAGAAAGCTGGGGTATACGCAAGCTTGCGTATCCTATCGACAAAAAGTCAACAGGGTTTTACATCATGTTAGAATTTAGAGCTGATCCATCTGTGATCGCTGGTTTAGAAGTGAACTTCCGTCGCGACGAGCGCGTACTTCGTTTCTTAACAACCAAGCACGATAAATTCTCACTAGAATACTCGGAAAAAAGAAGAAGAAACCGCTCTTCTAAGAAAGCTACACCTGCAGCTGCCGAGAGTGCAAAATCTGAAGTAAAATAATTTAAAAAAAGGAGGAAATAAAACAATGGCTAAACAATCAGAAATAAGATACTTAACGCCTGTTTCAGTAGATGTAAAAAAGAAAAAGTATTGTCGTTTCCAAAAGAATGGCATCAAATACATCGATTACAAAGATCCAGAGTTTTTGAAGAAATTCTTAAACGAACAAGGTAAGATATTGCCTCGTCGTATTACAGGTACATCTCTTAAATTTCAACGTCGTATTGCGCAAGCGGTAAAAAGAGCTCGTCATTTAGCTTTGCTTCCATACGTAACCGATTTAATGAAATAAAAAAAGGAAAAAACAATGGAAGTAATATTAAAAGAAGATATAGTAACATTAGGTTACAAAGACGATATTGTGGATGTGAAGAAAGGATACGCAAGAAATTTCCTTATTCCACAAGGTAAAGCTGTTATGGCTTCAGAATCGGCTAAAAAAGTTATTGCTGAAAATAACAGACAACGCGCTCACAAATTGGAGCAATTGAAGAAAGATGCAGAAGCATTTGCCGCAAAAATGGAGGGTACTACACTCACTATTGGTGCCAAAACCAGTTCTACTGGAACTATATTTGGTTCTGTAACTAACATTCAATTGGCAGAAGAATTGGCTAAAAAAGGCTTCGAGATTGATCGCAAATTCATTTTGATCAAAGATCAAGTGAAAGAGATTGGCAGTTACACTGCAACAGTGAAACTTCACAAAGAGGTTTCAATTGAACTTCCTTTTGAAGTAGTTGCTGAGTAAGCACAAGAAATATAATTTCTAAAATATTAAACCGATTGTCAATGAAATCACTGGCAGTCGGTTTTTATTGATATAAACAATCATGCAAGACATGCCTCGAAAAGATAAATCTCAAGATTGTTAGTTTTTGTTGAAAAGTATGATTGCAAGACTCGTGTAAACTGTTTTCTATCAAGTTATCAACAAAAAAGTCATTCTTCTAAATAATTAACACAGAAATATCCGATTTATTCCTTATTTTGCTGTTCTAAAACAATAACTTATTTCTATGGGTAAAATTATAGCATTAGCTAATCAGAAAGGAGGCGTTGGGAAAACGACCACTACTATCAATTTAGCTGCTTCTCTCGCTGCATTGGAAAAAACTGTTCTGGTTGTTGATGCAGATCCACAAGCGAACGCTTCTTCAGGTTTAGGAATTAATGTCACTAAAACTCAGAACACTCTTTATGAAGGATTGATTGGAGAAAAGACGATCTCTGAAATCATTATTAAAACAGAGTTTGATAAAATTGATATTGTTCCTTCGCATATTAATCTCGTAGGGGCTGAATTGGAAATGGTTCAACTTCAGAATAGAGAGAAGAAGATGGAGGATCTATTGAAGGGTGTGAAAAAGAAATATGACTTCATATTAATTGATTGTTCTCCCTCGTTAGGTATCATAACTGTGAATGCACTTGCTGCAGCAGATTCAGTGATAATTCCTGTACAATGCGAGTATTTCGCACTCGAAGGGCTAAGTAAGTTATTGAATACAATAAAAATAATAAAGTCAAAGATTAATCCGAAGTTAGAAATAGAGGGTTTTGTTCTCACAATGTATGACTCGAGACTCCGTCTGCACAATCAAATATACGAAGAGGTGAGGCAGCACTTTCAAGAGTTGGTTTTCACTTCTGTTATTCATAGAAATGTAACGTTGAGTGAGTCGCAAAGCTTTGCAAAACCCGCTCTTATGCATGATGCCGGTTCGCGTGGAGCAATCAATCATATGCAATTAGCCAAGGAGTTAATCGATAAAAATGAATAGCTTTGTAGCTTAATAATAGGTAAAACAACAAAATGGCCAAGAAACAAGCTTTAGGAAGAGGATTAAATGCACTTATCACAATAGACGATACAGAAACGAAAGGATCGTCGTTTATTAGTGAAATAGAAATAGAGAAGATAAGACCAAATCCCGATCAACCTCGGGTGGACTTTGATGATGAATCGATGGAAGAGTTAGCAGCTTCTATTGAAAAGATAGGTGTGATTCAACCTGTAACACTGCGTGAACTGGAAGATGGTAGTTATCAAATTATAGCTGGAGAAAGACGTTATAGAGCGTCTATGATGTTGAATTTGAAGAAGATTCCAGCTTATGTGAAAACTGTCAATGATGAGGATGTGATGGAGATGGCTTTGGTAGAGAATATTCAACGTGAAGATTTGAATGCCATAGAAATTGCATTGACGTATCAGAAACTCATCGACTCTCAATCTTTGACTCAAGAACAGTTGAGCGAAAGGGTAGGGAAGAAGAGAGCAACTATTGCCAACTACATGCGATTATTGAAACTTCCGGCAGGAGTGCAGATGGGAATAAAAGATAAAAAAATAGATATGGGTCATGCTCGTGCCTTGGTTACTATCCCAGATCCAGTGCTTCAACTTGATATATATAATAGGATTTTAAAAGAAGACCTCTCGGTAAGAAAAGTAGAAGCCATTGTGAAAAATGAGATTGCTGGACTTAACAAAAAAGATAAACACAAAACTCCTAAAAGTGCTCAGAAATCGTCTGATGAATTTGATGCACTGAAAAATCATCTGTCACGTTTTTTTAATACGCCTGTAGAATTCAAATATTCAAAAACAGGAAAAGGTAAAATTACAATACCTTTTAGTTCTAATGAAGACTTAGAGCGAATTATTGGGATATTTGACGTAATAAAAAAATAAACCACCACTTTATATGAGGCTTCTCAAACTGAAATTCCTATCTTGTTTTCTTTTGAGCCTAACTTTTGGTTATGCTCAAGAGGTTTCTCAGCACCCAATCGACACTTTGTCTATAATTGGCACAGATAGCCTTATTCAAATTAGTGACACCATAGTAGCTCCTTCAATGCTCCTAAAGACCGACACGGTCAAAACGACTAAGTCTTTAGTTATTATAAATGATACAACAACCCTTCCTCAGTTTGTAGATTCCAAAATATTTTCTCCAAACCCCACTAAGGCTGTAATTTACGCAGCTATTTTTCCGGGTTTAGGGCAAGTTTATAACCGTAAGTATTGGAAACTTCCCATTGTTTATGGAGGGTTTTTAGGTTTTTCGTATGCAATATCGTGGAATGGCAGATATTACACCGACTATTCCAATGGATATAAAGATATCATGGATGATGATGAGACAACGGATAGTTGGAAAAACTTTTTACCTTACGGTCAAGATCCCAACTCAGTGGATCAAGCGTGGTTGAAAGATGTAATGAAGCGACGTAAAGATTTTTATCGTCGCTATCGCGATTTAAGTATAATAGGAACTGTGGCAATGTACGCTCTCAGCATCTTGGACGCCTATGTGGACGCACAATTATTTGACTTTGATATTAGCTCTGATTTATCATTAAGAGTGGAACCAACAATTATAAAAAAAACAGACTATTTAGCGAACAGTCTCGGATTTCAATGTAGCATCAGTTTTTGAAGAAAAACTAAATAAATTATTTTATGACAATGAGAAAAAATGCTTTCTTAGTATTATTAATATTTCTAACAAGCACGTCATTTTTGATTTCTCAAAATCAAACAAAACAGGATCTTCAACACAAAGACAAAAGTATAAAGGATAAAGCGAAAGTTATTGACGATAGTGCAATTGTGATTCCAGAAAACTTGAATGAAAGTATTGCTAACTTACTTAAAAATTGGCAGGTTGACTTTTCTGATTCTGACAATCAATGTAAGCAGGGCTCAAACGTAGTGTATAGCGATTCGGTTTATATGCAACGACTCTACAATTTGCCAAGCGAAATGGAGCTTTCTTTTAATCCTGTGGTGCGTACATACATTGAGATGTATACACAAAGGCGACGCGATTTGGTGAGCTACATGTTATCTTTGGGCAATTATTACTATCCCATGTTTGAAGAGGCTTTGGATAGATACGGATTGCCGTTGGAACTCAAATACTTGCCAGTTATTGAGTCAGCACTCAATCCAACAGCAGTTTCACGCATGGGAGCAACAGGTTTGTGGCAATTTATGCTACGTACAGGACAGCAATACGATCTTGATGTAAATAGCTTGGTGGACGAACGTCGCGATCCTTATAAAGCCACTGAGGCAGCAGCTCGCTATCTAAATGATTTGTATAATATATATGAGGATTGGAATTTAGTGATTGCAGCCTACAATTGTGGCCCTGGAAATGTGAATAAAGCAATTGCAAGAAGCGGTGGTAGTAGAGACTACTGGGGAATATATTATAATTTACCGCGCGAAACACGTGGCTATGTTCCTGCATTTATTGCCGCTAATTATGTGATGAACTACAACGATAATCATCATATTTGCCCNNGTTGCTCATGAGGTTCATTTTAAACAAATATCTGAAGTTCTTGATATTCCAATTGAAGACATACGAAGATACAACCCTCAATTTAAGCGTGACATAGTTCCAGGTAATCACAAGCCATATACATTGGTATTGCCTGCTAAACAAATGTATGCATTTATCAGCAAATCTGATGAAATAAAGAATCACAATAAATCTCTCTATCTAACGCATCGTCAACAAACTTTGGCAAGCCAATATGATGGAACTTCTACAAATGGGAACGTCACAAACATCTATTACAAGATTAAAAAGGGAGATACATTAAGTGGCATTGCAAGAAAAAACAGAACAACAGTGGCTCGATTGCAAAGCATGAATGGAATGAGATCTACGAAGTTGTCAGTAGGGAAAAATTTAATTGTAAGACAAACAGTAAAACCTGTAGAAGAGCCACAACAATCTACACTTGCATCGAGTGGAGAGCTCAAAAACACCTATTACAGGGTTAAAAAGGGTGATACATTGGGTGCACTTGCTCGCAGGAATAGCATTACAGTTGCACAACTGCAACAAATGAATGGCATGAAATCTACCAACCTCTCAGTGGGGAAAAGTATTATTGTAAAACAAGAAAGAGTGCTCCCTGAACCTCCTAAAGAGATAGAAAGTGTTGATGAGGATGAAAAGTACCCAAAGGTTGATATTTCTTCTCTATCAAGTAGCGAAAGTATTATATCAGAATATATTGACAAATTCAATCAAGAAAAACAAATTAGTCTATATGGAGTGAATATTCTGTAGGATTATTTCTTTTCGAAAAATGAGAAATGAACACTTCCATATTTGCGTTCTTCAACAAAAAAAAGGTGTTCTGTAAAACTGTTTAGCTTGGAGTGCTCCAAAATAAATACTCCCTCATCACTGAGTATATTTTGGTCAAATATTTTGGTCGGTATTAACTCTAATTCTTTTAAATCGTAAGGGGGGTCTGCAAATATCAAATCGAATGTTTGATTGCACGATTTTATAAATGAAAAAACATCTGATTTCACAGTCAACAGTTCTTTAGCATTTAACTGCTCTTTAATCTTTTGAATGAAGGCATGGTTTTTGGCATTTGACTCAACGCTGATAACTCGTGGGCATCCTCTTGATACAAACTCTATGGCAACGCTACCTGTGCCCGAAAATAGGTCTAATGCATCAGTGCTTTCCCAGTCAACTATGTTGTTTAATATATTAAACAAACTCTCTCGCGCCATATCTGTAGTTGGTCTTGCTTGGAATTTTGTAGGTAGTTGAAATCTTCTTGATTTATATTTTCCGCCTATAATGCGCATAATTGATATAGTATTTCTGTAGGAACCTCTTCTTGATTAATTTTGATTTCGTTGGGTAGTTGAACAGAGAGGTTATGTGTTTTAGCAACTACCTTTTGCAACATCTCTATACTCTCAGGATGATGGCTGATTTTACCTGAAAAAATCAAGATGTCCGACTGAACATCTAAGTCAAGTGTTTCCCAAGTTTTCTGGATGAAATAGCTTTCTTCTAACGGGTTTTGGGTGTGAAATGTTTTAGCCAATATAAGATTCTCTTTTGAGAAAGCTACTAAGTCTATCATTCCATAGTCATTGAAATTGACAAAGAGAGCAGATGTTGTGTAATTGTGTAACTGGTGGAATAATGTTGCTAACAGTGATAGATGACTCACAAATTTTGGGTTGAGAAGAGACCGGCTCAGAAAATTGTGCGTTGACTCAGACATGCTCCATATCACCCTACAATTCAGATTTTTCACCTCGCTACTCATTTCTCTCGATTTCGTGTTGTTGCAATTGAAGGAGAGCAAATCGGGTACTAATTTTTTTCCATAATATTCATTGGGGACAATGGTTGTTTTGTCGTCTACATAAATTGCATTTATCTGCTTGAAGTTGTATGAAAAAAAAGAATAATCAAAGATTAGTTTCTCTATGTTTTTCAAGTAATCACTTCTCAAATTAAATGTAACAGTGTTTTGGTAAAATACAGTTTCATCAAAAGGGCAGTGAATAGAAAAATAAAATCCACTCGGCGTTAGCCGAATGGATAGTATATATTTTTTAGATTCTGTAAAATCTATATTATCTGGTAAAAACATACATCTCTAATAAGAGGGTTTATAAGTTTTATTGAATCTAATAAGTCCATAATAGTAGATGATAGTTCAAAAAACAATCTTCTACCATTATTACTTTAGTTTTTCAGACAAAGACAAGATAGTCCTCATTCTGGTTGGATTATTCCCAATTACCTGCGTTGTTGTTTGCAGTTGTAATAGAACCAACTTTCATCCCAACATATTTATCGCCAGGAAGATTCCTTACGTTTTCTATCAATAGGTTGAGTTCGTTTTTATTTAAGTCACTAAGATAAGCAGTGTAGGGTGTCTTTGCTTCAAAAACGTTGATAGTGAATCCCGATGAAGTGCTTAGCGTGTCGGTGGCCATTTCAAATTTAGCACCATTTCCATAAGGAACAAATACTAATGAATCTGGAGTGAAGTTTCTACGATTAGCGAATCTATTTTCAACAACAGGTACGAAAATTGAATCACGTTGAAGTTGAGGACTGTTTGTTTTAGCATCCCACAAACCAGCTTTTTTTATTGCTGCTTCATTATTTGAATTGATAATTGCCATAGCTTTAGATTCGGTCATTCCCTCCTCCATTTGCTCTTCAGTCAACTCTCCATGTTTCTGTAGCAATGCTACTTTTCCGTTTTTAACGAAACCAATCAAAGAGTCAAAACTTGCAGTGTATTGACCTTTCACTTCACGATAAGCTACTTGAGCTGTACGGATGTCAATTAGTCTTTGCTTGACAGCTTCATTGCGAATTTGACTTTGCTCATTAAAATCAATAGGTCCTTGAATGCTTTTCCAGCATAAGAAAACTAATAGACCGATTGTAGCAACTAATATTACTTTTACTAATACTTTCATGGACTTTTTTCCTTTTTATTATTTTGTATTAAATGGATTTGCCTTTATTTGATTACAAATTTAGAAAAAGAATGATAATTGTGCTACTTTTACACTGAATATTATATGAAAAAAATGATAAATACGTATTTCATCGAGAAAATAAGGGAAAACTTCCCCTTTTCTCTCACAAATGATCAACAAATTGCGATAACTAAGATTGTGGAATTTATTTTTAATCCAAAATCTGAACAGGTTTTTCTTTTAAAAGGTTACGCCGGAACTGGGAAATCAAGTTTAATTGGAACTTTAGTGAAAACGATGGCGCAATTTGAGCGAAAAACGGTTCTTTTAGCTCCCACAGGACGGGCGGCAAAAGTATTCTCTCTTTATTCTGACGAGTCGGCTTATACGATCCATAAAAAGATATATCGTCAGAAAAGCATGTCGGATACTGGAGCTTCTTTTTCTCTTACAAACAATCTGCATCAAAACACTTTATTTATTGTTGATGAGGCATCCATGATAAGTAATCAGTCGGGTGAAAATTCTTTTTTTGGAACGGGAAGACTTCTCGACGATTTGGTTGAGTTTGTTTATTCGGGCAGTAATTGCAAGTTGCTATTTTTGGGAGATACTGCTCAGCTGCCTCCTGTAAAACAAAGCATAAGTCCCGCTATGGATGCACATGAATTACAAACTTATGGTTTAGATGTTTTTGAAAGCACACTCACGGAAATAATGCGCCAAGCTGATGAATCGGGTATATTGTATAACGCGACGCTATTGCGTAATGCATTAGACAATGGTGCAACAAATGCTTATCCTCAATTGGAGGTTAAAGATTTTGCCGATGTACAGCGAATTACTGGAAATGATTTAATAGAGGAGATTTCGAGTTGCTATTCTCGTGACGGTGTCGAAGAGACTATCAGTATATCGCGTGCCAACAAAAGTGTCAATATATTTAATAATGGCATTCGCAATAGTGTGCTTTATAGAGAAGAAGAATTGTCCAATGGCGATTTGCTTATGGTAACTAAGAACAATTATTTCTGGTTGAAGGAAGAAGCTAAGGTTGATTTTATTGCTAATGGAGAATTTGTAGAAGTTTTACGGATTCGTTCTCAAATGGAGGTATATGGTTTACGCTTTTGCGAAGTAGTGCTTTATCACAAAAACTATGATATTGAGTTTGATGCTATCATAAATTTAGATGCGTTACATAGTGAAAGATCTGACGATGCTTATAAGCAAAGTAATATGCTTTATAATGCGCTCATGGAAGAGTATAGTCACATCGGGTCGAAGAGGGATAGATATAATCAGATAAAAAATAACCCCTATTTTAATGCTTTGCAGGTAAAGTACGGATATGCAGTGACTTGTCATAAAGCACAGGGTGGAGAGTGGAGAAATGTTTTCATCGATTTGAGTTATATTAATCCTGACCATATGGGAGATAATTTCTATCGATGGCTTTACACCTCTATAACAAGGAGTACAAAAATGTTATATCTTGTGAATTTATCTGATGACTTTATTGCTAGCCCTAATTAATTATTAAATTTGTACTGTGTCAGTCATAACTATCAACTAAGTTGATGGAGAAGTAAATCGATAGGAATAATGAAAAGTAAATATATAGAATCGCTGCTTAGCGAAATCCAACAATTGGAAGCGAAAGTTGCTAACTTGGAGCAAAATAAGAATGTCTCTTTTTCTTTTTTCAAAGACTCTTTTAAACGAACACAAGAGATTACTCGTTTATTACACGAATTGGAATTTGTGCAAATAGAAGACATGAAATCCCAGATGGAGAAATTGGTGCATTTTTTATCTGAGTCCGAAAATAATAAAGAGGAAGTTACGGTTGTACCAATTGTTTCAGATCTACAGAAAGATAATGACAGGATGACTTCTGACAAAGAAGAGGAAATAACATTCACTGCTGATCCTTTGCATCATAATAATGATGCAATAGTGGAAATAGAAGAAGCAGAAGAAAAAGAATTGCATCTAAAGGATAGGGAAGAGGTTGTTGTTTCTCAACCTTCACACCCAATACCTGACGCGTCCAGCAAGACTAAGCAGCCGGTTGTTCCACCATCACTCCCTATACTCAACGCTCATAAAGAAACGATTGTAGATCATCTCAACCCTAAGAGCAAGTCGCTGAATGATGTTCATCCTATCAATCATACTCTTTTAGATACTAAACGCAGTATTAGTTTAAATGATAGATTTTTGTTTCAACGCGAACTTTTCGATAACAATAGAGAAGCTATGAATGATATGTTGACTAAATTGCAATCGTTTTCTACTTATGATTCCACTGAAAGCTATTTGAGAGAAAATACAGATTGGGATTTTAAGGATGAAACGGTTGATAAGTTCATTCAAATGTTGAAAGAGAGTTTTAGATGAATCTAAAAGAAGGAAACTACGGTATACTGCACGTTGTGCCTACTCCCATAGGAAATTTGGGAGATATGACCTTTAGAGCCGTAAAAGTTTTAAAAGAAAGTGATTTCATTTTAGCAGAAGATACACGTACAAGTGGTTTTTTATTGAAGCATTATGAAATTGGGACGAAAATGTTTTCGCACCACAAATTTAATGAGCATCAAAGTACACAACAAATTGTAGAACGCATTCAAGCTGGAGCCAATGTATCGCTTATATCGGATGCAGGTACACCTGCTATTTCCGATCCGGGGTTTTTAATTGTTCGTGCTTGTGTTGAAGCTGGGATACGTATCGAGTGCCTGCCAGGTGCCACTGCTTTTGTTCCCGCTATTGTGATGTCTGGACTGCCCAATGATAGGTTCTGTTTCGAGGGCTTTCTTCCACCAAAGAAAGGACGTCAAACAAGACTAATAGAGTTGCAGGAAGAGAGTCGTACAATGGTTTTTTATGAATCACCCTATCGTGTATTGAAAACTCTGACACAGTTTGCTGAATATTTTGGAGAAGATAGGCTGGCTACAACATCGAGAGAAATATCAAAAATATATGAGGAAACTACACGCGGTACACTGGCTGAATTAATAGAGCATTTCACCAAAACAATTCCACGTGGTGAGTTTGTTATTGTTGTAGGTGGAAAGGATTTAAAGAAAGAAAGTAAAAAGTCGAAAGATTTTTAAACTAAAGTATACTTATTATCGTTTTAAACAAAAATGTATAGATATGAAGAAAATATTATTGTTACTTATTATTAGTACGGGAGTTTTGTTTTCATGTACCAACAATCCAAAAGAGTCGAAAGAGTACAAGCAACTTCAACAAGAACGTGACTCATTGCTAATGTTAGGCTCTTCGACAGATGCGGAAGTTGCCGAAATGATGTCTGTTATTGATGATGTGGAGGAAAATTTCAGCCAAATTCGTGAAGCTGAAAAATATTTGGCGGTGCAATCCACCGAAAAAGGAGAGATGAGCGCAAATACTAAGCAGCGTATCAATGACAATTTCAAAATGATTAACGAAATTCTGCAAAAGAACAAAGCACAATTAGCTCAATTGAATAAGAAATATTCAGCGAGCTCTGGGCAAGCAGCTACACTCAAAAGAACTATCGATAGATTGAACAGCGAAATGCAAGAAAGTGCAGTACGGATCAATGATTTGCAAACAGAACTTTCACGTAGAGATGAAACAATTGCTCAATTATCTACGAATGTAACTGAACTTTCGGGTCATGTTGAAGAACAGTCTGTAACAATTCGTGAGCAACAAAGATCTCTAAATACCGCTTATTTTGTTTTTGGTACAATGAAGGAATTGAAAGATCAGAAAATTCTTTCAGGTGGATTTTTGCAATCAACTAAAGTGTTAGATGGCTCGTTTAATCAAGACTATTTTCTTGAAATTGATATTCGGGAAGTTACAAGGATACCGCTTTACGATAAAAAAGCAAAATTATGGTCAACCCATCCTGATGACACTTATGAATTCGAAAAAGGTTCAGATGGAACTTTAACGTTTGTAGTTACAGACACGCAAAGATTTTGGAGTTTGACAAAGTACTTAATTATTGAAGTAGGATAATCTTATATTCGTAACGGACATTTTCAAAACTTACAAAAAATCAAGAAGACCGATGTAGTAGAGATTACTCATCGGTCATTCTTTATAACACAACAATTTTTTTTATTTTAAATGCAATTATATAAACATCTTTTTATTGATCTTGACGATACTCTATGGGATATTCACCGCAATAGTAAAGAATGCCTTGTTGAAATATATAACGATTACGGATACAATAAATTATATGAAACCTTTGAAGACTATAACAATGTTTACATGCCAAGTAATCACCATTTGTGGGGGTTGTATAGAAATGGTACAATCAATAAAGATGAATTGATTGTTGAACGTTTTTTAGTACCCATTCGTGAGTTTGGAATAGATGATGCAGTTTATGCAAAGAAACTAAGTGATGATTTTTTGGAACGAACTACTTTAAAAACAAGACTTGTGGATGGCACTATGGATTTGCTTGAGTATTTGAAACCAAAATACCAGATGCACATACTTTCCAACGGTTTCAGGGAAGTGCAATATAAAAAAATTGAAAACTCAGGTCTAAAACCTTATTTTGAAAAAATTATTTTATCGGACGATGCAGGTGTCAATAAGCCTCATCCTGAATTTTTTACTTATGCTTTTGAGCAAACAAAAGCTGACCCTACTGAAGCTTTAATGATAGGAGATAGTTGGGATGCCGATATATTGGGTGCATACAACAGCAATATTCATCAAATGTGGTTCAATCCTGAGGAGCTACAACCAAAAGATTTCACACCTACTTATTGTGTGAAAACATTGGAAGAAATAAAAAAGATACTGTAGTTGTGTGGATCATAGTTTTTAATTGGTTATTATTGTAGTAGAAGAGACGCAATAAATTGACGTCTCTACACTATGGCTAATATAATATCCAGATAATTTAAACTGTTGATTCGTCTTCTTATCTCTTAATTCTTAATTCCCCTCAACTTCTTCTCAATGGCATAGTCATGCACCTTGCTCCACCACCCCCTCGTGGCAATTCCGATCCATCAATAGTTATGACACATCTGCTGGCACTGTTGACATCAAACTTATCATTAACCACGTCCCATGCAGAAGCTATTTCAAATCCATTTTTGTTTAATTCTTCGAGAGTGTGAACATTGCGAGCATACGACATCACCTTGCCAGGGGCAATAGATAGGAAGTTTGCTCCACTGTGCCACTGCTCTCTTTCTTGATCCCATTCGTCGGCGTTGCCTCCACAAACAATGGGGTTGATATCTATGCCAAGTTTTTTGAGTGCTGTGGGAATATTAGTGACTGTAGAGATCTTGGTCACCTTGCCATTGTCAATTTGTATAAGTACAGTTTTGAAGGGATTGTTTTCCAAAATCAACGGTTTGTAAACCATGGCAGAATTTGTGTCTAATAATGTGAACACCATGTCAAGATGAATAAAAGATTCGGGTGAGTGGGGTAGTTGTTGTACAATAATATGTTTTCTCCCCGAAATGGTTTTGCATAAACTTGCTATCAAAGCATCTATTGCATGGCTGCTTGTGCGACTTCCATTGCCAATAATCATCACATCTTTGTTTACAATCAATACATCTCCTCCTTCAATATTCATTGTTGCAACGCCATCGCCGACAAAGTTGTTAGCATCTATAATAGTTGTGTCAAATTTTTGTTGATTACTAAATATGGCCTCAACAATGAAGCTCTCTCTTGCTCGCACTTTGTTTGCCATATTGCAAACAAGCAAATTACTTCCAATTGTTACACAAGCATCTCTTGTGAAATAGAAATTGTAAAGAGGAAGTAGAGCATAGAAGTCATCTTTCAAAAATTCGGTGAGAGAATTTATTTTTGCTGGTAATCCCTCTATCAGCACGCGAGTAAGTTCTTTGGCAGGGAGTTGCATCAAGTAATCAAAATAGCTCATTACATTTTCCGTGAGGCAAATCTTTCTCAGCAATAATTCTTTTTGAGTATTGTCCTTTAGTAGATCAGTCAAGAGGTTTCTTATTTCAAATACTTCAGAGTGCTTGTTGAGGACACCATACAATTGCTCATATTCTTTCTGAGCTATAGATAAGTTGAGAATATCGCTATAGAGTGCACGTTGTGCATTCTTAGGAGTCATGTTTTCTACTTCTGCGCCAGGATAGTGAAGCAACACAGCTTCCAATTTGCCTATTTCAGATTGTACGTTTAGAACTGTCTTTTGATTATCCATAAAATAAATATTAGATTTATTGAAAACAAAAATACAAAAAAAACGATTGAAATATGAGATATATGAGAATTAATTGAAATTAGGTCGTTTAGTTTTCATGCTTTTCGATTTTACGCTCTTTTATCAATCGTTATTTAATCAAATAAGTTTAATTCTTTTTAAATTGTAAGCTTTCTACGTTTTTTGATGATAGTTGTACGCAAAAAGAAATATATTCCACCTATTTATGCTTATGTTTGTGAAAACAAAACGAAAAACTAATAATATTAATAACATCATTTAGTAATGACAACAAGAAGGAATTTCATCAAAAGTGTAGCAATAGGAACTGCTGCAGTATCTATGGGAGGTGCTTTGCCCAGTTTTAGTGCAAAAAGTTATAAAAACATTGTGGGTGCAAACGATCGTATTCGTATGGCAGCCATAGGTGTTAATGCACGGGGAACAGCACTTGCAAGTGGTTTTGCAAGAGAAAAAGGATGTGAAGTTAGCCACGTTTGCGACGTTGATAGTCGTGCAATCACTAAATGCGTTAAAGCTGTCAAAGGAGTTGCGGGCAATACCCCCAAAGGGGAAAGAGATATAAGAAAGCTTCTCGAATCAAAAGATTTCGATGCTGTAATTATTGCAACACCTGAACATTGGCATGCTCCAGGAGCACTGATGGCTATGAAAGCGGGTAAACATGTTTATCTGGAAAAACCAACTGCTCATAACCCTGCAGAGAATGAAATATTGATGCAGGCAATTCCTAAATATAAAAGTATAACTCAAACAGGAATGCAACGGAGATCCTGGCCAAATGTCATTAAAGGCATTCAAGAAGTTCAAAATGGAGCAATTGGTGAGGTTTATTTCGGAAAAGCATGGTATACTAATAATCGTCCTTCTATTGGTACTGGTAAAATAGAGTCAGTTCCAGAATGGTTAGATTGGGATTTGTGGCAAGGACCTGCACCACGTGTTGGAGCTTACAAGGATAACTATTTACACTACAATTGGCACTGGTTTTATGACTGGGGTACAGGTGAGTCTGGCAACAATGGTGTTCACTTCTTAGATATTCTTCGTTGGGGCATGGGATTATCTTTTCCAACTGAGGTGAGTTCTACAGGTGGTCGTTATTGGTACAAAGACGATTGGCAATTCCCAGACACACAGGTTGTGAACTTTGATTTCGGTGGTGGCAAAATGATTTCTTGGGAAGGTCGTAGTTGCAATGGTCGTAATATTGAAGATTCAAGTGTTGGTGCTGCATTTTATGGCGAAAAAGGAACATTAGTTATTGCAGGTGGTAATGAATACAAGATATATGATCTGAAAAACAAACTGATTAAACATGAAAAAAGTGAAATAGCATTTAAAGAAGGTGATACTCTGAATCCAAGTCAACAGTTAGATTCGTTTCACTTCAGCAACTTTTTAGATGGCATCAGAAAAAGCACACCGTTGGCTGCCGACATCAATGTTGGAGCTATCAGTACTACATTAGCGCTACTTGGTAATATTGCACAACGCACCAACAGCGTGTTAAATACTAATCCAACGAATGGACATATTATTAAAAACAAAGAAGCGTCAAAACTTTGGAGTAGAAAGTATGCTAAGGGTTGGGAGATGAAATTATAGAATAAGTTTTTGCACTCTTTTTTTAGTTAGTAATGTAAGATGGTAGAGAGGTTGAAGTGTGAGAATACTTTGACCTCTTTTTTTGTTCACCATGCATTGACGAGTATATTCTAATACCAAAACATAAAACAATACCTATAGTTTTAAAGAGGATTTTTAGAAAAAAATTACTGTGAAGGGTCATCGCATTGTCGAAGTTAGGAAAGATAGGGACGGGACATGTCAATCAATTTGGAGCGCTGACTTTTAAAGAGATAACTGAAATCAACTTCACAAACATTGATTAGAGAAATATAATCTTGGTGTTCGAGTGTAAATTGCTAAACTGCGGTGTGCAGAGTAGTACAAAATGTGGAGTTAGAGAACAGATAGGGAATTATCCACTATCTTCCTACTACATTATTCTGATGTTTTATTACTTTACATAAATCACACTTCTAACTTTTCTTTGAGTACTTCCACCATTAGGGGAATTGACACGGCCATTGTCTCCTTTATCTTTTACAAACATCGTTGTCGAACCTCCACCATCAAAGTTCATAGCATCAACGGCTCCTAGAGCCTGTAATATCTTAGCTAACTCTGGGGTTGTAACGCCAGTATATCCACCGCCTGTATCTATAACAACCATAAACACACGTTTTCCGTCTGTCGTTACTCCCAATCCAGTTCTTGCAGCCTTTGAAGTATTGTGACTGTTACTCATATTCTGACTTTCTATTTCACCAGCAGAAATCAGGATTGGTCCACACATAATCATGTTTTCTGCCTCAGCCGCAGGAAATCTCTTTGCTGCAATTTCATTCAAATTAGTTACAAATTCCGTAAATTTAGTCACTTTAGCCACATTCTTATGTATTATAAGAGCCGAGTTCGTAAATATTGCGCTCGTCACTTCGTGACCACTCTGAACTGTAGCTCCGTTAATCCTTATAAATGGATCTTTGTTAGAAGATCCAGACATTGGGAAATATCCGGCATTAATACCTGCAATAGCATTGTAGTCATTACACATAGCTACAGTGGTTGCGTTATCCGTAGAAAAACCTATACCCAATATATTGGATTCATTAAGAGTGACATCTAAAACATATATACTTCGCTGATTGGAACCGAACAAGCTGAATTGTCCTGATTTATAAATAACCCCTGGCTTTACAGTATGTGTGGTCCAATCGAATTTAGCGATTTTGTTTTGATCGACATCAACAACAATTCTCATCGTATTCGATGTCTTATCCAAAATAGTAACTGTTACGTCTATATTCGTATCGTCACCCAAATCAGGTGTAGTCACATGTAGAGTGGTGCTAGTTGCTTTGATTACAGTTGCCTTTTTCGTGCCAAACTTAACAATATTATCCTCTATATTTGGACTAAAATCATTACCTGTAATAACAACTGTAGAGTTAAAAAAACAAGTAGCGGTTGAAGATATTATCGAAGGAGATGGTGTTATGATTATGTAATTAAACTCCATCGTATTAGAAGACTTGTTACCTACGCATACCGCAACATTTACTTTAGCATCACTATTTCCTTCGGGGGCTTTTACCACAATTTTACTTTTGGAAAATAAGGATATTGCAGCGTTTCTAGATCCGAAGTTTACTTTCACCTCTTTATTATTGTTGCCGAAGTTTTCCCCTATAATGGTAATCTCTGTTCCTACTGGTCCTTTGTCGGGAGACAATGACGTAATGGAGGGAGATAAAGTTACAACAGGTGGAGGCAATGAAGGTTCCTCTATTTCAGATTTTTTACTACAAGACAAAGTGAGTAAAAAGGTTATGGTTATGAGAAACAGTTGGATATTTAAATAATTTATTTTCTTTTTCATAATCAATTTTATTAAAACATATTTTTCTATTATAACTTATTCTTATTTTCTATACACAACACACTTTTCATTCATTTACCTTTTGCAAAAAACTTAGAAGTCATATTGCGCTGTGGTGTAAATGTCGAAATTGATTTCTGTAATCAAATTTTAAAATCTGTGTAGTTTTTATTTGGTTTTATGTTAAAAATCACTTTATTCTCTTAATCTAAAATTTCTCTTATGGTACTTGATGCATATATTATTTCATATATTATAAAAACAGTTCAGGGTTTTTAAATCCAAAGTATTCATTTATATATCGAAAAATATCTAAAATAAAAATCTGTCAAAGATAACAAGAAATTATAGCATT
>DENY01000223.1:0-2983 GCA_002359825.1 Bacteroidales bacterium UBA2632
CCAGTATTGTAGTGTTCTTGTTGACCAACATTAATAGCCAAACGAGCTCCCCATTTAGGAGAATTCCATCTTCCTACTGCCAATTGACCTTGCCATCCGAGGGCATCCACAAAATCTTGATCTTTACTTCCGCTACCAAAGTACATATTTGTACCACCAGCAAGGCTCATAAACCAATTGTCACTTGCTTTGTTTTTCAGGAAAACATCTCCATGAGAAACATTTTGTGTCTCTTGTGCACTTATTCCAAATGCTACAAGGACTGACATTAATAATAAACTAATTTTTTTCATAAATTTAAATTCTAATTAAACATTCTTTATTACAATAACTCGATATCTTTATTTCTATATTTTTTGAACTTAGCGACTGTGTTGTTGTTTTTCTTCCGCTAAATCATACTCTTGTAACAAATGCTAAAAAAAAATGTTCAAATGCATTTGTTTTTTCCTCTCTTATTTGTTAAAACTGCAAATAACTTGTCTTCTTAAAACCTAATTTGCATTTAGAACAGTCTTTGGGATACAAATATAAAATATTATTTTATATAATAACGGGTTTTCTTGAACAAAACGCTAAAATAATGAGATATTCCATATTTCTTCACCATAAATCGACTCTAATTAACGATTATGACTTAAAAAAATTAGATTTAGCCTAAATAGCTTTTAAGTAACTTGCTACGTGAATCTTGGCGGAGTCTGCGTATTGCTTTTTCTTTTATTTGACGAACACGTTCGCGTGTTAACTGAAATTTATCTCCAATCTCTTCTAAAGTCATCTCTTGAGAACCGATCCCAAAGAACATTTTAATAATATCGCTTTCGCGTTCAGTTAAAGTGGATAATGATCTGTCTATTTCTTTTTGAAGTGACTCATTGATTAAAGCTCTGTCTGCTAATGGAGCATCATCATTTATCATTACGTCAAGAAGACTATTGTCCTCGCCCTCAACAAATGGTGCATCCATTGATATATGACGCCCCGATACTTTAAGTGAGTCTCTCACCTTCTCTACTGGAATATCAAGAGCTATCGCTAATTCTTCAGCCGACGGTCTGCGTTCATTTTCTTGCTCAAACTTCTGAAGTGCTTTGCTTATTTTATTAAGCGAGCCTACTTGATTGAGAGGAAGTCTAACAATACGAGATTGTTCAGCCAGTGCTTGTAATATAGATTGACGTATCCACCATACAGCATAACTAATAAATTTAAATCCGCGTGTCTCATCAAATTTCTCAGCGGCTTTGATTAATCCTAAATTACCTTCGTTTATTAAGTCAGGCAGACTTAGACCTTGATTTTGATATTGCTTTGCAACCGAAACTACAAATCTAAGATTAGCTTTAGTTAGTTTTTCTAATGCTTCTCTATCGCCTTTTCTAATAGCTTGTGCTAGCTCGACTTCTTCCTCAACAGTAATTAAGTTTTCTCGACCAATTTCCTGGAGGTATTTGTCCAAAGATGCACTTTCTCGATTGGTAATCGATTTTGTTATTTTTAATTGTCTCATTTATATGTTTTTATCGTTGTTTTATTTTTCTAATTTCAGGGCTGCAAAGATATAGCTTTTTTTATAAGTATAAAAATCAGAACACTTACCTTACCTCTGTTATTTCATTTTTTATAAATCTATGAATAAGAACAAAGGAAGCAGTAGTCACTGTTCCCTTTGTNNGGTCTGAAACGTTTAAGGTAGCATAATGTTATTTGCAACCACTTTCTTTAATGTAGTTTAACCTAACCTATTCGGCCGATAAATCAATAGCAATGTACTGAGTTTTGCTGTTTGGGTAGAAACCGGCTATAAGTATTACTTTATCTTGAACTTTAGAAGTGGTCGCCATTTGTACAATCTTAGCTATGTCTGCTTCACTGTTTACTGGCATATTATCTATTCGAAGAATGATAAATCCTTTGTTGATTCCTTCTTTTCTAAATTTACCGCCCTTATCTACATCTGTTACTTCAACTCCACTTGTGATACCCAGTTTTTGTTTTCTCGCATCAGTAATATCTGCAAATGTTGCACCCAATGCTCCCATTCCGTCAACTGATTTGGTTAACTCAGTACTACCTTGATCATTCTGAAGTTCAACTGTATAAGTCATTTCTTTTCCATTTCTATCAACAATTACTTTAATTTTATCGCCAGGACGATATTTGCCTATTTGGCTTTGTAATTCATTGAAGTTGCGAATGGGTGAATTGTTGATTGATTTGACAATATCGCCTGCTTTAATTCCCGCAGTTTTTGAGGGACTTCTTTCTGAGAAGTCTTCTATCAGAACACCAACTATTTTTTGTAATTCGCGGTATTTTTCAGGATCATTCTCTTTTATGTATTCTATGTTGGGCGATATAATTCCCATTACTGCACGTTGCACAGTTCCATATTCTTTGAGGTCTGATGCTACTTTGCCTGCTATAGAGATGGGAATGGCAAATGCATAACCTGCAAAGTTACCAGTCTGTGAATATATTGCTGTATTAATACCTACTAATTCACCACGTGTGTTAACCAATGCACCTCCACTATTACCTGGATTGACTGCGGCATCTACTTGAATAAAGGATTGTAGACTTTTGGCATCACCCACAATATTTGCTCTATTTTTGGCGCTCACAATTCCTGCTGTTACAGTTGAGGTCAAATTAAAAGGATTGCCAACTGCTAAAACCCATTCACCCACTTGCAGGTCATCTGAATTACCAAAAGAGACATATTCAAAGTCTTCATCACTATCTATTTTTAATAGAGCGATATCTGTTGCAGGGTCAGCACCAATGACAGTCGCATTATACTCACTGTTATTGTTTAAAGTTATAGACACTTCCGAAGCACCTGCAACAACGTGGTTGTTTGTGATGATGTAACCATCTTTTGATATAATTACACCAGATCCGAATCCTACCTGAGGCTGAGGTTGACCGAAGTCAAAATCACGATTCCCAAAAAAGAATTCAAATGGATCAATATATT
>DENY01000223.1:3005-6427 GCA_002359825.1 Bacteroidales bacterium UBA2632
TGGACTACTCCATGAATTGTCTTTTTTGCGGCTTCTGTGAAATCAGGATAACCTTCCAAAGTTGTCATGCTGGCAAGTCGAACATTGTCCTGGTTAAATTCTTGAGCAAAGTTTTGGGAGAACTCACTCACAGTTCCTTTTGATTGTTTGGATGAAGCATTTCTTTTTTGGATAAAGTCGTACCCAAACAATGCAATTGTTGCACTTAGGATAGCTACCAATATAATGGTAAGTACTTGTTTAAAATTTGCGTTCATAGTTTATATGTTTAATAATAATATGTTATTTTACTTTCTCAAATAATATGTGCAAAAAACGTTCTAATAAAGTATCTGTTCAAGTCATTTCATCACTTTTAACGGTATAAAATCAGACTTAACCTGCTTTAACCGCCTATTAGTGTGTGGTAGTATCTTTTAGGCCCTTGTCACTGACAAAATGTCCGACTCTCTACCTTTGATGTTTTTTTGTCTCATGATTCAAAAACATACGATCAGCAAAAGGTGCAAACAAATCAAATAGAAGCAACGAAAAATGAAATCTACCTGCATCATATATTTTACTGTTTTTATTTATCACAAACATATGAGTGAAATAGCGAATCAAGAATAATAAAACAGCAAAGAATAGTAGATAATGCAAGGAAAGTAGTATTCCACCAATACATAAGGCACTAAACAGCAAATAAAAACTGTATCTGCTGAATACTTCAAACGATAATAGACCCTTTGCTGGGGTATTAAGATGTTTTTGTGTTACCAGATATTTTGTTTTAATTGCTCTCCAAGTTGAAAAACTATTTACAACATCACTGGACATCCTGCTATCAGTTGAAACTACAACTGCTGTATTCTTTTTTGTGGCAATTTTATTAATAAATAAATTGTCTTCTCCATCCTCTATTTTCAAGATGGAGGAAAAGCCTTTGTTGTCGAAGAACAGGTGTTTTCTGAAAGCCATGTTGCGTCCTATACCCATATAAGGTTTTCTTATCAATGCGAAACTTAAATATTTTAACCCAAAAAAAAGATTGTCGAAAAGAATAGATTTGTTAGAAATGCTTTTATTTGAATTGATTTGGCAAGTTCCAATCACTACATCTTTGTCCTTGTTGAACGTTTTCGCATATTCATAGACCCATCTTGTGGTTAAAGGTTTAGTGTCGGGCTCAGTAAAAAGTAATATATCATGTATGGCAGCTTTGATTCCAACAGTGAGAGCTAGCTTTTTATCGTGGACATTTTGATATTCTATTGGAATAAATGTGATGTAAAGATTAGCATAATTTTGTTTGAAACTATCCAGCACATCTCTTGTATTGTCTGTTGATCCATTGTCAACCACAACAACTTGATAGTTAGGATAGTCTTGATTGAGAATATAAGGAAGATTCTTTTGAAGGTTTTCCGCTTCATTTTTAGCAGTAATAATTACGGATACACCTTTATTTTCTGATTCTTTGTTAGAAGTGTCGCTTTTTGCTAAATGCTGATATGGCTTGCTAAACAGATATAGATAGAAGATAAGTTGAACAATAAAAAAAAAGAGATAAAGTCCAATAATAGTCCACTCATAAATTGAGATTTGATAAAAGGAAGGTATAATGTTCATGTCAAAAAACTAAATTGTATCTGAAAAATATGATTTTGCAAATTCTCGACAATTATATTGTGAAGCCATCACTTCTCCGTAAGCTCCTGCAGATCGAATTGCAAGGATGTCTCCTCTTTTGGTTTTATTTATCATAAAGTTTTTGACAAAAGTATCGCTCGATTCACAAATAGGGCCTACAATGTCATAAGGGCATCGTTCTTCATCCGAAGTGAGGTTCTCGATATAATGAAATGCTTGATAAAGTGCAGGTCGGATGAGGTCGGTCATTCCAGCATCAATAATGACGAAGTTCTTTTTAATTCCTTCTTTCAGATAAGTCACGCGTGAAATCAGAGAACCACACTGAGCTACAACTGATCGGCCTAATTCAAAATGGAGAGTTTGTTCGCTTCTCAGTTCAAGATAATTTGCAAACAATTTGAAGTATTCAGAGAAATTTGCGATTGGATATTTATTAGGGTCTTCATAATCAACTCCCAATCCACCCCCCACATTTATGTGTTCGAGATAAATACCTTTTGTTTCAAACTGTGTTTGAAGTTCGTTGATTTTACTGCAAAGATTCTTGAAAGAAGAAAGTTCAGTTATCTGAGAACCTATATGAAAATGAAGCCCAACTAACTGTAAAGACGTTAATGTGGACAACATGTCTAAAACTTGTGGAAGATTCTCTTCTTCTATACCAAATTTATTTTCGTTTAGCCCCGTAGTAATATAACGATGTGTGTGTGCATCAACATTTGGATTAATACGCAATGCAATTTTTGCCTTTTTGTTCTTTGTCTTTGCAAGCGCATCGATTGCTTGCATTTCAGGTATGGACTCCACGTTAAATGAAAATATATCATTGTCCAATGCAATTTCAATTTCTTTATCGGTTTTACCAACTCCAGCAAAAGCAATACTCTGAGGGTCAAATCCACTCTCTATTGCTTTGATTATTTCGTTTCCACTTACACAATCGGCACCAAAACCTTGCTTAGATATTTCTTGTAACAAACGTGTGTTTGAATTTGCTTTGAGAGCATAATGCACATAAAATGGTTTGTCTTTTATTTCCGCTTGTATTGCTTTAATTGTTTGTGTAAGCAAGCCAATATCGTAATAATAGAAAGGAGTTTCGAGCGAATAAAATTTGTTTATGGGGAATTTATCTATTGTCATAATTTAATTGTATGATTGAAATCTGCTTTAGTCAGCAAAAGTACAAAAAAATACGCACTAATTTTAATCGGAGTAAATCAGGGTTCATGTTGTCATTAATAAAGGATTGTTTTTATTAAATACTGGTAGCTATTAACCTGATTGCTTTATCCACTTTTTCATCCATGGGTAAAAGTGCATCAATCCAATTGATTTTTAAACTGCGACGCTCCATTCCTCTAAACCATGTCATTTGTCTTTTTGCAAATTGGTGGATAGCTATTTCCAATTGATTAAACATATCCTGATAAGATATCTTTCCGATTGCATGTAGTGTAACAAATTTGTATTCCAAACCGTAATAGATGAGGTCTTCTGGAGGTATGCCAAATGCTAAAAGTTTTTTCACTTCGTCTATCATCCCTTCATCAATTCGCGTTTTCAAGCGAGTAGATATCTTATGCCGTCTGCTTTCTCGGTCTATGTTGACTCCAATAATTAAAGAGTCAAGGGGAGGATAGACATGAGAGGGGAAGTGTTCTTGTTGTTGATAGCTTGCAATTTCAATAGCTCTTATAGCTCTTTGTTTAGTATCTGTGTCGGTGGTGTTGTGAAGGTCTTTATATTCAGAGAGAATGGAGGATAATTCCTCCATTGATTTATTT
>DENY01000035.1:0-293 GCA_002359825.1 Bacteroidales bacterium UBA2632
AACGTTATTATTATTCCTTTTCTGATTGAAGAAACTTCTTACCATTTCTTTCATAGCAATTCGTTTTTCTAATTCATTCCATGAATACCAACTTGAGATAATTATTAATATAATACCTACTACATAGGGAAAAGGTTGATTTAAGAATTTCACAGCAACGAAACTTATTAATGCTAATGCAAACTGAATAAAAAACAATACTAGAAAAGATCTATCAAACGAAAAGTGATACTTTATCCTAGCAATCACATACACCTGTATCAAGTAAATAGTGTATGTTATCAAAAAAGAGA
>DENY01000035.1:358-2600 GCA_002359825.1 Bacteroidales bacterium UBA2632
CCTTTTGCCAAAAAAACAAATGCTACCGCCCAACTGCCTGCTTTAAAAAACATACCCAAAGCTGCCCAGTATACCATGCCAGTAACTGCTATAAACTGTGTAGAATATAGCAGAATAACTGCCCAATTTATAAATACTAAGAATGCAATCAAGATAGGGGCCAATATAAGTAATGCAATTTCAGCTTGTTGATTAATACTTTGTTCACAAAGTTCATCGTCATGCGCTACAGCTGC
The DNA here is from genome assembly GCA_002359825.1 of Bacteroidales bacterium UBA2632. Taxonomy (GTDB): domain Bacteria; phylum Bacteroidota; class Bacteroidia; order Bacteroidales; family Dysgonomonadaceae; genus UBA2632. The sequence continues at coordinate 595 of DENY01000035.1, forward strand.
TAACCTAGGATAGTAATCTGTTCCCATAGCTGTAAAAATCATTCCAACATAAGTACCGATAATGGTAAATCCAGCTGTGTATAACCCTACATCCGCCACATTTCCTGTTCGGCTTATATAGATACGTAATAAATAAGCTGAAGCAACTGTAGCTAAACCGCTTAAACTAATAGCAAAGCCCATAACAAGCATCTCTTTTCCTTCTGTGATGGTTATTTCTTTTGTTACTTTAACCGATTTCACATCTACTTTATGTGCAAAATACCAAGAGAAAAACAACGCAGAAAGCGAAGTTAGAATAATTACTGGAACAATGCCCTTTATACCAAATTTGTAATACAGAGGAACTGATATCAACAATCCAACTATACTTCCAAATAGGTTAGCTTTTGCTAAGGATTGCAGTTTCCTTAAGCCTTGTAATAGCACAAGTTGCCCTGAACTCAGCTGATTAAAAAGAAGTGTAATTGAAATCCATATAAAGGCTAGTGTATAATCTTTATTGCCAAAAGTAATTTGACTCAACCAAGGAGACAGGGCTAAAGTCAACACTGCACCCAACAGTCCCGTAATCCACACCATTTTGCGCATTACAGTAATTACAGTTGCAATGCGTTGTTCATTTTGTGTTGCATTTGACTCTGAAATATTTTTCACGGCACTAGTTCCTAACCCGAAATTTGTTAATGCAGCTATAAAACCAGTAGTAGAAGTGAGCAATCCAACAACCCCCATACCAGCAGGACCCAATAAAACAGCTACAAATTTTGAGCGTATTATTGAGATAATTATTTGAAACACCTGTACTCCACCAAAAAGTGAAGTGGCTTTCATAATCTGTCGATAGGATGTTTGATGTTCACTCATATTAAATCATATTTTTGTGATTTTGAAAGAGTTAACAACCCTAACTACAATCTCTAACTCTTGATCAGTTATTACTTGACTTATGGGTAAACTTAATTCTTCAGCGTGTATCTTCTCTGTCACAGGAAAAGTCTTATTGCTCCACTCTTTATAAGCAATCTGCCTATGAGGAGGAATTGGATAATGAATCAGCGTTTGCACCCCATGGTGTTTGAGATGCTGTTGCAGTTCATCTCGTTGTGTACACAAAACAGGGAATAGGTGAAATACATGTGCATCCCAATCTTGCACATCGGGCAACGTCACCACTTCATTCTTGATATTCTCAATATAATAACGAGCAACTTCTTTTCTACGATTATTGTCCTCATCAATGTATTTAAGTTTAACGCCCAGTATAGCTGCTTGTATTTCGTCTAACCTGCTGTTTAATCCTCTGTAATCGAATTTATATTTTACAGTTGAACCATAGTTGGCTAATATTCTAACAATTTCTGCCAGTTCTTTATCATTCGTAGTTACTGCACCAGCATCACCAAAAGCACCCAAGTTTTTACCTGGGTAGAAGCTATGTCCTGCTGCATCACCCAATGATCCAGTTCTTCTTTTATTGTATTTGCATCCTACAGCCTGTGCATTGTCTTCAATAAGTTTCAGATTATATTTTCCACATATTTCTCCAATTTTATCGGTATATGCACATTGTCCATACAGATGGACAATCATTATAGCTTTGGTCTTTTTTGTTATTGCTGCTTCAATTTTCTGATCATCAATCTGAAAAGTATTTATGTTGGGTTCAAGCAAAACAGGAATTAATCCATTATCAGTAATGGCCAATATAGAAGCTATAAAAGTATTGGCAGGAACAATAATCTCATCACCTTCTTTCATAATTCCTAACGCTATATATCCTTTCAGAATAAGTCGCAGTGCATCCAAACCATTCGCAACACCAATACAATGATTTGTTCCTATAAAATTACCATAATTTTCTTCAAACATTTCATTTTCGATCCCTTGAAGATACCACCCCGAATCTATCACCCTAGATACAGCATCGTGTATTTCATCTGAATACTTCTCCGTTATTTTTTTCAAACTAAGAAATTCAACCATTTTTATTCCTCTAAATCGTG
>DENY01000287.1:0-347 GCA_002359825.1 Bacteroidales bacterium UBA2632
AATTTTCGGATTGAAAATCAAAGGATCTAAGATGTATATCAATGCAAGGACAGGTCGCGACCTGTCCCTACGAAACAATCTACAAAACATCGTATGTGACAAAAAAAAACCTTTGCTACTTAAAGCAAAGGTTTTTCTCAGGTTTTTAAAATATAAAGCGTTTACAACTCTATATACTTTTCTCAACATTCCAAACAAAGGCACGCAGCCCCAGTTCAGGTGTTTTCTCGTCCAATTTTTTCAAAAAGTCGAGTAGTCCATCCACTTGATGATCTTCCATCACAGAGATAATAGCATTATTGAGAGCGGGCCATGCTTTAGAGCCATAGTGCGGGTCTCCAGTTTTG
>DENY01000287.1:380-3913 GCA_002359825.1 Bacteroidales bacterium UBA2632
CTACCTCTCCCAGTCAAGGGGTTCCATGATGTGAAACCACGAATATTCAAGTGGGTCATCTCTTCGGTAATTCTATAATAGTGTGCTTGGTTGCACGTAATAAATACTGCTTTCATAAGATTTTTTTTTATCGATTACACTTGTTTGTTTTAAACTCTCTCTTTAGCATATTCTGAATAGATTCTCTTATGCTTTCTTCTTGTATTCAAAACACCTCGCATTGCAAATATTGCATACAATGTGGGTACAACCACAAGCGTGAGAACAGTAGACAGAAGAAGACCTCCAATAACACTTATACCCATCGTTTGCCAAAATTCTGATCCTTGGCCCAGTGCTAACGCCAACGGCAACATACCTAAACCTGTAGTGGCAGCCGTCATGAGTACAGGACGTAGTCTTGATCGTCCCGCGTCTACCTCNNCAATAAGGATAATACCGTTCTTCACCACAATACCAATCAACATAATTCCTCCAATGATCCCCATGACATTCAGCGGATGTCCAAACAGCAACAAACTGAGTATAGAACCCGTAAATGAGAAAGGAATAGAAATCATAATAATCAGTGGATAGGTAAACGACTCAAACTGACTCGCCATAACAATATATACAAGAATCACTGAAATCAAAAGCAGAATAAACAAGTCGGCAAATGCCTCTTGCTGATCTTCATAAGTTCCCGCTAATTCAACGTCGACTCCAGCGGGTAATGAAATATTGTCGAGGTCTTTATTTACATCGTTAATAATTTCACTAAGCGCACGTTTGTAGATACTTCCTGTAACGGTAACAACACGCTCTCTGTTCATTCTTTCAATCTCGGGAAGAGACGATGCCAGATTTACTGTTCCTATCTCTTTCACTCTTAAAGACTCACCCGTTGGTGTGTAAAGGATGATATTCTCAATATCGGTTACAGATTGACGATACTCTTCGCCATATCTCACACGTATNNCAGTATCATACTCATATCCTCTCTCGCGGAATTGAGAAACAACTGTACCGTTAATTCGGTTTCTAATGAAATTAGAAGCTGTAGCAACATTCAACCCTTTCAGTGCCAATTTTTCTCTATCAAATGATATATTGTACTCTTGACGGAAGTCGGGACGACTAATCTTAACGTCTCTCAGTCCTTCAATCTCAGCCAATTGATCTCTTATTTCATTGGCTACTTCGTCCGTTTCAATGAGGTCGAATCCATAAATGTTTACTTCCACATTAGAACCACCGCTCATGCCACCACCGCCACTACCACCAGGACTAACTTGGTACTCATGCAGTTCGGGTATTTTTGCCAATTCTGTACGTATTTCATCAGAAATCTGGAAAATATCTTTTGAACGTGTCTTGGGTTTTCCAGTGTTAATATTGAAACTCATCAAGTTGTCGGCATTTTCGCTCAGTCCACCAAATGATGATCCACTGGCTGTACCCACACTAAATGACATTCTTTTAATTTCTGGAAATTTCTCTTGCAACATCTTGGTAATATCCAATCCCATTTCGCGCGACACTTCCATCCGTGTTCCAGAGGGCATTCTCACACTCATGGCAATCATATCGTTGTCAGAAGCAGGGAAAAACTCAGTTTTGATAAATTGGAAGGATAGAATAATGGTTAATAATAATACTCCAAACGACCCAATCACGGTAAGTGTGCGGTGACTCACAGCCCACTCCAAAGTTTTTGAATAAAAATTATCAAGTTTTCCTAACCATCCCAATACTGGTTTGTGCATTTTATCGAACCATGTATCTTCAGTTTTACCACCTTTCAACATCTTAGAAGCCAACATAGGAGTCAACGTCAAAGCAGAGGCAGTAGATACGGTAATAATAACTGAAATCATCCAACCCAACTGTTGGAACAATACTCCCGCCAAACCTGTAATAAGTGTCATGGGCAAGAACACAGCCAAAATAGTTAATGATGATGCTATAACCGATAGCGAAACCTCGCCCGTAGCATGTATTGCAGCCTGCCTTGGATCACTTCCTTTCTCCAAATGGGAGGAAATATTTTCTAACACCACAATAGCATCATCCACCACCAATCCAATAGCAATCGAAAGTGCTGAAAGTGATATAATGTTAAGCGTATTATTGGTAGCCATCAAATAGAAAAATGATGCAATAAGCGATATAGGAATGGTGAGCAAAATAATAAACGTTGCACGCCATTTTCCAAGGAAAAAGAGAACCACAAATGCAACTATTATCAATGCCAATGAAATAGTTTGAATCAAACTACTAATAGAACTTTCAATAGATTCAGAGGTGTCGATAATAACATCCAACTCAATATCATCGGGCAATGCTTCTTGAATTACGAGCATCTCTTTTCTCACCTTCTTGGCAATTTCTACGGTGTTTGAGCCAGATTGTTTTTGAATCACAATCATAGCACCCTTTTCGCCATTCACCCATGACTCTTGCACATTCGTTTCGATAGTGTCATTAACGATTGCAACATCACTCAAATAGACATTTTGTCCGTTATGTGACGTTACCACAATATTGCGCATATCGTCACTTTCCTTAAACTCACCATCCAAGCGCAATGAGAAAGTCTGACTTCCCACGTTCATTGTACCACCAGGGATGTTCACGTTTTCTTGTTGAATAGCCGCTGCAACTTGTTCGATAGTTAAGTTGTAACTCTCCAACCTTTCGGGGATAGCATTTATTTGAATTTCTCTCTTTGGAGCACCCGATATGATAACCGTTCCAACACCGTCAATCCTTTGCAGCGGATTGGCCACCTGTTCATCCAATATTTTCTCCAGTGCATTTATACTCTCTTTTGCAGTAACAGAGTAAAACACCACGGGAATCATGTCCGTACTAAACTTAAATATAATAGGGTTGTCAGAACCATCAGGCAATGCAGCCTTCACCAGTTCCAGTTTGTCACGTATATCACTCGCCGATTCATCAATATTACCTCCATACTCAAACTCGAGTGTAATGATAGATATATTGTCTTGCGATTTCGACGATATCTTCTTCAATCCTTCTACTGCATTCAGTGCGTTTTCCAAAGGTTCTGTAATGTTCGTTTCTATATCACTAGAACTTGCGCCAGCATAAGATGTCATAACAGTCAACTGATTGGTTTCAATCTCTGGAAGCAAGTCTATTGCTAATCGTGAGTAGGCAAAAAGACCCATCAACACAATAGCCACAAAGACTAAAATTGTAGTAATTGGTTTCTTTACCGCTGATTCATATATTTTCATATTCTCTTTTTATTTTTTATAGTAGTATCTTTCACCATTGAAAGAACCCATTTACTCTACAATTTCTACTTCTTGATTATCCGACAATCTTGATGCACCCGCTACTACTATTTCATCACCGACTTCTACACCCGATATCACTTCATAATTTGTACCCAAGTGCTGTCCTATAGTTATTACTTTCTTTTCGGCCTTACCATCTTTTATTACAAACACGTGTCTATCATTACTTCCAGTTTGTTTCATCACTGCAGCATCAGGCACCAAAATACCTTCGTTGCTACCAAG
>DENY01000287.1:3990-9073 GCA_002359825.1 Bacteroidales bacterium UBA2632
ACATCCATTCCTTTACTAATTTTGGTATATAAGTTTTCTGACACATTGATCATCAATTTAACAGGATTAAAATCTTCGATTTGCAATATGTGCATTCCAGAAGGCATATCTCCAGAGTCATAGTTTCTTTGTGTTACTATCCCATTAATTGGACTGGTCAAAGTTGTGTTTTCAGATAAGTTGCTCGATGAGCTTTTTGCAACAGTCAGTTCCACTTCAAGTTGTTCTAATTGTTGTTTGGATATTCCACCCACTTCATACAACTCTTTATAACGTTGTAGGTCGCGCTCCAAATTGGCAATCTGCGTTTCAGATTGAGACAGATTTGTTCTGTCTAAAGTAACCAACGTTTGACCTCTTCTTACTCTATCTCCTACTTCTACATGTATTTTACGAATACGTGCCGGCATAGCGGGAGAAATTTTGTTNNGGCACAGTTGCAGTATACTCACTGCTTTGCATAATATCTTTTTTGATAGCAGTTTCTACTTTCACCTTCGGTCTTACCACTTCGGGTGCTTCTTCAGTCTTTGGTCCGCATGAAAAAAGAACAGTTGCTCCAAACAGCAAAACAAAGTGCGATAATTTTATACTTTTCATAAGTGTCTTTATTTTATTTCTTGTTTTATTCTTGTGTTTATTTTAAAATATAGGTTGATCAGCACCAATAACTTTCTCAAGTTCCGACTTAGCCGATACGTAATCGTAAATTGCATTGTTGTACTGCAATCCAGTGTTGGTAACACCCAGTGCTGCTTGATTTACATCCACAATCGTTCCCATACCTGTTTCGTAGCGTTTCAGTGCAATCTCATATCCTTTTTCGGCTTGTTCTTTAGCGGTTTTCAATGAGTTTACTTGTTCTATGCTTTTCGCTATTTGATTTATTTGGTTTTGCAGCGATAGTTTTATTTGACGCTCAGCGTCTTCGCGTTGCAATTTCACTTGATCTACTGTTAGTTTAGCCTCTTTTATGTCGTTGTGCTTTCTTCCACCATCAAAAATGGGAATAGCCAATGTAACACCCGCTGTTGCGTAAGGGTCCCATCTGTAGTCCTTGAAGCGGAAGTCGTTGTTCTGACTCATGTACTGATAATTTAAACTAGCAGTTAGAGTAGGGTAGTACTGCGAAGTGCGCAATTCTAATACTTTCTTCAATTGATCTACTTGCAAATCTATTTGGCGTAAATCGCTGTTGTTTACCAACGATAAATCCACATCTAGCAACTCTGCATACATTTCGTTTTCATAGTTGTCCAAAGATCCTGTGATGCCCAATGGCACTTCAAGACTTAGTCCCATTAGAGCTTTCAGGCGTAATATAGCAAGCTGAACCGAGTTTTTTGTTTGCAACATCTCTGGAATGATATTTTGTAATCTCACACTTGCCGTAATAAGGTCGTATTCTGCCACCAAACCTTGATCAAATTTATATTGAATATCTTGCAACACTTCCGACTCAGTATCAAATGTTTTCTTGTAAACCCGATAAGAATCTTGTGCGAGCAACACACCATAAAAAGCTTGTTTCACTTGGTTGGCCAACTCTATTTTCGAAGAGCGTGACTTTTCCACTGCCAATTCAATATCCACACTCGTTAGCTGAATGTTTTTCCAAAGAGAAGGCACAATAATGGGTAAATTTACCACAGCACCTGCCGTCCACATATTAGAACGTCCAAACTGAATTCCTTCTGCTTCCTCGGGTTCATCAGCGGGGTCTGGAGCAGGTCCAGCCAACACTCTACCCAATACATCCACTATCTTCAACTCCTCGGGAGTAAATTGAGTAGGATCGATGTCCATCCCCATCAAGCCACCAAAGCCACCATCTAAATACATGGTTTGTTTTTTAATGGTGCGCGTATATTGGCCAACAAGATCTATCTGTGGGAAAAGAGCTGCTTGCGTACTTTTGCGTGTATATTTCTTTTTCTCAATTTCCATGTCAGCCACTTTAATAGTAGGGCTTTCGTTCATAGCAATAGAGAGGGCCATATCAAGGTCAACTATTAAGCTATCATTTGCCACTATTTGAGTTTGTGCAGTGTCAGTTTCTACACCATAAGGCTGCTGCGAATACATGGTTGCTGAAAACAAGAACAATCCCATCGATATGGACATTGCTCGTATTGTTTTGTTTAGCTTTAAATTCATAATCATTCTGTCTTGTTTTATACGTTTATATCTGAATAGTATTTTGTGAGAAAGGTATCTACAATTTCTATGCCACGTGCTGTAGAAATGCCACGAATGAAATTAATCATGCTTGTAAAAAACAATTCCCAATTAGAAAAAGTTTTGTTAGTCAAGCGAGTAGCATCAATAAATGTACGGTTGCTATCCTGTAGTAAAAACGAAACCACTTCTATATTCAAGTCTTTTCTCACTACACCTTGCTTCATTCCCTCTTCCAAAAACTGTTTCACAAAAACAATTCCCCTATTTTGTTGGTCTATCAGTTCTTGCTTAGCTTTAGGGTAATATTTCTTCACATCGTCTAAAAATTGGACATTGAAGAAATCAATCTCCTTGTGCATTTCTATTGTACGGAGAAACACATGCACTACAGTATGTTCATTGGTAGAAAAATCTTTAATATATTCACCTTTCATCATCTCTGTATGACGAATATATTGCAGTAGCAAATCCTCTTTGTCTTCAAAGTTCTGGTATATAGTTCGTTTTGATATACCCAACTTAGAGGCAATCTCATCCATCGATATTCTTTTTATGCCATGTTTCACAAAAAGCTCTCCGGCTTGTTGAATTATTCTATCTCTTAAATCCATGCTTTAATTTTTTGTAAGCCGCAAAGATATAAAAGATAAACTTGAAACACACAATTAGTTTCCAAAGTATTAACGTAATTTACAATTACAACCTTGCTCCACTAATAAGTGACAGATCAGAAGACACCCCCAGCATTATAACTAACTGATTGATAAAAAAATACTGCAGTAGGCACAAAAACAATCAGAGAGAATCTATATATTGCAGTAAACACCCATACCCCACGTATCGTTCATGCTACTTGTTACAGAGTTGAACAATTATATAGCAGTATGTGTCTAACTATGAGTTGTTAAATTAAACTGTAAATATAAAAGATACAGCTACGAAACCAACAATTTAAATTGTATCTTGTGTCAGCAAATACGAATTCTGCTTTAAAGTTTAAAGTTTTTTATGTAAGTTTGCCCTTAAAAAAATGACGATATGATATGCTTTCCTAACGCAAAAATAAATTTAGGTCTCAATGTAGTCTCTCGTAGAGATGACGGCTACCACAATATCGAGACAGTTTTCTATCCCATAGAGCTAAAAGATGCCCTTGAAGTGATGCCTTCCGGTGAAAAATTTCCTTACCAACTTTTTCCAACCGGATTGGATATTGGCGACCAACCACAAAACAATTTGGTGATCAAAGCCCTATCACTACTCAGTGCAGAGAAACAAATCCCCAATATCGATATACATCTATTGAAAGCAATACCCGCTGGAGCTGGCTTGGGTGGAGGTTCATCCGATGGCGCATTTATGCTCACACTACTCAATGAAACTTATGGACTGGGATACACACACCAAAAATTACACCAATTTGCCCTAAAATTGGGTGCCGATTGTCCTTTTTTCTTGAAGAACCAACCCGCATTTGCCACCGGCATAGGCAACGAGCTGGAGGAAATCGACCTATCGCTCCAAGATTATTTCTTGGTGATAGTCAAGCCCGATATATCGGTTTCCACCCAAGAAGCGTATGCCCAGATAGTTCCCAAACAGCCCTCCATGTCTCTCAGAGAGATAGTGAAAATGCCCATTCAAGAGTGGCGCAATCATATGCACAACGATTTCGAACCCTCTATATTCATAAAGCATCCATCTATAGGAGCCATCAAACAGCAACTATATGACAATGGAGCACTCTATGCCTCCATGTCGGGGTCGGGAACAGCCGTGTACGGTTTTTTTGCAGAAAAACCCACTCTCTTTTTTCCCAATCATTTCATTTGGACCAATTATTGATCACACCTCTATAAATATACATATACATTAAATCAAAACGCATGTTGCACAAATTCAAAATACTCATAGCGTTGCTGGTATGCGCCAGTGGACTATTTGCTCAATCGAAAGTGACCCTACAAACGGTTCGCACCTTCGATCCCATTGTTTTGCAAAAACCCATTCTATTGGATAGCGTCAATCTGAAGAACACCAAATTCTCTGAGACAGAGTTGCTTTCGAGTGATATCTCATTTCCCAAGCACGAACGCTTCACCCACGAATTGAAAGCTGACACGGCTGGTTTTTTTCATATAGACAAGACTCCATCCGAATATGCCATTCATCTGCTCTCCTTCTATCTTGCGGGCGACAATTATGGTAAGGCAAAACTTACTGTCACTTCTCCCAATATGTTGGAGATATACATAGATGGTAAGAAAAAAGGCACCAAATCCAACACTACCGATAGCATCTCCAATGCAGGATCGGCAGAAGCCACATTGGACGGAACGCTCAACAACTCGCGTGTGGTGGTCAAACTACTATCCAGCAACACAGCACCTTTTGATGCAGCAGCACTTAAAATAGAGGTGAAAACTGACGAGAAAGACTCCTTGTTGAATGTGTATATGACCAACAATCCATCTCGCCATATAGATATCAAAGATATTTTGGAGGGTAAACGCGTTACATCATCCTCTATATCTCCCTCAGGAAGATACGTGTTGATATATACCTCTGAAACTTTGCCCGGAGGCAAGACTACGGGCAGTTTGGAAGTGTTTGACACCAAACAACAGCGCACCCTCATGAGCGAAACTACCAACCGATCGCAACTCAAATGGATGCCAAAATCGGACATGTTGTCGTATGTGTCGGATACAGAAAATGGCAGAACCATGTTCAACCTCGACCCGCTCACCATGGTATCTACCATTGTGGCAGAAGATTTGCCCATGGAAACCTTCACCCTTGCGCCCGATGAAAAATCGATGTTTTACTCTACCAAAGAAACATTAACTACTGAATCGCCCGCCAATCTGAAACGATTGTTTGCGCCCGCCGGCCGCCAACC
>DENY01000294.1 GCA_002359825.1 Bacteroidales bacterium UBA2632
CAGAGAATAAGCCAAAAGCACTGAGTAAATTGCCTTGAACTGATGTTTTGACTTTACTCATCATCCAAATACCAGCTATTACCAAAATAGCCAGTACGGCACATATAGTATAATATAGGGTTAAGCTCATTTGCTTGTCGATTTTTTCTTGTTAAACATGCGAAGCATTCTGTGGGTTACTCCAAAACCACCCATTACATTGATAGCTGCTAATATGATAGCTATTCCTGCAATAATTTGTCCAACAATGGGTTCATCCATTTTGTAGGATATACCCATTGCCACCATTGCCCCTAAAATAGAAATGCCTGATAAGGCATTCATCCCCGACATGAGGGGAGTATGTAATAAACTGGGAACTTTTTTGATGATGAAATACCCAACAACAGTAGAGAGTATAAAAACTAAAACTAAGATAAAAGGATTCATTTTGTATATTGATTTAAAATAAAAATAGCTGTTCTAATAATCAGTTAAATCATCAAAACAGCTATTTATATTCATAAGTACATTATTATCACTAATTAATTCCCATTGCCTCTTTCGTTCCGCTATGAACAATTTCTCCATTGTGAGTTACCAGAATAGAGCGGACAATCTCGTCATTCATGTCTAAGTAGATTTGTGCATCCTTGGTGAGGTATTTCACAAGATTGTAAACGTTGTTGGCAAACATCCAAGTAGAACTTGTAGGAAGCAAACCAGGAATGTTTTTTATACCTTGAATCATCACACCATGTTTTACCTCTTTTTCCCCAGAAGTTGTTATTGCGCAATTACCACCTTGATCAATAGAAATATCTACAATAACAGAACCTTTCTTCATGGTTTTAACCATTTCTTCTGTCAACACTACAGGTGCAACTTTTCCTGGAATTAAAGCACTACAGAAAACAATATCCATATCGGCGATAATATCTGATAATACTTGTCGCTCTTTATTCAACCATTCGTCGGAGAGTTTATTGGCATATCCTCCTTCTGCTACTTTAACCTCGGCAATGATATCAAATTCAATTACTTTTGCACCTAAACTTTTTGATTGTTCTACTGCTGCAGGTCTTATATCGAGCGCATAAGTTATAGCACCCAGTCTTTTTGCCGTGGCAAGTGCTTGCAAACCTGCAACACCCACACCAATTACCAATACTTTGGCGGGCTTCAACATTCCTACAGCAGTAAACATTTGAGGCATGAAAATCGATAGATCATTTGCGGCCATTAAAATACCCTTGTATCCAGCGCAAGTACTCATAGATGTCAAAGCATCCATATTCTGAGCGCGCGATATACGAGGAATTCCGTCCAATGTGAGACTTATCACACCAGCTGCAGCAAGTTTTTTCACCATCTCGTGATTGACAGGGGATGCGGGATGAATAAAGGTGATTAAATATTGCCCCTTATGCATCATATCTACCTCGTGCATATTCAATGCTTTGTTGAAAANNCTTTTACTTTAAGAATTAAATCAGAATTTTTGTAAAGCTCAAGTGGATCTGATACTAATTCGGCCCCCATAGCTACATACTCTTCATCGTGATAGAGAGAATTGATGCCGGCTCCTTTTTCAATTAAAACCTTCTCTCCATCCTCAATAAATTTTTTCACTGTTTCGGGACTTGCAGCTACACGAGCTTCACCCGTCATGATTTCTTTAGGAATTCCTATTGTCATAATATATAAATGTATTAGAATAGTTTTTTATAAAAATCAGGTTGATTCAAAGCGTCAACCCTGTGTTCAAATTGCATAAGTATAACAACACAAATTTATGCATAATAAATAAGAACAACAATTTATTGTGTCTTTAAATTAGCTGACCATATGCTTCATAAATCTTGAAAACTCTAAAAACAAAAAGCCTAATTGAGCATATTAATAGCAATATGAAGATCAAACTGTGCAATCTGTAAATAAAGAACTATAGGTTTAAAATTATTCACATTTTAGAGCATGTTTTTATAGACTCTTGCACTGAATATTTTCCGTGTTAAATATTTAAATGGTACATTTGTATTTCCAATTTAAAAAATAATTTTTAAAACATTATAAGTATGGTAAGTTATAAAGATTTAGGTCTTGTAAACTCAAGAGAGTTATTCAAAAAAGCATTTGAAGGTGGATACGCAATTCCTGCATTTAATTTCAATAACATGGAACAAATGCAAGCGATTATTTCAGCATGCGTTGAAACAAAATCTCCTGTTATTTTGCAAGTTTCAAGTGGTGCTCGTAAGTACGCCAACCAAACTTTGTTGCGCTATATGGCACAAGGTGCAGTTCAGTATGCAAAAGAATTGGGCTACGAAATTCCAATCGTTCTCCATTTAGATCATGGCGATAGCTTTGAACTATGTAAAGATTGTATCGACTCAGGTTTCTCTTCTGTTATGATTGATGGTTCACATCTCCCTTATGAAGAGAACGTGGCATTGACTAAACAAGTAGTTGAATATGCTCACAAACATGACGTAACTGTTGAAGGTGAATTAGGAATTTTAGCTGGTATCGAAGATGATGTTGTTGCAGAACACCACACTTATACTGAGCCAGACGAAGTAGTTGATTTCGTTACTCGTACCGGAGTTGATTCACTTGCTATTACAATTGGTACTTCTCACGGAGCTTTCAAATTTACACCAGAACAATGCACACGCAACGAAGACGGTGTTTTAGTTCCACCACCTTTACGCTTCGATATCCTTGAAGAAATCGAGCGTCGTATTCCTGGTTTCCCTATTGTTCTTCATGGTTCATCTTCTGTTCCACAAGAGTATGTTAAAACTATCAATAAATATGGTGGCAAGTTGAGCGATTCAATTGGAATTCCTGAAGAGCAATTACGTAAAGCTGCTACTTCTGCAGTTTGTAAAGTAAACATCGACTCTGATGGTCGTTTGGCAATGACTGCTGCAATTCGCGAAGAATTTGCTAAAAACCCTGCTGAGTTTGACCCAAGAAAATATCTTGGTCCAGCTCGTGAAGAATTGAAAAAACTATACATGCACAAAACTGAAAAAGTTTTAGGTAGTGCAGGTAAAGCATAACTAATCGCTTTAACGATTTATACAATAAATAAAAAACTCTCCGAATTATCGGGGAGTTTTTTATGCTTTATAGTTTTGAATAGTTTGCAACAGAATAAAAAGACAAGCAAAATTTTCACTTTTCACTTTTCANNCTCTTCCAAATGCTGTTAACGCTAATCCTGCCAACTTCATGTGCTGATGACCGAATGGAATACCAATTATTGTAATGTAAAAGAGCAATCCGAAACCAAAATGAGTAAGACATATCCAAACGCCTCCAATAAAGAACCAGATGATATTCATAATTGCAGACAGACATCCTGTGCTTTTTTCTGTCACTATTACCTTTTTACCAAATGGCCAAAGTGCAACAGTTGCCATTTTCAGACTCTGAATTCCAAAAGGAATACCAATAATTGATACAAAGAAGGGAATACTTGCTAATACATATTCAATAGCTATAATAATTCCTCCAAACACAACCCAGATAATATTACCAATTAATTTCATAACTCCTTGCGTTTATTTTCTATATAGTGAGAAACAAAGATACACAAACTCTGGCTGACAGAGTTCTGTGACCAGCATTTTTTGAGTGTTAAATTACAGGCTCAGCTCTTTGCTGAATAATTTCGCTAACGCGACACACACATTGCAAATGCGTGCGAGCGAGCCAATGAGTTAAAGCCATTAAGCGTTTTGAAATATTTTGTTTTGACCTACGGAGGTCTCCGTTTAGTTCAAACAGTTTGCGGGAACAATCTGGAGGGCTTCTTTGAGTTCAAATAGATTGCGGGGCTACAGTGGTCAAAACAAAACTGAAAAAAGCTGTACTACTTATGCTTTACATCTTTACCAATTCTTCACTTAACTCGTCTGTCAATTCAAGGCTGTGATATACATTCTGCACATCATCATCATCTTCAAATGCCTCAATCATATTTATAATAGTCAATGCTTGATCCAATGGTAATTCTTCTGTATGATTAGGTATTAACTCCACTGCAGCACTTTGTGTTTCAATATCCAACTCGAGAAGTTTGTCAGAAACAGTGCCAAAGCTTTTGTAATCAGAATAGATTAAATAGACTTCATCTTCCTCTTCAAACGATTCAGCGCCATGTTCTATCAAAACAAATTGCAACTCTTCCCAATCTGTATCTAATTTCTCTTTTTCAATAGAAAACACGCCAAACCTATCAAATAAGAACTCCAAAGAACCATTCGTTCCCAAACTTCCACCATATTTATTGAAGATAGCTCTTACATTGGCAACTGTTCGGTTAGTGTTGTCTGTGGTGCACTCAACAAACATGGCTATTCCATGAGGTCCATAGCCCTCAAAATTGATATGTTTATAGTTTTCAGAGTCTGCACCAGTAGCCCTCTTTATTGCTCTTTCAATATTATCTTTTGGTAAATTTGCACCACGTGCATTTTGTATTGCATTTCTCAGTGCGGGATTAGTTTCTGGATCTCCATTATTGCCATTCTCCTTGATTGCTATTGTTATTTCTTTGATTACGCGCGAAAATATTTTAGCTCTCTTCTTGTCTTGAGCACCCTTACGTGCTTTAATATTTGACCATTTACTATGTCCTGCCATATTATTATTGTTGTTTTATTATTTGACAAACTATTTCCTTCAATTACAAAGATAACAATTTATTATCTAACAGGCTGACGCAGGTCTCCGACCTGTGCCATTGTGAATTAAGTTAGAGACACAAGTCTGGAGACTTGCGCCAGCGAAAGATTTGAGTCAGTTATTGTAGAAACCAAAAAAGGTTCAACTTAATTAAAAGCTGAACCCTTTCTGTTTGTTGTCTTAATGTTTCTACAACAAATCCAATGTTTCTTGTGCCAAATGAATCTCTCGTTTGCTACCTGTATGCTTACCTTCTACATCCGAAAGCTTTACGCACTCGTGCCACGACTCTTTTTCTGTCATTTTACAACGGAATAGCTTCATCACAATGTTCATTCCTTTTATATTGTTACCAACATCGTTTGTAAGGTTGGTGCCAATACCAAAAGAAGCTCCAATTCGATCTCCACAATACTCTTTTATAGCAATTGCTTTATCTACATTCAAACTATCTGAAAAAACAATGTATTTTATTTGAGGATTTACTCTCAACTCTTCATAGCGTTCAATTACTTTATCTACAAACTCTATGGCATCGCCACTATCATGGCGCAAGCTAGTGAATAGGGCCGCATGTTTCTTACTGAAGTTCTGCAAGAATATCTCTGTAGTATAAGTATCAGTCAACACTGTTCCCAAATCCCCATCATACACATTTATCCAATTTTCCATGGACATATAGTTGGCCATTTTGTAACCATATATTGAGCCGTGAAACTGAACCCACTCATGTGGATGCGTGCCCGACACGTTTAAATGGTGTTTGTATGCCATATACACATTGCTAGTCCCAAAAAAACTATCACCCGAATGAATCTTCAACAAATCAGTTACCCTATCCTCCACTTCGGCACTAAATCTACGGCGCATACCAAAGAGCGAAAAGGTGATGTTGTGTTGCTTCAAGAGCTGAGCCTTTTCAATGGTAACCTTTTCCATGTATTCGAGATTGGGCTTTTGATTAGTCTCTTTAAAGTAAAGCTCCGAAATAGTTGCCAATATTGGAGTCTCCCACAAAGTAATGCGATAAAGC
>DENY01000157.1:0-902 GCA_002359825.1 Bacteroidales bacterium UBA2632
GAATATGTAAATAAAAGCAACATTATTATTGAGGGATTAGAATTTTCAAATTTAAAAGGTTTTGCTATAACTCTTTGGGGTGGCAGTAATATTATTATAAAAAACTGCAAATTCACAAATATAGATATTAAAACAGCAATTTATGCTGAAAAAGGAACAAATATACTTGTCACTGATTGTAGTTTTGAAAATGTTCATCAAGCATTTATAGCTGCGAGCTGCACTGGAAATGTGAGATTTGAACACAATGACGTGAAAAACGTCTTAGGTAGTTTACGAGGTGGTTCAGCTTCTTCTCAAGCAGTTCAATTTAGACATTGTAGTGGTGCTGGCAATAGCATTACTTATAATGCTATAGAAAATATAGAAGGTGAAAGTTCGCCTGATGATAATATTAATATTTTCTATTCTCATGGAACACCTGAAAGCCCAATACGTGTTGCAAACAATTGGATTAGAGGTGGTGGACCATCGCCATCAGGTGGTGGAATTCTTCTAGGCGATTGGGGTGGATCTTATCAAGTTGCAGAAAATAACATTGTAGTTAATCCTGGTCAATATGGTATGGGAATAGCAGGCGGGAATAACATGACTCTCCGAAATAATAAGATTTATTCTAAAAGAAGAGCTTTTACGAATGTAGGCTTTTCTATTTGTAATTGGACAGCAGATAAAACAACTGGACCTTCATATAATATTACGGTAGAGAACAATGAGATAGATTGGACACATCGAGATGGTTATACACACTTATGGTTTGTCTGGGACAACATGAAAGATATTCTGAAAGGTAGAGACACTAATATTCATAACACAAACCTAGATGAATCATTACTTCCCGACGTTATTATAAACAGAGCTAGGAATCCAGAAAGTGATAATCCCGAGGAAAATCAACCTCA
>DENY01000157.1:999-3815 GCA_002359825.1 Bacteroidales bacterium UBA2632
ATTGCTGAAAGCTACACATCTACTGGAAAGCTGATAGAATCCATTAAACTTCCTAGATACAACCAATCCTTTCCAGTCTCAGTACCTAAAGGCGATTATTATGTAAAGATTACATATCCTGAGTTAGAAAAAACGGAAATCACTAAGGTTACTATTAAGTAATTGGATAATTCAGTAGTACAAACACAATTTAAAAATCAAAATTCACACCAATTTTCATGAAAAAAATATTATTCTTCTCCTTATTCATGCTACTATTCATTACTGTAGCCTGTGATCAAACTTTAGAAAATGAACTAAGCAATTTACCAGAAACTAATTTGAACGGTGATTGGACAGTAAGTGCCTATATTGATAATAATATAATTTACGGCCCTTTTACAGTTTCAACTCTAATGACGCCAGCGAATGAATCAATTGTCATAAAAGATAATGGCGAATTCTGGAAGTTTCAGACAGAGGCTCAACTTATAGATTCAAATGAAGGGTTTGCGACTCAATCGTCAGTAAATCAAAAAAGTAGTCTAGAAGCCAAGATCAACATTCTTGATGGAAGCATAGTAAACAATGATAGCATTACTTTTGACATCCAATTTGAAGATGATGAAACACCCTATGGTTTCACATATAAAATAAAAGGACGTCGAAAACAATAAGAAAACACTTCTTATTGTATTTGACAAGAATTTAATAACTCAAAAGGGTTTTAGTTGAAAAACTAAAATCCTTTTTTTATTTTAGAATTCATATAATCGTAAAATTACTGCAACTGAGATACTAAATTACAAGAAAAACAAACATTANNAGTTCAACGAGTTATCATGAACCAAATTCCATATCGATAAAGCTTTGAACAAGTCAATAGATTGAAATGTTGTAATAAATATGCATACTTAGCTTAGTTATTTTTCAACAAAACAAACTAATTATTCAAGCCTTAAGAAACACTATTAAACAAACATGTTATGCGATACAAACATCTTGAATTTAAATTCACTCAACTTTTAGCTCTAATCTTATATAAATCTATCTTGACTTGGTTACCCGGATCGTACTCACCCTACGGAGGTAAGTACATGAGGAGGTTGCGTTATTTATGTTGCAAAAATATTTTTTTAGAATGCGGTAAGAATGTAAATGTAGAAAGACGTGCAAAGTTTGGAAGTGGATTTAGACTAAAAATAGGGGACAATTCTTCAATTGGTATAAATTGTTATTTACCTGGCGATATCGAAATTGGCAAAGATGTAATGATGGGTCCAAATTGTTATTTCCTTTCCGCAAATCATGCTTTTGAAAGAACAGACATACCGATGAGGTTACAAGGCGGCAGTGGTGCTCGCAAAGCAATAATAGAAGACGATGTGTGGATTGGTAGAGATGTTTTATTCACACCAGGAAGAACAGTAAAAAAGGGGTCAATTGTGGCAGCTCGATGCGTACTTTCGAAAGACTTTCCAGAATATAGTATTATTGGTGGCAATCCACCAAGATTGATAAGAAATAGAAAAGAAATTCATTTGAAAGTTGATAAGATAAAAGATAATGAACTTGAGAAAGTAGACTCTAACAATTAAATTTATCATTCTCAGATAACTATCCTTCCCCTACAACATTTCTAAGTACCTCAATTTGGTAATATGGATTATATTTTTCGTCAACTATTTTATAGCACTTCTCTCTTAAAGCCTCATTAGTAGATGGATGTTTCTCTAACCACCCACGAATTTTACAAGCTAAATCGTGAGAATCATTTCTTTTATAGAATAGACCAGTTACTCCATCGCTTATAGCTTCTACTTCAGGTCCTTGATATCCAAAATCGTTATGAGTAATTACAGGAGTTCCGTACATCAGCGAATGAATGGCAGTGAGTCCTACATTTCCTGGGGAAACGCAAATATTAGAATTGTAAATCAATGACCCAATTTCGTCTTCGTTATAAGTTTCTCCATACAGCCAAACCTGATCAGAAACATTGTTTTTTTCAATATAATCATAAATTCCAGTATCTTCTGATTCAGATCCAATAATGATTAGATTTACATAAAATGCATCCTCATTCATTTTTATGATTGCATCAATCAATAAGTCTAATCGTTTCCATTTTTGAATTCTCCCAATATATACAAGAACAGGATAGTTATTTCCAAATTTTTCAGAAAACACATTTGTAGAGATTAGTTTATTCCGCACATTTTTTTGCCTGTCATAATCGAGAGAATTGTAAATTCCAATTAGCTTATCCTCAGAGAATCCATGATTCATCATTATCTGCTTTGCATGATCACCATAGAGTAAAACTTTATGTGAAAGTCCAAAAAACATTTTCCGGAAAAATGATTTCACCATACCATCTCTTTCATACCAACCATGTGACCATAAATAAACTTTTTTTCTCGAAAACTTAGCCAACACCATTACAATCCAAGTCGTAACACCACTCAACTCCCCCGTCATTATATAGTTTTCATAAGGTTTGAACACATTTCTTATGGCTCCCCTTTGCCAATAAAGATTCTTCACAAAAACATTCTTCAGATCCTTTTGATAGTTTTGGTATTGAGAAAAATCTGCTTTTCTAATTGTACCAGGAAATTTATGGCCAAAATACAAATGATACTTCAGCTCTTTATCAATTTTAGAGAAAATTGCATCACGGTAGTGAGGTCCATAATTAAACATACAACAGGTTTTGGCCATAATAAATAAAAATCTTTTTTCAAAATTAAAGAAATATTATATCGAAAGTGATTATAATAATAATAGAACAGCTGTAGTTTATTTTTGTTTTTTAATGAACCTTTATTTCAATC
>DENY01000157.1:3902-4241 GCA_002359825.1 Bacteroidales bacterium UBA2632
CTATTTTTTTTGCAAATATTACTATTTGCACAGACAAGTTTAAACATATTACCTCTTTATGCGTTTAGTGATATGAATATTATAAATTAAACAAATCAATAATATAGAAGTAAACAAGAATCAGTAACCCAATTAAACAAATAAATAACATCTGCATGGACGTGATTAATAGTCTCTTATCATTATCAAGCTTTTATTTTTTATTGATTATTTCAGAATTATTTAATCCCATAGAATGTCTTTAAAAAATAAAGCAATATCAGGAATGGTGTGGACTTTTGCACAGCAATTTAGTACACAAGGCATTGGATTCATAATTTCTGTTGTCTTAGCTCGATT
>DENY01000165.1 GCA_002359825.1 Bacteroidales bacterium UBA2632
GAGAATACATAAATATGAATGTTGAGAAGAAATTATATACAGCAAAGGGACCAACTCCTCAATCAAAATGTTTTTATAATCTAAATAGATGCTTTTGAAAATGATTCAAAAAAACCCACCGAATAAGTCGATGGGCTTTAGCTATTTCTCTGCAAAAAATTACTTTGCATTCTTGCTATCGCTTTTTTTATCAGCTGGCTTCTTATCAGCCATACTCGTACTCTTTTTAGAGCCTTCTACTACTTTTTTCTTGTCTTTTGAATCGTCTTTTGTTTTCATAATGCTTTCGGATTAAGATTCTAACCATTTATTCGATTAGCTGATTATTAAACATTCCATGAATTTTTTTTGTTCTTGGAATAAGAAAATAAGTGTAATTTATTTTTATCATCTTTTTTTTATTGAGGATTCTACTTCTCTATTTTAAATGTCCTAACTTCTTTTATCCATCAATACAAACGTCAACTCCTTTTTTTTTAGTATTTTTGTAATGCATCGAATTTGAAACCTATTATTCATTCAGATTTGAATTCGAGACTAATACAAAAAGAACAAAAAAGACTACAATGAAATTAATAGAGAAAATTATTGCTCGTGCGAAGAGTGATAAACAACGTATTGTATTACCTGAGAGTACAGAGGATCGTACATTGCGTGCAGCTAACTCACTTATAGCAGACGGTGTGGCTGATATTGTGTTAATTGGAGATGCAACAGAGATACTGCAAAAAGCAACATCTTTGAATCTTCTGAATATTGGGAAAGCTACTATCGTGAATCCTAAAACGCATGACAAGAAAGATGAATATATCAATTTACTTGTAGAACTGAGGAAGCACAAAGGAATGACCGCAGAGAAAGCTGAGGCGTTTGTCGAAAACCCTTTGTATTTAGCTTGTTTGATGATAAAGAATTGTGATGCTGATGGGGAGATTGCAGGTGCTGAAAACACCACTGGCAATGTATTGCGTCCTGCATTACAAATTATAAAAACTATACCAGGTATACGGGTGGTTTCGGGTGCATTTTTGATGTTTACTCCATTGATAGAATATGGTGAACAAGGAGTATTGCTTTTTGCAGATTGTGCTGTAATGCCAAATCCAAACGCTGATGAGTTGGCTCAGATTGCTGTGACATCTGCACAAACATGGAGTGCTCTGATGAAGGATGAGCCACGTGTTGCTATGTTAAGCTACTCTACAAAAGGCAGTGCGAAAAATGAATTGGTAGACAAAGTAGTGGAAGCAACCAAATTAGCACAAGGGATGAATCCTAATTTATTGATAGATGGCGAATTGCAGGCAGATGCTGCAATAGTTCCATTGGTTGCCAATAGTAAAGCTCCAGGGAGTCCATTAGGAGGTAAAGCCAATATTTTAGTTTTCCCTTCATTGGAAGTGGGAAATATAGCCTATAAACTGGTGCAACGATTGGCCAAAGCTGAAGCAATTGGTCCTATATTGCAAGGAATGGCTGCTCCAGTAAATGATTTGTCGCGTGGATGTTCGGTAGAAGATATATACACAATGGTGGCTGTAACTGCCAACCAAGCAATAGAAAATAAAAAAAACAAATAAATATAAACAGATGAGTGAGTTAATTATAGAACCGCTTGAGCAGTTTGGACTAAGTCATGCAGCAAAAAAAACGAAACGATCTTTATTTTCAAAGATTGGTGTAGTGGGGTGCGGTAAAGAGGGACGAAACATTGTCAATTTGACAGCTAATGCAGGACTCGAGGTGGTTTTCATGGAAGAATCAGAGGAACGCATAGAGTATGTTATGAATAAACTCAGCAATGATTTAACAACTAAAGTTGAAAACTGGGGGTTGACTCAAGCTGAGAAACGTGGTATTATGAACCGAATTACTCCAACATTGTCTTATGACGATTTTGAAGGGTGTGACTTTGTAGTGGAATGTAGTCGTTATTCTGAGAAAGGAAGAAGAAGCACTCAGCTTCGAAAAAATATCTTTAAGAAGCTGGAAGAGGTGCTTGAACCAGATGCAATTATTGCAACAAATGGTTCAATAGTTATAATCAGCGAGTTGGCGGCAGAACTTGAACATAAAGAGCGCTGTGTAAGCCTCTACTTCCCCGTATCTCATGCAGGGGCCAATGTGTTGGAAATTGTGAGTGGTATGTACACTTCGGAAGAAGTCTTCAATAGGGTGGTACTGTTTGCAAAGCTTATTAACTATACGCCACATAAGATAAATGAAAGCAATGGGAATGTAAGTCTCCGGCTAGTTACTATAATGCTGAACGAAGCATGTGAAATACTGATGGAGAGAGTTTCTTCCATGGAAGATATTGACAGAACGTTTACGGTGATATATGCACAACGTTTTGGAATTTTTCGATTAGCTGATATTGTTGGTATCGAACGGCTTGTATCGTTAATGGAGGCAATGTTCAACGACTATGGCGATAAAAAGTACAAACCGCATCCTATACTATGGAAACTATATCGCTCTCAGCAATTAGGTATACGTACAGGAAAAGGCTTTTATCTATACGAAGGTGAAAAACCTATTGGAGTGAACAATGCAATTTTTTAGTCACAATCAAAAAGTAGTAAAATGAAGATATTGGTATTGAACTGTGGAAGTTCATCGATTAAATATAAGCTGTTCAACATGGATAGCCACGAAGTATTGGCTCAAGGAGCTGTAGAAAAAATAGGATTAGCTGGATCGTTCTTAAAACTAGAATTGCCTGATGGACAAAAAGTTTTGTTGGAGGGTGAAGTGCTCGAGCATCGAGCGGGAATAGAATATATACTGGGTGTATTAATTAGCGACAAGTATGGTTGCATAAAGTCCATGGATGAAATTGGTGCTGTTGGGCATCGTGTGGTTCATGGCGGTGAGCAGTTTAACGAGAGTGTGCTCATTGATGAGGAGGTGACCAATATGATAGAAGCGTGTATCGATTTGGCTCCTTTGCACAATCCTCCAAACCTGAAAGGTATTTATGCAATCAACGAATTTATGCCTGGCACACCTCAAGTAGCAGTTTTTGATACAGCATTCCATCAAACACTTCCTGATTACGCCTATTTTTATCCACTTCCGTACTCATTGTACGAGAAACACAATATTAGAAGATATGGTTTTCATGGAACAAGTCACAGATATGTGTCGAAACGTGTTTGTGAGTTCCTGGATGTTCCTTATAATTCTCAACGTATTATCACTGCACATGTTGGAAACGGAGTATCTACTGCTGCCATCCTGAATGGTAAGTCTATCGATACCAGTATGGGCATGAACCCTGTGGAAGGACTAATGATGGGAACGCGCACAGGTGATATAGACCCTGGGGTTATTTCGTATGTGATGGAAAAAGAACATTTGGGAACACAAGGCGTATCAACATTAATCAATAAGTTTTCGGGAGTGTTAGGTATCTCTGGTATTTCTTCAGATATGAGAGAGATTGAAGACGCTGTTAATCGAGGAGAAGAGCGTGCCATACTTGCAATGAAGATGTATAACTATAGAATTAAAAAATATATAGGTTCTTATGCTGCAGTATTGGGCGGAGTAGATATTTTAGTCTTCACAGGTGGAGTAGGAGAGAACATGGTTTCGATGAGAAAAGCCGTTTGTGAAAACATGGAGTATATGGGCATCGAACTTGACGATGATTTAAATGGAGCCACTCAATCGAGAGAAGCAGTTATCAGCAAACCAACTTCCAAGGTGAAGGTGGTGATTATTCCTACTGATGAGGAACTTACGATTGCGCAAGATACAAGTCAAATATTGGAAAATGCAGTAGTAGCAAAATAAAGAAACACTACATATAAAAACATGTTGAAAGGAATCAATATAAAAGGATGTCACAAAGCGGGGCATCCTTTTTTATTGATGGAGACTATCATATTTATGGAAAGATTATAGTCTGCTAATGTATGTCTAATTCCTTTACGTAATATCCATTACCAACCTTAATCTACTCGAATTTTGTGTTTTTGCTTCTATCATGTAACTTATCTTACTCTCAAATTATCTACACATTTTAAGAGATATCAATTT
>DENY01000243.1 GCA_002359825.1 Bacteroidales bacterium UBA2632
AGTGCGTTCTCATAGTTAGACAATGCGGATGTGGTCAAATCATCTGAAATGATAAATAAAACGTTGAGCTTTTCATTCTTCTCTGCCGATGCAGTGGATACACCAAACAATATCATTTTGAAGAACAATATTGTGAAGAAAACATGAGCAGATGTGCTGTTTTTCCAATTTCTAGTATCCATAATTCAAAGTTTTAAAAATATAAGTCAATAATCAAATAGTAAGTAATAGAAAATATTTACATGAACATTCTTGCACAACTCAGAAAATATTCGTATATTTACCTAATAATCAAATAGATGAATAATATATGAGAGTAGTGCAATTAACAGAGAAAGAAAAAGAACAATTGGAAAATTTGTACAAAACGAGCAATAATTCTGTTGTCCGTCGTCGCAGTCTAAGTCTTTTGTTATCGAATGATAAACATTCAATGAAATCAATTTGTAGTATAACCAAAGTTGGACGAACTAGCCTTTATTATTTCTTCAATGCATGGGAGCAATCCCAAGAAGAAGATCGATTCACTACTCTATCCATTGCTGAAGGTCGCGGTCCTAAAGTAAAGTTAGAATCTGTCAGACAAGAGTTGCCTGCACTGCTAAAAGAGCATAATCGGAACTTGAATCCAGTGCTTGATGAGTTAGAGAAAAAGTATAATATAAAAGTCTGTAAATTAACATTACAGAATTTTTTAAAAGAAACTGGGCTATAGTTGGAAGCGTATTCGCTTATCCTTAAAATCATTTCGTAATCAAGCGTTATTTGATAAACAGCAACACGAAATAGAACAACTTATGGATTTAGATAGAGCAGATTACATCGATTTATATTTTGGAGATGAGTCTCATTTTGGCTTGAATCCTAATGTACCTTATGCTTGGCAACATAAAGACAATCCTATATTACTTCCCTCAAAAAAGGCTCAAAAATTAAGCGTTTTTGGATTGATGAATTTGGATTGCAAACTCTACTCAAAAATGGTCATAGGGGGGTTCAAATCAATTGATTTGATTGCATATTTAGATGAGTTTGTCCAAACAATAACAAAAAGAACCATTCTTATTTTAGATAATGCTCCAATACATAGAAGCAAAATCTTCAAGGCTAAAAAGAAACTATGGGAAAAGGCAGATATGTATGTGTATTTTCTTCCTCCATATTCTCCTGAACTGAATAAGATTGAAATATTATGGAGGTTCGTGAAATATCAGTGGTTACCATTTGATGCCTTTACCAACTTCAAAAATCTCAAACAGAGACTTGATGAAGTACTGAAAAATATCGGGACTAAATGTTCAATTAAATTTTATTGATTACTTATTTATAGAATTAGTCCTTTATTTTTCCAGAAAACTCCCCGTTTTGAGTATTTGATACGAATAGACTATTTAAAATCTCCTCCTAAACTCCGAGCAAACCACCGAAGTAGCCACCGCCACATTCAACGATTCGGAAGTAGTGTTATTAGTTGAAAAGCTGGGAATGTAAAGTCGGTGTGTGATCAGTTTTTCAATTTCGGGACGTATCCCTTTTCCCTCATTTCCCATCACAATGAACCCCATGGGAGTAAGTGGTTCAGTATAGATGTTTTCTCCATTGAGAAAAGTGCCATAAATCGGCGAATTACTATATTGAGCTACCAAGTCAATGATATTCGTATAGTGGATATTTACTCTGGATAATGCGCCCATAGTGGATTGTACGGTTTTCGTGTTGTAAACATCGGCAGTATCGCGACTACAGAATATATTTTCAATTCCGAACCAATCAGCAATGCGTATTATTGTACCTAAGTTACCAGGATCTTGTATGCCATCCAATATAAGGCTTAATTTGTGTGTGAGATCTATTGTAGAATAATCTTGTTGCGATTGATAAAACACAGCCAAGACTTCGGGTGGGGTAGCCAAGTGCGATGCTTTTTTGATTTCGGCGTGGGTGGCAATAATTGTTTCTTCTGCTTCAAAAGAAGGAATATTATCATTTATTCCTTCAGCAATAACAAGTATTTGACACTTCATGTGTGGTAATAAATCGAAGACAAGTTTAGAGCCCTCGGCAACAAAAGTGTTGTGTTCTTTCCTATACTTTTTTTGTTTCAGCGATTGTATGTAACTTATTTTATTTTTGCTCAAAGACATAGTTTTGATTGTTAGGACATAACCCACATTATTCATCACATTATAAACCTTACACACCTTGTCAGCTGATAGTCAGAAGTATAATTGGTTCAATTTTATAATTATAATTCCCACTCTAGGGTATGTTCGCTTTTATCTTTGCGCATCTGCTTTGTTACAAACTCTTTGAAATAGAGGACTATGTCGGCAGAGTTCGACGCCTAGCATCTACACAAAGCTAAAAACGTGAATAATGCGGGATAAATTGCACATAACAAAGTTATGAAAAAAGATGGGTCTTTTCATATATAGTTTTCGTTCTTTTTACGATAAATCACTATCTTTGTAAAAGATAGATGTTTTTAATTAGCATGAAAACATGTTTATCTGTAAAAAGCTTAGAAATAAATCTCTATAAATATATAATAGTATGAATGATATCAATCTTATGAAGAAAGCCGCAAACAATATTCGCATATTGTCGGCATCTATGGTAGAAAAAGCGAAGTCGGGTCATCCTGGAGGTGCAATGGGCGCTGCTGATTTTATAAATGTTCTGTTTTCAGAATTTATAGAATATGACCCCGACAATGCTAAATGGGAATCGCGCGACAGGTTTTTTCTCGATCCTGGACACATGTCTCCCATGCTCTATTCGGTGTTGTGCTTGAGCGGTAAGTTTTCATTAGACGATTTAAAAGAATTCCGCCAGTGGGATAGTGTTACACCTGGTCACCCCGAAATTGACGTGATGCGTGGCATCGAAAACACCTCTGGGCCATTGGGACAAGGTCATACTTACGGTGTGGGTGCTGCTATTGCAGCAAAGTTTTTGAAACACCGCTTGGGCGATAGCATGAATCAAACAATCTACGCTTTCATTTCTGATGGAGGTATACAAGAGGAAATATCGCAAGGTGCTGGTAGAATTGCTGGACATTTGGGTTTGGACAATTACATCATGTTTTATGATTCAAACAGTGTTCAGCTGTCAACAATGACAGATGCGGTGACAAGCGAGGATGTTGCCAAAAAATATGAGGCATGGAACTGGCATGTAATTACAATTAATGGTAACGACACACAAGAAATTCGTGATGCACTAACAGCTGCAAAAGCCGAAAAAACTAAACCAACCCTTATAATTGGTGAAACCATTATGGGTAAGGGAGCATTGACCTCCGACAATGAGCTTTTTGAAGGACAAGTATCTATGCACGGTCAACCGCTAACAGCAGCCGGTGGATGTATCATTAAAACAATTGAAGGATTGGGTGGTAACAATGATACTCCTTTTGTAATATTCCCCGAAGTAGCCGAATTATACGAAAAGAGAGCAGACGAACTAAGGAAAATAGTGACAGAAAAGAAAGAAGCCGCTGCAAAATGGGAAAAAGAAAATCCTGAACTAGCCGATAAAAAGAAAAAATGGTTCAACCGTGAACTTCCCGATATCAACTGGGAGAAGATTGAGCAAAAAGCAAATCAAGCAACACGTGTTGCTTCTGCCAATGTGCTTTCTGTGTTAGCCGAAAATGTAGAGAATATGATTGTTGGTTCTGCCGACTTATCCAACTCTGACAAAACGGATGGTTTCTTGAAGAAAACAACATCATTGCAACATGGTGATTTCTCTGGAGCATTCCTTCAAGCGGGAGTTTCAGAACTTACCTTAGCTGCTTTGTGTGTTGGGATGAGTTTGCATGGTGGAGTAATCCCAGCATGTGGAACATTCTTCGTCTTTTCAGATTATATGAAACCCGTTATACGTGTTGCAGCTTTAATGGAGCAACCCGTAATTTTTGTATGGACACACGATGCCTTTAGAGTGGGCGAAGACGGACCAACTCATCAACCCGTGGAGCACGAAGCTCAAATAAGATTGCTCGAGAAATTGCAAAATCATAGTGGCAACAATGCCATGCTTGTGTTGCGTCCTGCGGATGTACACGAGACGACAGTGGCGTGGAAATTAGCATTCGAAAATGCTAAAACACCCACCGGATTGATTCTTTCAAGACAAAATATAACAGATCTCCCTGCAAAAGAGAGTCGTTATAATGAAGCATTGCAAACTGCAAAAGGTGCTTATATTGTGCAAGACTATGCGGACTATGATGTTATTCTATTAGCCTCAGGGTCGGAAGTATCTACATTGGTAGAAGGTGCTAAGTTGCTCAACGATGATGGCATCAAANNACCGAAGGCCTATTCAGAACGCAAAGCAAAGAATACCAACAAACAGTATTGCCACATGGCAAAAAGGTTTTTGGACTTACTGCTGGACTACCCGTTACTCTTTTGGGCCTTGTAGGCACAGATGGAGCTATTTGGGGTATGGACTCATTTGGATATTCAGCTCCATATACTGTGCTGGACGAAAAAATGGGCTTCACTGCTAAGAACGTTTACAAACAAGTAAAAGACTTTTTAAATGAAAACTGATAACCAGTCGCTGTTTGGCGAATCGGTTAAACCTATTGGTTTGGCCAGCGACCATGCAGGCTTACATGCCAAAGATTTCATCATCTCGAAGTTGGAAGAGAAAGCAATTCCTTACATAGACTTTGGCACTTATAGTGGCGAATCTACTGACTATGCAGATTTTGCTCATCAATTGGCCAAAGCGGTTGAGTCTGGCGATTGCTATCCTGGCATTGCTATATGCGGTTCGGGCAATGGCATCAATATGACGGTCAATAAGCATCAGCATATCAGAGCAGCTCTTTGTTGGAACAAAGAGTTAGCCTATTTGGCGCGTGCTCACAATGATGCCAACATTCTCTCTTTGCCTGGAAGATTCTTGGAGGATGAAGAGATTTACGAAATCCTTGTTACTTTTCTGAATACTCCTTTCGAAGGAGGAAGACATCAGCGGAGGATTGATAAGATTCCTTGTAAAGGGTGAAGAGTGAAGAGTGAGGAGAAGTAAAAAGGTAACGAGTGACAAGGTGTGCGCTTTTGCAAAGCATGTGTCACGTAGAGAAATATTGCTTTGCCTTCGTCAAACACGAGTTACAAACTCACGCCAGCGATCGATGAGTAACTGACATGAAGTAAGGAGATGAAAATAATTTGCAGACTGTTTTGACAGGTCATGACTTGTCAAAACATAGATAATAAATCGACGAGCTAAAGTATCAATTCATTGCGTAAGAACAAAAACAAAAAATATAAGAAACAGTCTATACTTATTTTGATTGTTTCAATGATACTTGTCTCGTCGGTTTTTCTTATTATTATCGACTCTATCAAAAAATCGAGTAGGGAGCAGTACCACTCATTTTATGACAATAAGTATAGTTACAAATACGTGGTGCGAGGTGTGGATGTGTCTCATCATAATGGGTCAATCAATTGGGCACAACTGAACAATGAAGGCATCTCTTTTGCTTACATCAAATCGACTGAAGGGATATCACACACCGATAGGAAGTATAAGGAAAATTACAATAAAGCTAAACGGTCTAGTATTAAAGTTGGTACATATCATTTCTATACGTTTGGTTTAGATGGCAAAAGGCAAGCTCAACATTTTATTCGTCATGCAAAAGTGGGTAGTGCCGATTTGATTCCAGCTATTGATGTAGAACATTCGCCAGCAAATAGGTACAGCAATGACAAAGATTATATCAAGAGAGTGACAAATGAATTAATAAAGCTTGAGCACGAATTGTATGAACATTACGGAGTGCGACCTATTATTTATACAAACAAAGACTGCTATAAACTTTACATTGTGGATCATTTCCCAGAGAGTCTCATTTGGATGAGCGATTTGCACAATGAACCAAATATAAAAGAAAACGATTGGGTTATCTGGCAATTCTCTCACACTGGCAATATAAATGGAATAAATGGGGATATTGATTTAAATTATTTTCGTTATTCATTTCGTCAGTTCAATCAACTTTTAATGCCTTAGTAAATATGAAATTTAGATTTGGCTTTTTATCATTAGTTCTTCTATCACTGATAGTTGTGGGAGTTTCAAATACAAGTTGCGATAGCAATGAGTTTGATTTCGACAACGATCCACATGGCAATTTCGATGCTATGTGGACTATCTTGGATAAGAGCTATTGTTTTTTTGAATACAAAGATATTAATTGGGATAGTATAGGAGTTTCCTACAGGGCACGTGTTACGCCCACTATGAGTAAAGATGCTTTGTTTGATTTGATGGCACAAATGCTTGCTGAATTGAAAGACGGACACGTCAACCTTATTGCTACACACGACATTTCGCGCTATTGGAGTTGGAAAGAAGATTATCCATCCAACTTCAACATCCATATCATAGATAAATACCTGTCTACCGACTACTCATCTGCAAGCAGTATGAAGTACAAAATTCTGGAAGACAATGTGGGTTATATCTATTATAGTAGTTTCTCAAACCCTGTTTCTAATAATGGTCTCAGCCAAATACTGAACCGCATGGCCATTTGCAAGGGCATCATTTTCGATGTGAGAGACAATGGCGGAGGCAGTTTGATGAATGTAGAGAGAATAGCCAGTCGTTTTTTCAACGAACGTGCACTTGTAGGCTACATCTCACACAAAGTAGGACCGGGGCACAATGACTTCTCTGAATTATTTGCAAAACACCTCGATAGTTCCAACAGCATACGCTATCAAAAACCCGTCATCATTCTCACCAACAGAGGTTGCTATAGTGCTACCAACGAATTTGTGAGCACTATGAAGCATGCACACAACACAACAATAGTGGGCGACAAAACGGGTGGAGGAGGTGGCTTCCCCTTTTCATCTGAATTGCCCAATGGTTGGTCGTTACGATTTTCAACCTCACCCACTTTTGATGCACAAAAAAATCATATTGAATTTGGTGTAGAACCCCATATAAAATTGGAAATGACGCCCGAGGATATCAATAATATGAGGGATACTTATATTGAGTTTGCAAGGAAAATGATCAATAGAGGGGTGTAGATTATTTTGTGATTGGAAATCAATAATTTATAAATTCAATAATCGGCATAATCTATTTTCAAGAACAGGTCGCGACCTGTCCGTACAATCTGCCATGCAATAACATTCCCAATTATTTCTTTTCTCATAAAGTTGAACCCATTCAGGGTTCTTGCAAATAAGGTTTTTTTATATTGTATTTATCAGTCTACATCTGTCTCATCAGCGTGTTCCGTGTTCTAATCTTTGTTGAAAAATCCACATCACCCTAAAGCACCCACAAAATGTTATTGAGCACAGCCTTCTTTGCGCCTTAGCGTCTNNGTCTTTGCGAGAAACCTTTTTTTTTCATAGATAGTTAATAAGCTAATAAGCTTAGGTTAGTTGATGCATTCCCAGTTACTAAGGTTAAAAATACAAGATACAAATAAGGTTTTTTATTTTGCGTTATTAAAGCAACACCATGTACTCCTTCCCGTTATATCAACGGGACAGGCTGTTGCAAAC
>DENY01000210.1:0-1308 GCA_002359825.1 Bacteroidales bacterium UBA2632
CCAACTGCTGAGCAATATATCGAACCATCTCAAACAGATGAAACTACCCCTAAAATTATTCAACCCAAAGAAGAAAAGAAAAGTCTTTTGGCTACTAACACTCTATCATACAACAAGAAACAGACTGATAATAATAAAGAGCAAGCTATTGAGATAACGGCTAATGAAGATGCCATGCCAGACAAGGTTGCAAATCAACCCAGAGAAGAGAATCCAAAAGTTGATGAAACTAAGTCAGACAAAAGACAAACAACAGCAGATAATAAAAGCCAAGCTGAATGGGAGAGCTATTTATCTAATGGCAATACAAACAATGAATTAATCGACAACTATAGCTATCGGAGAAGATCTAAGAATGCAGGTAAACTAACTGCAAGTTTGCATAGCTCCAACCTGCCTAACACAGCGGCCGAGAGTAATGGCTATGGTGAACTGATCACCAAATCGACTCTTTCCAAACAAATGTCGGCAAGTGGTGTGGAAGAGCTAAATCCCGCAGGAGATATTATCTTCTCTAATATGGGAGAAGAAACACATACAAAAACGAAACATAAACAACCGGTGAAAGCTGGTCTATCGATACGTTATCAATTGAACGATAAATTTGGCATAGAAAGCGGACTCACCTATACCTATCTGTCGTCCAACCTTACTTCAGGAACAGCTAAGAACCTCTATGAGACGGCGCAAACATTGCAATATGTGGGTATTCCCCTCAATGTCAACTACAATATATGGAATAATAAACAATTTACGTTTTATGCTTCGGCAGGAGCATTGGTTGAAAAATTGGTAGCGGGAGAGTACAGCACCACCTATATTATGGATAATAAAGTTGTATCAACAGAGCAAAAAAATATAAAGGAAAATCCCTTTCTATTTTCTTTAAACAGTTCATTGGGTGTTCAAGTAAACCTGTCATCTTATTTAGGTCTTTTTATGGAACCCGGTTTGGGGTATTATTTAGACAATGGTAGCAACATAGAGACTATTTATAAAGACAAACCTTTCAATTATAATCTTAAATTTGGTATTCGGGTAAATCTTAAATAATGATTGTCCGTCAATAATGATACCTCTTCCGTTTGCCAATAAAAAACAATATTGTAACCACCACAGCCATAGCCTCTGCCAATACAATAGACAACCAGATGCCATCTAAGCCCCATAACAAGGGGAAAATCATAACAGCCCCTGTTTGGAATACAAGGGTGCGCAAAAATGAGATGAGAGCCGATGTCAAACCATCGTTCATTGCAGTGAAGAAAGATGACCCAAAAACTCCAATTCCTGAGAATAGGAAAGCAC
>DENY01000210.1:1326-2719 GCA_002359825.1 Bacteroidales bacterium UBA2632
TTGTGTCATCTCCATCAACACCAGGTCGTAACCTACAAATAGCATTGACAAAGGTTTGGAAAGAAGTTGTGCCGAACCAAACATGAGAAGTGAAAATACCCCCATAATAACAATACTCTTCTTTAGTAATCCCTTCACTTCATCGTGATTTTTTGCACCAAAGTGATAGCTGATAATGGGTGCAATGCCCACAGCATATCCAAGATATATAGACAAGAAAAACATGTTGACATACATCAGCACACCATAAGCTGCCACACCATTTTCACCCGCATATTTGAGCAACTGCACGTTGAAGAAGATACTCACCAGAGACATCGAAACCATGTTCATCAAGGCAGAAGATCCGTTGGTTAGGGTTTTGAGCAGTGCTTGCCCATCATATTTGGTCTTTGTTAGTTGAAGGAGACTGCGGTTTTTTCGACCAAAATAAATTAAAGGAATAATACCGCCCACTATAAAGCTCATAGCCGTTGCCAGTGCTGCTCCCACCAGTCCCCATGAAAAGACAACAATGAAGAGCGCATCCAGTATGATATTGGTCATGCCTGCCACAATGGTTACATAGAGCCCTATTTTAGGCTTCTCGCCTGTAGCAAATAGAATTTGAAATTCAGATTGCAGTACAAAAGCGGGTAGCCCCATTGCCACCAATCGCCCATACAAAATACTGTCTTCCAGCATCTGCCCCTCTGCGCCAAGAGCCGAGGCTATAGGTCGCATAAACACAACTGCCACTACCGCCAAAACAATACTGAGCACTATGGACACATAAATAAGAAGAGAAAATATTTGGTTCGCTTTTTCCTTCTTTCCCTCGCCAAGCGTTTTCGCTATGAGTGCACTTCCACCTGTGCCAAACATAAACCCGATGCTTCCCAAAATCATGATTACAGGAAAGATAAAGTTGACTGCAGCAAAGGATGTTTTTCCTACAAAGTTGGACACAAAAAAACCGTCAACCATAACATAGATTGAGGTAAATACCAACATGATGACAGCTGGAAAGGTATAACGCAATAATTTTTTATAGTTAAAGCGGTCGGATAGTTTAATCATTTATTGGTTCTCTCGTACCAGCTTTTTATAAACTCAGCTATTGCCAACGTCAGTTCATTTATATTCCAATAGGTGGTGTTTACAGTCAGGTGATAAGCCGATTTATCTCCCCAACTAATATCTGTAATGAGACCCCGTGTTTGAGCTCTGCTCTTGTCTATCTTGTTTATTTTGCGTTCCATCTCTCTTACATTGAGGTGCTCATCTTTTGCGGAACGCTCTGTGCAACGACTAATTTTGGCCTCCATATCAGCACATACAAAAATATTGAAGGGATCGTACTTTCGCAGTAGTATATCTGCATTGCGACCAACAATAACGCAGTCTTTTCCTA
>DENY01000231.1:0-1557 GCA_002359825.1 Bacteroidales bacterium UBA2632
TTAGCATAAATATAGAAATATCTTTATGATTTTTGAGAATCCTGCAAAATTCCTCTAATGTAAGGGTTCAACATTAATGGGATAATAGGGATATAATTAAACGAAGTGCAAAAAAAGTTTAAAATTTCCTTATTCACTTATCAACTTACATCCCTATTAATCCATAAGTCAACAATTACATGTAGCAAAGTCAGTATTGCAATTATATGTCCATACTCCAGGTCCGCAAGTCCAAACTTCATTTGCTGAATAACAACCTGCTGTACAATTATCACTAACACAATTCATGGAACAAGCCGGTTCCCTAGAAGCTATTTCACATCTAATATCACAAGATACTGTACAATCCAAATAAGTACCAATTATTCCCCCCTTAACCTCATTCAATTGTTTTGAGTCGAGGTTAATAACACTTTCTTTCTTTAAAACTAATTTTTTTAACTTTTTCATAATTTTTATATTTATATGTTTGAACTTTTTTCCTTTTTTATAAAAGGAAAATCTCATCCCATTGTTGTTTGTCATTTTTCAAAAACGACATATACATCAAACCAATACCTGAAATGCCTGTTATGAGAGAATAATCATCTATCCAATTATCAATAAAAAAAGTTTTATACCCAGCTAAACCATTTCCATATTTTGCCTGTGAAAGCGAATGTTCAACCCAGTATTTTGTAGTCAACATGAAGTCATTATTATTCGTCTCGAGATACATCCTTCTAAATACCATTGCTAACCCGGCACTGCCATGACAAATCCCCGCATCGAAAACATGAGTTTCCGAAAAAGAGCGTCTTTTAGATGAATTTAAAAGAATACTGAGTCCTTTTTTTTCTAAGTTTTTATCGTTAATTGTTTTACCGGAATACCAAATAGAATATCCTATACCAATGTCTCCGTAACACCAAGCCAATCTACTACCAGTTATTGGCTGACTGTTTTCAATAGACTGAGAGGGGAACAAACACCCGTATAGACTATCGTTTATTTCTTGCGACATAAGGTAATTCAATGAACCATTGAGCATTTCAAGAACCTTACTATCGACGTATCCTGTTCTGATAACACGACACAAAAAAAGAACAATACCTGCCATTCCATGTGAGAGGGCAATATTGTAACCAACTTCGTTTGTTTTAGACGAAAGTACTGATTTCCATTTAAACACTTTTCTGTCATAATCTTTTTCTGCATTATTATAAAGAAAATCTATAACATCTTTGATGATTTCTATATTTCCTTTTTTCAAAAAATATAATTCAACGCCCAAAGCTCCATGCATAAAATCATAATTTTTTGAGCGAAAATCATTTTTCATTGATTTTACTAAGTATTTCTCCAATGGATCCTCAAATTTATTTAAATCTATATGAATAAAACCTTCCTGTCTAATTAATAAAAAAAGATATAGTATTCCCGAGAGCCCCCCACTAAAAGTATGAAGTTTCACATTAGTAGTTTTGTTTAGAACTCTTTCAGCAAACAAATCAGCAATAGTTTTAAACTTCGAATCATTAGTATATCTATAGTAATAATACAGAAACAACAAGATAC
>DENY01000231.1:1624-1875 GCA_002359825.1 Bacteroidales bacterium UBA2632
GAAAGAGAATCTGTAAAGTTGTTTTCTTTAACTTTACTAAATATGCAATCTGCAATTTCTTGTAGCTTTTTTTCCAGTCCTTTTTTTGATTTTGCAACCATAAAAAAAATGTTAACTTGATAATGCGTATTCTAATCTTTGTCATAATTATAATAATTATGACTCAAACCTTTCAAATTATTTTTATTGTACTATGTTTTTAATTGAATGTAAATTCAAATTATTGCGTAAAATCCTATTTTTTGCTGTAT
>DENY01000231.1:1945-2285 GCA_002359825.1 Bacteroidales bacterium UBA2632
GTATGTTTACTCCAATTCCATTTGATGCACCAAATATAAGAAAAAATAATATATACTGCAATTTTTTTTAGGGAAATCGCATTAAAAATTAATACAGATTTTCACGGTAAATTCCCTTACGTAAAAATCACGAATTTACAGCCCCTGTAAAATCTAGTTTCAGATTGTTTAGCCATACATATTTTTGTTCTGAGAAGTCGTTCGTCATTTCCAATATTAGGGGTAATATCCTTTTTTCCTTTAGTTCTATAGATATTTTATCTTTCTGAATTTTAATATCGCCTGTATTGTTCAAAAATTTCTCATAGATGGCCTGATATGCTTTGTACTTGTATCTGCC
>DENY01000231.1:2349-2751 GCA_002359825.1 Bacteroidales bacterium UBA2632
TATGTTCGATAATAATGGGGACAGTGGACTACCTTGTGGAGTTCCTTCGATGCGTTGGCTAACTATACCGTCTATCATGATTCCACTTTGGAGGTATTTGCGTATCAACTTCATTAGGGTTTTGTCTCCCAATATCAGTGATAGGCTATACACCAAACGGTCGTGGTTTACGACATCAAAGAAAGTCTTTAAGTCCATATCTATAACTATGCTTCTGCCTGTTTGCACGTATTGGCATCCTTTCTTTAGTGCATCATGAGCACTTCGGTGAGGACGAAAACCGTAGCTTTGATCAGAAAATTGATGCTCATAGATAGGACTTAAAACTTGGGCGATAGCTTGTTGGATAACCCTATGCGTTACAGTAGGGATACCTAACTTGCGAACCCCTCCGTTAGCCTT
>DENY01000230.1:0-4651 GCA_002359825.1 Bacteroidales bacterium UBA2632
TTGCCAATAATAGAATCTACTTGCGTAAATGCCCTCATTAGCACAAAATCCTTTTACTGGAAGACCGCTCAGCTTATAGCGGTCATAAACACTTTCAAATTCTTTTTGATTCCACATATCTTTTTTGGGCAAAGATAGAGTGGAAAAACTAACTTGCGGGACGTGGTTTACCGAATGCTTACAGAAAAAGAATGATAGCATTATCGTTTTTTCTCTCCACTCTCCCCACCACTATAAACGGAAAAACCCCAGCATTGTAGAAACTACGATAAGGAAAATAGGAAATGATTTTCGATAGNNATAGGAAATGATTTTCGAGTTCCACGCCTTGATATACTCTTTAAGCGACGAAAGTCCGAGACGTTTGCGGCTAATCTGGTTGTAGTCGTTCAAGATATAGATATTGGCATTTACAGTGATGCCTGAAAGCAGGATAAACGAAGCGAAACCGCCCTAGTCGAAGTTCAGCTTAAACCAGTTAAACGTGAGAAACACCCAGATAAACGACACTGGAATCACAAAAAATTACCGCCAATGGCTAGTCATAAGCGCCGATTATTAATCTTGAATTTAATTCAACCAATTCTTCTTTTGTTGTAAATGGAGATTGCTTGAAGAAAAATCAGGTTATCCGAAAAAACGTAATTGCTTTTACTGATAAACTCCATCACCACATCAATTGTTGGAGATGTGTCCGTTGAATTCTCCGAGCTTCTATTATATACTTTGAACTTTTTGTCCAAAAGTTTCATTGATGGATTTCTTCAGATACTCCCAATCGGTAGCAACCCATATTTCATCGGCAATGTCGGATGAAATGAGGGTTTCGATGATATGTGAGACCAACGGTTTTCCCGTCAGCTCTTTCATATTTTTCCCCTGAATCTCTTTGCTGTTTTTCCTGACGAGAATAAAGTCNNACCGGTTTCTGTTTCAGTTCTATTATTCATTTGCATTATATCGTGAGAGTAATATTTTGATAGGGGCTGTTAGCCTGTACCAATATAGGTCTGACTTGTGCCTGAAACAAACCGGCCGAATCGTCATCAAGTATTAGAAAAGTATCGCTCTTTTCATAAAGAGAAGCTAATCAGGCGATTGGCTAAATGGTAATTCTGTACAACTTAACTGAGTTTGAGGAGCTTCATAAAACCAATTTTGCACATAAGTTTATAGGGGTGGTTGACAAATAGATAAATAATCATTGTTGAATTAATTCAATTGCTTTTTCTAAAACTTCATCTCTGCTTTCACTAATGCCCTTTATTGTTGGCTTAACTTCTATATCAGGAATGATCCCAACCCCTTGAGTTTCTCTGCCATTAGGATGGTAAATACCGATACCCGTGATAAAAGTCTTAATATTTCCTGGAAGAATAATTTCGGATACATTTCCATCAGCACCGCTTGTTTGACTTCCAATTAATACCGCATTTTCGGCGGAACGATATTTCATTGCCATGAATTCGGCATGACTTTGACTCAATTCATTCACTAAAATAACCACTAATCCCGGATAAACAGTTTGACTGCTTTGTGTAAATATGGGTCTAGAGAATAAGAATAAGCCGGGATAACGGACATTTCCAAAAGTAAATTTTGCAAATTCAGTTGGTGTTGAATATAAATAAGGAATATCGAAATATCCTTCAATTTTATCGCTGGGATAACATCTCAAGTCAATTATCAGTCCTTTATTATTCAGAGTTTTTGGGATACTACCTCCACGTGTACTTCCTAAATACAGATAGACAATGTCACTACTTGCCAAATATTCAAAAAAAGGTTTGTCTTTTTGAAAAATATTCCTGCCTCTTCCAATTGTATTGAGTGGATATGCTTTCAAAGTATCGGTTTGTGTTATACTCTCTCTTTCATAAGAAACTGTTGAGGAATTGGAATGGCTTCGTAACAAGTTAAATAAAAGATTATTAAGTNNATGTATAATCATATTCTCTGGATATTATTTCATCTACAGACTCATTATTTATTATTTTTATAATATCTCCCTTTTGTAATGGGTAATTTTTAATTTTATCTGTTCGATAATGGTCTACCACTACCACTTCCTTTTCAACATAAGCCAATTCTACAGGGATAATAAAATTTCCTTTAAGGGATTCAATTTCCGAATCATAAATTTCTGCGTGAGAATCATTGATACTTACAATTAATTTTTTTAAGGTACGCTTATATTCGAATGCATTTTTTGCTTCAACGAATTTTGGAATAAATTCGGTAAGTGCTGATTCCCAACTATCTTTTAACAAATATCTATAAGGATAATAATATTGTATCATATTCCAATATCGAAATAAGGCTATTAACCGATGTTCAACATTCGGATATGTCTCTGAGGAATAAGCATTTTCATTTGTAAATATAGGGTTTCCGACATGAGGTGTCAATTTCACATAGTGGTTTTTCTCTTCTCTATTGGCATTAATTATCTTTTCTAAGTTCAGTATAAGATCTTTATCCAACTCTTTTTCATCTTTTGTCCAATCCAAGTCAGGAAGCATTTTGACGGTATTAGTATCTACAACCATCGGTTTACCTTGTTTGACTTCTCCTAACGATTCAATCCAATCATTTAATATTTTATCTCTGCTTTTATTCGTTGGGCAATTTAAAATTTCGGGGAGTATTTTAATTAACTCATTGTCCCAGTCATATTTTCCGGATGCAACCGCCTTATGATAATACTTTAGAAAGCCCCAAACTTTACACAATAAACCTAAATTTTGGACATCTTTTCCTTGAAGAGTATCCAATCGAATTTCAGCACTTTGTCCGTCCTCTCCATCCCTTTTAGCTTCGGTACAAGTTATGACTAAAGAAAATAATACTGCAAGACACAAAATAAACGGAATGTATTTTTTTCGCATGTTATAGTTATTTGATAAATTTTCTAATCCCAATAAAAAACATACAAAGTTAAAAAAAATCCAGGGAAAACGAATTAAAATTAGAGTAATTCCAATAAATACTCGTTAACCCAACCGGACAAGTATCTTTTTCTCCTAATCCCCATTTTACTTTGGTTCTTTTTGAGCAAGTTAAAGCATATTTTATTGATAATGGAGAAGTTTTGAGAAACATCACCGCTTCTTTTGGTGCTTTCATCTTCATTCATCGCTACATCAAGCAGCCAGTGTAATTTATTCTCAATGTCCCAATGGGAGCTTTTGCTTTTGCCTATTTTCTCGGCATTGGTAAGAGTAGATATATAAAATCGTTGTTCTTCTTCTATCTTTCCGGTTGCCTTAATAATTCTCTGACTGTCAATGCGAATAATGGATTGTATGTTTTTCCACTCATCACTTTGGTCAATATATTTTAAGTTGGTAATTACGCTACATTTCCTGGTTTCTATTCTTCCGTGTCCAAAGTCTTCTTCGGCATAAACTTCTACGGGAGTAAGTAAAGTAAAACTGCTCACTGCGCTCTCCAGCAAGCGCTTTTGATTTTTCTTGAGATCTAAAATGTAGTCCGCCTTTTTTCTACTATTTTCTCCACAATCGCTTTTTGTCTCCCCATGGCATCAATGGTTACGGTATTGCCTTCAAGAGCAAGAACATCCAACAGTTCGGGTATGGCAGTTATCTTATTGCTTTTTTCTTCCGTTTTTACTTGTCCCAACACCATGTTATGGTTGTCGGCTAAGGCGTTTACAATATATGTGGTTTTCAAGAAACTGCCTCGGCGACTGCCTCTGATGGTTTTGCCGTCTATCCCTATCACA
Organism: Bacteroidales bacterium UBA2632; assembly: GCA_002359825.1. GTDB lineage: Bacteria > Bacteroidota > Bacteroidia > Bacteroidales > Dysgonomonadaceae > UBA2632. Next base: position 3,746 of record DENY01000230.1, read on the forward strand.
TCGTTCAATAAAAGTATGTTTACAGTCGGATAATCAATCAGTTATCCGATTTTTTTAGTATGTCGGGCATGTTACTAAGCTAGTAAGATGAAAGTTCCTGCACGTGCCGAGCCAGAAAGGAAACTTTAGCGAATGGCAAGGGTGTCATGGACGACCATGAATCTGAAAGAAGCCATCAGCAAAACTGGAAGTCTTGACGCACAGAAATTTAATATAAGGCTCATAGAGAGGGTAAACGAGCAATGGATTGGGAGCGCCCAAAAATCAACTGTAAGCTCTATGAGTAAATCAGGCGAGACACAGTGAAAGTTTAGTTAAGCTTATCCCGAGAGGTCTTGCATAGAGCAACAGTAGTGCAGACGGAATAACGATAAACCGTTATGTTATGCAAGAGGCCAGCAGAGAACATTGTACTTTAGGAGCAGTACACTCTCAAGAGGAAGGTCTGAATCATTTAATTTAAGGAGCAGTTAGTTCAAAATTTGTTTTATGAAGCGACAGCAAGTTACAGAATACCAATTAGACTTATTCTCAGCAGTAGGTGAGGACTCTGTATGCCCTTATGTCAATAGTGAAGTCGTAAACGGAGCTATACCATTAAAGGCGTCTCAAGTAAAAGAAGCAGGAGAACAGCAACGAGCCTTAGCCCAGCATTTAATGGAGGCTATATTGGTATATCGGGCATGCTACTAAGCTAGCAGGATGAAAGTTTCTGCACGTGCCGAGCCAGCAAGGAAACGTTAGCGATTGGCAAGGGTGTCATGGGCGACTATGAATCTGAAAGAAGCCATCAGCAAAACTGGAAGTCTTGACGCACAGAAATTTGATATAAGGCTCATAGAGAGGGTAACCGAGCCATGGATTGGGAGCGCCCAAAAATCAACCGTAAGCTCTATGAGTAAATCA
>DENY01000230.1:4674-4874 GCA_002359825.1 Bacteroidales bacterium UBA2632
AGCAATATCAATCAAGCCTACAAACAGGTAAAGCGGAACAAAGGAGTAGCAGGAATAGACCGAATGAGCATAACTGATTTTGCCACATGGTATAGCACCAATGGCGAAACCTTAACTGCAAAACTGCGTAATGGAACATATATTCCCCAAGCCGTAAAACTGGTCGAAATCCCCAAGGCTAACGGAGGGGTTCGCAAGAG
>DENY01000228.1 GCA_002359825.1 Bacteroidales bacterium UBA2632
ATCATTACGAGATAAAAAAGGGAGACTGTATATCGTCCATTTTAATGAACCTCGGATTCTCGGGGAGTGATCCCGATAGGATAGCCCAGACTATTACTCCTCTCTACCCACCCTCTAAGCTACAGATTGGTAACCGATATGCTACCATCAGCAGTCCAGATTCAACATCGGCTGTGCAATACCTTGTGTTTGAAAGATCAAAAACTGACTTTGTAGTTGTAGATATGTGCACCGATAGCATAAAGGTGCATGAATCAACTAAACCGATAACCCTGCAACGCAAATATGTGGAAGGAACTATCAATTCTTCTCTGTGGAATACAATCATAGAGTCGGGATCATCTCCCATGTTGGCGCTTAAATTATCGGATCTATATGCATGGCAAATTGATTTTTTTGATACTAAGCAGGGAGATTCATTTCGATTGATCTATGATGAAGCATGGGTAGATGATACAACTTTTTTGGAAATAGCTTCAATAGAAGGAGCGATGTTTAATCATCAGGGAAGAAAATTCACTGCTGTTCCATTTGAACAAGATTCCACAAGAGAGTATTTCGATGAAGAGGGCAACAGTTTGCGAAAAGAGTTTCTGAAAGCACCACTTGACTTTTTCCGAATCAGCTCCAAATTCTCTAATGCCCGTTATCATCCTGTGCTGAAGCGATACAGAGCGCATCACGGTGTAGATTATGCAGCTCCTACGGGTACTCCTGTAAAAACGGTTGGCGATGGAGTTGTGGTTGCAAAAGGTTATCAGAGAGGTGGAGGGGGTAACTTTTTAAAAGTTAAACATAACTCAGTATATACCACTACCTATATGCACTTGAACCGATTTGCAAAGGGTATAAAAATAGGAAGTAAAGTAAGGCAAAGTGAAATAATTGGCTATGTCGGATCAACAGGTCTATCTACAGGACCACATCTCGATTATAGGGTGCATAAAAACAACCAACCCATTAATCCACTCACAATGGAGGCTCCTCCCTCTTATCCAGTAAAACCCGAGTTGCGGGATAGCTTCTTTGTGATCCGTGACCAAATGTTGATGCAACTTGACAGTATGGAATATGCTACAAAGAATACTATCAACACACCCGATTCACTAAGCTTGAAGCAAGAGGTTTACACGCAATCTTTTTAGGCATATCAACAAATCAATTTCGTCAGAATAAATCATTTCTTCAATTGTTTTTAACTTCTTTGGATTAGGAAGTTGCAATAATAGGATGAATCTACTCCTTTGATAAAAATAAACTATATTTGCACATCAAATTGGGTAATTCAATATATTATAGTGCACTAATGAGATTCAAACTTCTATTCATATCCATCTGTTTATTTGCTATTTCATCGGCACAAACCAAGCCTACTCAGAAATGGTTAGACCAAAAGTTTTCCATGTTTATCCATTTCGGATTGTATTCGGAGTATGGCGGTGTTTATGAAGGCGAACCAGTTGAAAAAGGATACAGTGAGCAAATTCAATCATTTGCAGGTATTTTCAGCGATTGGTATGCAGCAACGGCCAATGAATTCAATCCTACAAATTGGAATGCTGATAGTATAGTCTCGCTTGCAAAAGAGGCAGGAATGAAGTCGATAGTGTTTACCTCCAAGCACCACGATGGGTTTTGTATGTATCATTCCCAATATACGTCTTTCAACATTGTGGATGCCACACCTTATGGCAAGGATTTGATGAAAGAACTTGCCGATGCTTGCAAGCGTGGAGGAGTTGAATTTGCTGTTTATTACTCTTTGATAGATTGGCATTTCCCTCAGGCTTATCCCATTTCAAGTCATAATGCCGACCCTATTACACCACAACATTTTGAGTACAATATGAATCAGGTAGAAGAGATAATGACCAACTATGGCGATATCTCCGAAATATGGTTCGATATGGGTTCACTTACCCACAATCAGAGTAAGGAGTTGTATCAACTGGTGAATGAGTTACAACCCAATTGTATGATTAGTGGCCGACTGGGCAACGATTATGTTGATTTCAGTGTGATGGCCGACAACGANNACCGCAGCTTCATTTTTCGATGAAACATGGGGATATCGTTCATGGCAACAACGAGGGAGTGTTGAAGATAAAGTGCGAGAGAAGATAGAGAGTTTGATAAAAGTAATTAGTCGGGGTGGAAATTATTTGCTCAATATTGGACCGAAAGGCGATGGCTCGGTTGTTGAATTTGAAAGTGATGCTTTGAAGCGAATAGGACAATGGGTGAAAACCAATCGAGAAGCCATATATGGAACAACTGCCAATCCTTTTCATCAGACGTTTTCATGGGGAGACATCACCACAAAAGAGAATGCGCTCTATCTTTTTATAGAGAAAATGCCCCCAACAAAAGAGATTTCACTTAGCGGATATAGTGGCAAAGTGGTTGAGGTACAATTGTTTGAGAACAATCAAGAATTTTTTTATAATGAAANNAGGGATTGAAAATTAAGTTACCCCATGATTTAGAAATGTATACTATTCCCGTAGTGAAAGTTACTTTTCATGATTCATATAGCGTACATCCACAGAATGTTATTCAATCGGGTGTGCTCACACATCAAAATGCTGCTCCAACTTATGGTCATTCCAGCTTAGATTATTATGGAGGATACAAGAGCTTGATTGGTTATGATTGGAATTTCCGCACGAATAAAAAGAAGATCAAGTCTACAATATATTTCTCGGAAAATGAAAAAGACAAACATGTTTCTATTCGTATAGATGATGTGGAACAACAACTGTTGTTGACGGGAGAAAATGTAAAAACTGTATATCTGCCTAAAGGTAGTGTGAAGTGGGGAGGCCTCTATAGTAAAAGAGGAAGAGGTGTGTTTGGATTTATTGAAGAAGAGAATGGAATGCTAATTTCTGCAGATACAGTTAAAGCGAATTGGACTTTGGTCCATGATTTTAATTATGGTGAGAGACAACAATTGAAGTTAAATCCTCGTGGTAGTATGCTCTTCTTGCAAGAGTTGGAATCGACGAAAGAGCAAACCATTGCTGTTGAAATTGGTAGTGGAAATGCCGTTTATATGCTACTGAATGGTGAATACATTACAGCTCACTTTTCACCTGAGAGGAAAGATTGGCAAACGGAGGTTGTGTTGTTATCATTAAAGAAAGGTGTGAATCAATTGGTAATTAAATACTTCAATCGTTTTGAAGATAAATTAAATTATAGTATTCAACCATTGGATAGTTGGCAAGTCTATTCCCAAGATTTACAACCAGCTATGTTGAATAACAACAAAATTCATAAAGTCTCATTGAAGTTGGCACAACCCAATTCAAAAGTTTCACCGTTGAGATTGAATAATGTGGAGCTAAAGGTGTTTTAAAGGAATAGCTGAGCAAAGCATTTAGAGACTAATAAAAAAAGAATAGAGAATACAATTATAGAATGAAAATAGGCAATATTACTTTTCCTAAATACCCTGTGTTTTTGGCTCCCATGGAGGATGTCACAGATATATCTTTCAGAATGATGTGTAAGAAATTTGGTGCAGATATGGTTTATACCGAGTTTATCTCAAGTGATGCACTCATTCGTAATATCGAAAAGACACAGCAAAAACTGACCATTTGTGAAGAAGAACGTCCCGTTACGGTTCAGATATATGGTCGTGATCCTGAGTCGATGGTAGAGGCAGCTAAGATATGCGAGGAGGCCAATCCTGACATTCTCGATATCAATTTTGGATGCCCTGTCAAGAAAGTTGCAGGCAAAGGGGCAGGTTCAGGAATGTTGCGCACACCCGAATTGATGTTGGAGATAACCGAGCAAGTGGTGAAAGCAGTAAATATTCCTGTGACAGTCAAAACAAGACTGGGGTGGGACAATGATTCAAAAATAATTGTTGATCTTGCCGAGCAGTTGCAAGATTGCGGTATCCAGGCACTCACCATACATGGTCGTACAAGGGCGCAAATGTACACTGGCGAAGCAGACTGGTCGTTGATTGGGGCTGTTAAAAATAATCCACGAATGCATATTCCTATTATTGGGAATGGTGATGTGGACTCGCCACTGGTGTGTAAGCAACGCTTTGATGAAACAGGAGTAGATGCTGTGATGATTGGTCGTGCATGTTTTGGTGCACCTTGGATATTTAGAGAAGTGAAGCACTATTTAGAAACGGGAGAGATGTTACCTGAGGAACCATTTCAATGGTATTTGGATGTTCTTAAGCAGCAAGTGAATCGATCGGTGGAAATGATTGATGAGAGACGGGGCATCATACACATCCGTCGTCATCTTGCCAATACTCCTCTTTTCAAAGGAATTCCTGATTTTAAACCCACTCGCATTGCTATGTTAAGGGCAAACACAGTGGCTGAACTGTTTGAAATAATGGATGGTATTGGAAATCAATTCCAATTGCATTAAACTAAAGAGGTTGCAAACAATCAAAACGGTATAAAACTTATACAATAAATAAAGGGGAACATGAAAAAAAGAACTTTGTTAATCGCTGCACTGTTTGCATTTATCCTAACTGCTTCTGCGCAAGAGTCTATTATAAAAGATGTTTTTGAGAGGTTTGTTGAAGATAAAGTCTCTTCTATGCAAAAGATAATTGACATTACAGACGAACAAGCAACACAGCTAAAGGAATTGGAGGTCAATTTTCTGGTGGATGTAAATGCGGCTGAAAATTGCTGGTGGTGTAATAGCT
>DENY01000060.1:0-4904 GCA_002359825.1 Bacteroidales bacterium UBA2632
AGGGTGGGAAACTTGAGTTAGGAAAAAGTGTGTAGCAGGAGCTACACACGTCCTAGGAATAAGCCATCAAGCAATACCGCACTTCACCATTAAATACCCGCCCCCAACCCCCTAAAGGGGGCTTTAGAGTCTGCCTAGCAAAACATTTCTCCTACTTCATTTTGATTATAAAATATGTTCAAATGCGTGATAACTAACCTATATCGCCCCTGTAGAGCTCCAGCAGTGCATTACGTCGATACCCTGGGCGATGCCCAGGGCTGAAATATGCCAGCCTTGCAGGCTTTAGTTCCCTAGAATTATAAAGAAATGGAGGTTTGAAAACGGTCACCTTTACCTCAACACCGCCGTCTTATAATCAAAATAAAAATCAGCCTTCACATTCTTCTCATATTTTTTGAGTTGACCCAGAAACATAAATGGTTTAGAAATATCATCTAATGGAACAATGTATAGCTTATCGGGAGTAGCACCTTTACCTCCTAGACCGATTGGTGTTGCTAACATTGGTAAAGGGCAGTTTGAGCAGGTGCTCGGGCGATAGCAATTTGAAAAGGGCAATCAGTTTGTTGTCATCCCTCTTGTCTGCGTTGCGAAGCGGTTGTTGATAGTCTTGCAGATTGAAATAGGTATATTCAATATCGGATTTGATGCCTGCGATAAACGGTGCTGCAATTTCCGTATAGAAGAAGTCGGTCTTGATGCCTGCCAGTCGCCCACCCTCAAAGTCTTTAAATTGATTCACCAGCGCTTTGTTTTGAGCAAACTGTCGGTCAAATGTGTTAGCATCAAAAAATGAACCATTCATTGATGTTGGTAAACACCAGGTGCTTTACCTCGAGGTTTTTATCCGATATTCGTTCCCGCAAGTAGTAGAGCACCAACTCCTGAAAAGCTTTCACATTCAGCTCAGCAATCTTTTGGTCATGTGTGTCATCATCTGCTAGTGGACGCACCATCTTCCATTTGTTGGTTGGCTTTTTGGCCTCAAAAATCACGCCTACCGAACTCGTTGCTTTTTCACCATTATGAATTACAAGATCGTTTCGCCCTTTGTGTTGATGTAGTGATGGGGGTCGTAATAGGTCTTTTTCAGAAAGTCAATCACCAAGTTTTTGTGAAACTCTTCCGACTCTGTGTCATTGGTTCTGTCCAATAGCTGAATGAGATGCTTCTTGAAACCCTCAATTTCTGTTCTGTTTGGCTTTACTTTCAAGAAGGCTTTGTTGAGAGCCTTTTTGGGTGTTAGTTTGTTTATCATTGCGCAGATTGTAGTATTGTTGGCTGTGGGTTAAAGTACGATTATGTTTTGATTGATTAGGTGTTTCAAAGATACAAAAATATTAAGAATTATGAGTTAAGAAGAAATGAACTTCACAAAACTGGGTTGTTGTGTTGATTAATAATTCATCTTCAATATATAATAATGAATGAAATAAAATCTGAGACTTTGGATTAAAAAAGCACGTCTGACATTCGTAATTATTTTCGACAATGTTCTTTGTCCCTGTCAATTATTAAAAAATACACCTTAATATATAGGTAGTAAAAAATTTATACATATCTTTGCGATAGGTTTTTAAATACATAAAATATTTATAATGAAAAAAATTCTATTCTTAAGTGCAATCGCTGTTCTTTTTGCAGCATGCCAAAATAAATCTGGTTATACAGTTGAAGGAAATATAACAGGAGAGAACTTCGAGGGTCAAAAAGTACTTTTTGAAAAGTGGAATGACTCCATATTAGTTCCTGTTGATTCTACCAATATAGTAGATGGTAAATTTACCCTTAAGGGCAACACCAGCTCTCCGAGTTTACTTTTTATGACTATCGGAGATAGAGATAGCAATCTTGGAACAATGGTAATGGCTGAAGAAGGCACCATTGAAGTAAAATACGATTCTATTTTCCATGTTTCGGGTACACCAATCAACAATGCTTTTTCTGATTTCAATGCGGAGCAAAGAAGATTGAATGAAAAATCTCGTGGCTATTCTGAGCAATTTGGTACAGCTACCGCCGATGGAACAATGACTGAAGAGTTGGAAGAAGAACTTAAAGCTGCTTTCAACGAAACATCAGAAGAGGCACAGGCTTTACAATATGAATTCGTAAAAGCTAATATCGACAATGAATTGGGTCAATACCTTTTCATGGCATCATCTCACACTTTTGAAACTGAACAACAACAAGAAATTTTGGCCTTGGCAAGTGATGAGTACAAATCAACAAAAAATATACAACGTCTTATTGAAAAGATAGAAGCTAAAGCTGCTACTGCAGTTGGTAAAGACTTCATCGATTTCTCAATGAAAACACCAGAAGGTGACGATATTTCATTGTCTGACTATGCAGGTAAGGGAAAATATGTACTTATCGATTTCTGGGCTTCATGGTGTGGCCCATGTATTAACGAAATGCCAAACGTGGTTGCAGCATATGAGAAGTATAAAAACAAGGGCTTTGAAATCGTTGGAGTGTCGCTTGATAGTGACAAAAACAATTGGATTGATGGCATCAAGAGTTTGAATATGACATGGCCACAAATGTCTGAAGTAACAGGATGGGAAACAGACGCAGTGGAACTATATGCCATACAAGGCATCCCTCACACGGTATTGCTGGACAAAGAAGGTAAAATTATTGCGCATAATTTGCGTGGTGATAAGTTGGATGAAAAACTAGCTGAACTGATGAATTAAAATAATATTCGTTATATTATGAAAGAACCGTATCTTAAATTTAAGATGCGGTTCTTTTGCATAAAGAGGTTAAAATCATTCTTAAAGTGGATTTTTCGAATATCTATACTTAAATCTAAGCATAGAATCGAATATTATAATTATTTTTGTGAAAACAAAACATCATGAAGCGAGACAAAACAATTACCTTATTCGTCCTTATCCCGTTTCTTCTCATGGGCTTTGTTAGTATTGCTTTTGCACAAAAAAAGCAGACCTTTACTGTAGTGCTCGATCCTGGGCATGGAGGGAAGGATCCGGGAGCTCTGGGCGCAACTTCTAAAGAAAAAGATGTTGTGCTAAGCGTTGCTAAGAAGTTGGGACAAAAAATTAATGCTAACCACAGCGACGTAAATGTGGTATATACGAGAACAACAGATAAGTTTATACCGCTAGATGAACGGCCCCGCATTGCAAACAAAGCAAATGCACAGCTATTTATATCACTGCATTGCAATGCTTTGGATAGACGAAAAAAATCCCCACAAGGTGTAGAGACCTATATATTGGGACTACACCGCAGTGAAGACAACCTTGAGGTTGCCAAAAGAGAAAACTCTGTGATTGTATATGAAGACAATTACGAAACAAAATATCAGGGCTTTGACCCCAATGAACCAGAGTCTTATATTATATTTGAGTTTATGTCAAATAAGTTTTTGGAACAAAGTCTCGACTTTGCAACACTAACTCAGCATGAACTTATCAATGGTGCTAAAAGAACCAATAGAAATGTAAGACAAGCAGGATTTTTGGTACTGCGAGAGACGGGAATGCCAAGTGTGCTCATTGAGCTTGGATATATTTCGAATAGGGAAGAAGAAAAATACATGAACAGTGATCAAGGGCAAAACGTTTTAGTAAATTCCATTTACACTGCATTCACGCAATATAAAAAAGAATACGATAAAAGAAACAAGTACTCATTTTCAGAAAATTCTAATGCAGGGGCTTCATCTTCAACAAGAGTTACTATTCCTACAGCAGATGGTAATAATGGTGAGATCGAATATAAGATACAGTTTATGATCGCTTCCAAACAGTATAACGCAAATGCACGAGCTTTCAAAGGCCTAGATCCTATAGAATACTATAAAGATGGCAATGTATACAAATATACATATGGAAGTTATAAGAGTGAACGTGAAGCCTTGTCGCAGTTAAACAGAGTGAAAGCTAAGTTTAAAGATGCTTTTGTAGTCGAATTCAAAAATGGAAGACGAATTAAATAAAGACTCTTCTAAAGAAATAAATATAAACTTAATATGAAAAATTGGAGTAGAAATGTAAAGATAGGCATTGCTTTTTTAGTAAGCCTTGTAATGATTTATTTTGGAATCAACTTCTTGAAAGGAGTCAATATTTTCAAAAAACAAAACAACTATATCTCCGTGTTCGACAATGTCAACAATCTCAATGTCTCATCTCCTATATTGGTAAATGGTTTTCAAATTGGATTAGTGAATTCAATAACCATGATGGAAAACGACTCAATGAACTTGGCTGTTGAGATAAGACTCGACAAAGGCTTTAAAGTAAAAAAAGGGAGCAAACTTGAATTCAACACAGATTTTCTGGGAGGATCTTCAGTGAATTTATTAAACAACCCGTACACCACAGAATTTCTATCTCCAGGAGACACCATTCAAGGAACAAGAGCTGTGGGACTGATGGACGGTGTGGCACGCGTGATACCAAAAACTGATTCTATAATGTCTCGATTGGACTCTGTGTCAATAGCGCTACAAACTATAGCTACCAATCCGTCATGGATATCAGCAATAGAGTCTATGAGTGAGACCATGAAGCAGTTGGAATCTTCGAGTGTGAGTTTGAAAAAAGTAATGGCTGATCTTGAAACTGACATGCCAACTATTGGGAATAACTTTGCTGATATTTCTACCAATTTCAAAAAAGTAAGTGATGAATTAGCTAATATAGATGTTCAGAATACTTTTAATTCCCTAGATTCTACATTAGCCAATCTGAAAAATCTATCTGAAAGCTTAACAAGCACTGATAATTCATTGGGCAAATTGACCAATGACACTCAACTGCACGATAGTTTGACCAGCACAATCAACAGTGCTACACAACTATTGGAAGACATACGCAAGAATCCTGATAAGTATCTTAGTGTTAGGTTGAAACTGTTTTAAT
>DENY01000060.1:4952-5750 GCA_002359825.1 Bacteroidales bacterium UBA2632
ACCTCTAAAATATCGTGCTAATACATGCCAATCGTTGTCATGCGTTAGCACGATATTTGTTTTTGCTACATGGTCATGAGATTATAAATTCGAACAAGGCATAAACACTCGGCTTTATAAATTGTATCCTTTGTCAGTTATCACCTTGCCAATTCAACACAACTGCCGACTTAAAAGCATTATTTACGCTTGAAAAAACTATTTAACAATAGGGCTAAAAATAATGAGTGTGAAAGCTTCACTTACGAATATATGAGAAAGTCCCCTTTTATTTGATAATTGTCATGACGGAAAAACCTTATTTAGATTTTGTACAAATAAGCGATTTTGATAAAGATAAAATTATGTGCTGACTATAAACCTCTTTAGAGTATGTTTTGATAGATATCAAAAGTTATGTAACTATTGTTGATAACGTTTGTATCTCTCTGACAATCAGCAACAGAAACGTTGATAAAGCTCACAATCAATTGTATCTTAACTACATATAATTAGCCTATTGATTACTAAAGAACTGTTCAACTTACGAGTTTGAAGTAGAATATTAGATTTTGTATTGTCAATTATTTTGGCAAAATTTGCATAGCAATTCAGAAATTACACACACAAACAACGTCATCTCAATATATAAAATGAAAACTGATTTTAAAGGTTTATGGAATAACTGTCTCAAAATTATCAAAGATAATATCTCGGATGCAGCATATAATACATGGTTTGCTCCTATAATACCTATTAGCTATAAAGATAATATATTCACTGTTCAAGTTCCTAGTCAGTTTTTCTATGAGTACTTCC
>DENY01000060.1:5851-24802 GCA_002359825.1 Bacteroidales bacterium UBA2632
ATTCATTCAGTAACTTTTATGAAGGAAATAGCAACAAATTGGCGAGAACTGCTGCTGAAGCAGTAGCAAACAATCCTGCTAAAACAGCTTTCAATCCACTGTTCCTTCACGGTTGTTCAGGTGTTGGCAAAACTCATTTATGTCATGCTATAGGCACGAAGATAATGGAAATGTTCCCCGAAAAGAAAGTTCTTTATCTATCGGCTCATCTATTCAAGGTGCAATATACAGATGCAACTCGTTTTAATACTGTAAACGATTTCATCAATTTCTATCAAGGAATTGATATCCTTATTATTGATGACATACAAGAGCTTTCGGGACTTACTAAAACACAAAATACATTTTTCCATATATTCAACCATCTTCACCAAAACAATAAACAGCTAATCATGACTTCTGACCGTGCTCCTATGGACATGGTTGGTGTAGAGGAGCGTTTGTTGACTCGCTTTAGATGGGGACTTACAGCAAATCTTGAAAGACCTGAGAAAGACCTGAGAAAGAAAATACTTCAGGAAAAGATTACTGCTGATGGTTTAAACATTCCAGAGTCAGTCGTAGATTACATTGCTGAAAATGTGACGGACAATGTGCGTGACTTAGAAGGCATTGTAGTTTCGCTGATGGCACACTCTATTATTAATGACGCAGAAATAGATCTAACACTGGCTCGAAGAGTAATTGAACAAAGCATCAAGTTTGAGATAAAGAAGATTACTGTTCAAAAAATTCAAGAAGTGGTTTGCGATTATTTCAACATAAAGAGAGACCTTATCCAGTCTAAATCTCGCAAACGTGAAATTGTGCAAGCTCGTCAAGTTGCTATGTACTTCACTAAAGAGCACACCGAATTGTCTCTCTCTCAAATTGGAACTCACATTGGGAAACGAAATCACGCTACTGTTCTTCATTCATACAATACGGTGAAAGGATTGATTGAAGTAGATAAAACTTTCCGTTCGAATGTTGAAGAAATTGAGAGACTTCTCCATATTTAACTGCTTTGTCTATTTTTTATTCTGCATCAATCACAGCTTTTTAATTGACTAGTGAAGAGAAATCTTTATATTTGCATAAGATTTTCACCTATTCTCTTCCCTATGCGCAATATATTTTTCATTTTATCCATACTCCTATCTTGTAGTTTAACTGCCCAGCAATCTTTAAAGATTGCTGTAATAAGCGATACCCATTATCTATCAAGCAAAATAGCAAAACCAAGTGCAGCACTTCAAAGTTTTGAAATTGCAACGGGTAGAAATACTGCAGAATTGCATGAAGTACTCACACAGGTGCTCTCAAAGTTGAAAATCTATCAACCAGACATTCTCTTAATTCCAGGAGACTTGACAAACAACGGGGAGCGAGATAGTCATCTTGATTTTGTTGAAAAGCTAATACCACTCAAAGAAAATGGGACACGCATTTTTGTAGTTCCTGGCAATCACGATGTAAATGTTCCAAATGCAAAAGCTTTTGTTGGTGACACATCAATCCCCACTAAAAGCATATCAGCACAAGAGTTTGAGGAGATATATGCATCCTATGGATACGCCGATGCATCAAAACGAGACCCCTCATCGCTTAGCTACTTGGTCGAAATTAATGATAGTACGTGGCTTTTGGGTATAGACAGCAATCGCTACAAAGAGAATACAACAACAACGATTACATCTGGAAGGATTCATCCAAACACCACGAAGTGGGCCTTAGAAGTGCTGCGCGAGGCCAAATCAAAGGATATATTGGTGCTTGGCATGATGCATCATGGCTTGGTGGAACATATGCCCTATCAAGCAGCCCTTCTTCCCAACTATTTAATCGATGATTGGGAAAGAAATGCTAATATATTAGCAGACAACGGACTTAAGATAATGTTTACAGGACATTTTCATTCTAATGACATAACGTTACTTACCACACCAAAAGGTAATACAGTCTATGATATCGAAACAGGTAGCTTGGCCGGATATCCTTTTCCCTATAGATTGATGACATTGCAAAACAACAAACTCACTATTGAAACTGAATTTGTGAAGTCTATAGCCACGAACCCTAACTTGCTCGAAGACTATTGCCTGAAAGCTGAAAAAAGCATTTATCGCGTTGCTCAATCAAAAATGAAAACATTGAATTTACCCATACCAGACGAAATGAAAGGTGCAGTGATAGATCTAATTGTAAAGATGCAATTGCTACACATGAAGGGTGACGAGAAGATGGACAAAGAAATGTTGCAGATGATTGAACAATTGAAAGAGTTTTTAGATGCACCTGATGCAGACTTTTCAACCTTTGAACTAGATTTTGCTCCAGATGATAATTTTCTAAAGATAGAATTGTGACAATAATAAAAGAAAAAAGCCCCCTTTCATTTTGCATGAATAAAGGGATTACCGAAGCTGGTTGTGATGAAGCGGGAAGAGGATGTTTGTCGGGTCCGGTCTTTGCTGCTGCAGTTATTCTGCCTCCAAATTTCAAGTGCGACCTTTTGAATGATTCTAAGCAACTATCTGAAAAGACACGCATTGAATTGAGAATAATAATAGAACGAGAAGCCCTTGCCTATTCAGTAGCAAGTTGCACATCACAAGAGGTGGATGACATGAATATCTTGTGGGCATCAGTGGAGGCTATGCACCGTGCAATTGCAAACTTAGAGGTGACTCCTCAACATATTTTGGTAGACGGCAATAGGTTCAAAGATTATAAGGATATACCTCACACTTGTGTGGTGAAAGGTGATGGTAAGTACATGTCCATTGCGGCTGCTTCAATATTGGCGAAAACCTATCGTGACGAACACATGAAGAAACTTCATGGGGAATTTCCAGATTACGCTTGGGACAGGAACAAAGGATATCCTACACGCACACACCGTGAGGCAATTGAGAAATATGGCATAACTTGTCATCACAGAATGACATTTAACCTTACACAAAACGAGGTTGATAAAGAAAAGTGATTTGTATGTTTTGCTACGCAACACTCACCCCTGTGAGGCGAACCCTATAATTCTTATGCCATTTAATAAGGTGTTAAGGTTGAGTTAGTTGTTATACTCCCAGTTTACTAAGGTTTGAAGACAAAAGCAAATAAGGTTTTTAAAATGCATCAATTGGGAGGGCAAGTAATCGAGACTAGGTGCTCAGCTAGGGTTTCTTGATTCTTGTTCAAAGTCTTTTTTATAACTCTCTTAAGTGACAATTGTCCATTGATTCCTTTGTGGTTAAGCATTCGTAATTCGTGAGCGTTACAAATACTACAGCTTTCACAAAAAGACAGTTCTCCAAAATTTTCACTTTTCACTTACTTCCACGTCTTTCATAGACAACTGAATCCGCTTCCGTTCTTTGTCCACCGTCAACACTTGCCCCGTAACATATTGATGAAGTGATACTATTTCAGTTGGGTTTGATACAAACCTATTGGCTAATTCAGAAATATGCACCAATCCATTTTCTTTAATGCCAACATCAACGAAACAGCCAAAGTTGGTGATATTGGTTACAATTCCTGGCAATATCATACCTTCATTCAAATCATCGATTGTTTTGATAGATTTGTTAAACTCAAAAGTTTCTACTTTGCTGCGAGGGTCACGTCCAGGCTTTTCAAGTTCTTCCAGAATATCATTCAAAGTTTCCAACCCAATTTTGTCAGAAGTATATTTGTTTAAATCAATCCTTTCCTTCAACGACTTATCATTGATCAACTCTTTGATGGTACTGTTAGTATCTTTGGCTATTTTCTCCACCACATGATAGCTCTCGGGATGAACCGCAGAATTGTCCAGTAAGTTCTTAGCATCGGGAATGCGCAAGAAANNCTGCACACTGTTCAAAGGCTTTGGCTCCCAGTCGTGGAACTTTCATTAGTTGTTTGCGCGATTCAAATGCACCATGCTCTGTACGATAGTCCACAATATTTTGAGCCAAAGACTCGCCAAGCCCCGAAACATACACAAGCAAATGCTTACTGGCAGTATTCAGGTTGACACCCACTAAATTCACACAACTCTCAACAGTTTGATCCAAGGATTTCTTTAGTTTCCCTTGATCCACATCGTGCTGATACTGTCCCACTCCAATAGCTTTGGGATCTATCTTCACTAATTCGGCTAATGGGTCGCACAAACGACGACCAATGGAAACTGCACCACGCACAGTTACATCATAATCAGGAAACTCTTCGCGTGCTATCTTAGAGGCTGAATAAACGGAAGCTCCATTTTCGCTTACAACAAACACTTTCACCTCTGTTTCGTAACGCAAATTTGTGATGAAACGTTCGGTTTCTCTACTTGCCGTGCCATTTCCAATGGATATTGCATCAATCTTATAGGTTGACACAAGTTTTACAATTTTATTGCCCGCCTTTGAAAATTCGTTTCGTGGAGGATGTGGATAAATGGTTTCATTGTGAAGCAAATTACCTTGCTCATCCAAACAGACCACTTTACATCCACTCTTAAAACCAGGGTCGATAGCTAACACTCTCTTCTGACCCAATGGAGGAGCCAATAATAGTTGACGCATATTTTCAGCAAAAACAGCAATAGCAGCATCATCAGCTTTCTCTTTAGATAGTGTGGCAAACTCTGTTTCCATTGATGGTTTCATCAATCGTTTGTATCCATCTTTCACAGCTGATTCAACATAATCAGCCGCTTCCGATGAGTTGACAACAAAGCGTTGTATCAATCTATTGACACAATGGTCATCATCAGGAGAAATAGAAACACGCAAAAAACCTTCCGATTCGCCTCGGCGAATAGCTAATAGTCTATGAGAAGGACAACGAGAAAGGAGTCCAACAAAATCAAAGTAATCACTATATTTTTCGCCCTCTTCCTCTTTTCCTTTTATCACTTTAGAAGTTATTTCCGCTTCTCTTTCAAATATGCTTCGCACATCTTGTCGAGCACGAGCATCTTCGTTCACCCACTCGGCAATGATATCAGAAGCACCTTTCAGTGCATCTTCAACTGTTTCTACTTCACTGGTAAGAAAAGCCTTTGCTTTATCTGTTGGCAAACCATGTTGCTGCTTCATCAACCAAACAGCTAAATCCTCCAGTCCTTTCTTGCGAGCAATCTCGGCACGGGTTTGACGCTTTGGTTTATATGGCAGATATATATCTTCCAATATAGTGCTGTCCCAACAGTTTTCAATCTTTTCACTCAGCTCGGGAGTCATCTTCTCCTGCTCTGTGATGGTAGCTACAATAAATTCTTTTCTCTTTTGCAGCTCTTTGTAGTTTTCATGCAGCGTCTTTATATTTTCAACAGCTACTTCATCAAGACCCCCAGTGACTTCCTTTCGGTAGCGACTAATGAAAGGGATGGTGGCGCCCTCTTGTAAAAGATTTACTGTATTTTCTACATACCTGCTGTTTAGCTGGAGCGATTTGGAGATGAGTTGAATAATTGTGGACATAGTGTTTTGTTTTTATAGAATACAAAAATAGAGAAAAATATGGAACTTAAATCCACTTTTTAAGTGGATTTACGATATAATTATTATCTTTGTATCAAATGAAGTACACATGCACGTAGAATTTGAAAAAGAATATCTTGTAGAACTTTATAAATTCGGGAAAAGCAAAAATAAAAAATACCGCTTTCAACCTTCAGTTATTAAGAACTACAAGAAGCGCATCGACACACTAATTGGAGCGCCCAATGTGGAAGCTTTATATATGCTCAACTCCTTAAACTATGAAGTCTTGAAAGGAGATAAAAAAGGAATATAGTCTATTCGTATAGATAAAAAGTATCGATTAGAATTTATTATTCCTATTCATAGTACAGGGGAAGCATTAATTACAATTTGTTCAATAATAGATATTTCAAATCATTATGAGGAAAAATAATAAAGTGGCAAATAAAATGACCCCCTTCGAGTTTACTCATCCAGGAGATGTTGTAAAAGAGGAACTAGAATACAGAGGCATCTCGCAAAAGCACTTTGCGGAAATTATTGGTGTTTCGTACACCATGTTGAATGATATATTAAATGGCAAACGCCCCGTCAGCACCGACTTTGCTTTGACACTGGAGGCTGCTACCGGAATAAGCGCAGAAATGTTAGTAAATATGCAAAGTCGATATAACCTGCAAGTAGCTAGAATCAAAGAAGATAATATTAAACGATGGGAAAATCTCAGAAAAACCTGTGCCTCCTTACTCTAATTATAATATGGCAAAACTAAAATCAGTCTATTTCTGCAGCAGTTGCGGCAACGAATCACCAAAGTGGATGGGCAAATGCCCCGCCTGTGGCGAATGGGGAACATTTGTAGAAGAGTTGATACGCAAAGACACTGCAGCAGCAAAACAAGAAGACACCCGTTCATTTTCGAGTGGCAAAAATGTACCTCAACCCCTAAAGGATATCAAGGCAGATGAAGAGCCACGTATTGACATGCAAGACAGTGAGCTGAATCGCGTGTTGGGTGGAGGTCTCGTGCCCGCATCACTTGTACTCATTGGTGGCGAACCAGGAATTGGTAAATCGACCTTAGTTTTGCAAACCATCCTGAAACTACAATCCATCAAATCGCTCTACATTTCGGGCGAAGAGAGTGCAAGACAACTAAAACTAAGAGCAGAACGTTTGAACATTGATAATGACAACTGTCTGATTGTATGTGAAACCAACCTCGATCATATATTTGGACATATCAAAAACACCAATCCCGATTTGGTGATAATAGATTCCATTCAAACTATGTATTTGGACTCCATGGAATCTTCTCCAGGCAGTATTTCGCAAGTGCGTGAGTGCGCTTCGGCCATACTCAAGTTTGCAAAACAATCGGGCACTCCTGTATTGATGGTTGGGCATATAACCAAAGATGGAAGCATTGCAGGTCCAAAGGTATTAGAGCATATTGTAGATACAGTGTTGCAATTTGAAGGAGATCAACACTATATGTACAGAATACTTCGTAGCATTAAAAACCGTTTTGGTAGCACCGCAGAGCTGGGCATATATGAAATGAATCAATCGGGTTTGCGTGAAGTGAGCAATCCTTCGGAAATGTTACTCACCAAGAATCATGAAGAGCTGAGTGGAGCAACTATATCAGCAGCCATCGAGGGAGTTCGTCCTTTTCTGATAGAGACCCAATCATTGGTTAGCTCAGCAGCTTATGGTAACCCACAACGCTCAGCTACAGGTTTCGATCTTCGCAGAATGAATATGTTGCTTGCTGTGTTGGAAAAGAGAGCAGGATTTAAACTAGCCCAAAAGGATGTATTCTTAAATATTGCTGGTGGACTAAAAATAAACGACCCTGGAATGGATCTTTCTGTTATTAGCGCAGTGCTTTCATCGAGTCTAGATATTGCAGTTGCAAAAGATACCTGCTTAGCAGGCGAAGTTGGTTTGTCGGGCGAGATTCGACCTGTTAATCGCATCGAACAACGCATCTTTGAAGCAGAGAAATTAGGATTCTCTCGCATTATCATTCCAGACAATAATCTGAAAGGATTTACCTCAAAGGTTTCCATTAAGATTGAGACAGTTCGCAAAGTGGAAGAAGCATTCAGGTTAATGTTTTCTTAATATAAAAGTGCAATAAGAGTTATAGTTGTTTGTTTTAAAAACAAAATAATCATCTATATTTTTTTTAGTATAAAAATAATAGTATCTTTGCAACCGCTTTCAAAAAGCATCGGTACCTTGGCCGAGTGGTTAGGCAACGGTCTGCAAAACCGTGTACGGCGGTTCGAATCCGCCAGGTACCTCTGAAAATAGATTAGTTCCAACACAATGTTTAGTCAATAAACAGGTTTTGGAACTTTTTTTATGTCAACTTTTTTTTATGATTCTACAATACATTTAGCAACATTTTCCATCACCGTTTACAAGTAAAGATGTCCGAAAATGACACCAGTGTAGTCTTTTACCTTCTCTCCTTACAACAATCAACTCACACTCTATCAAGTTTTTAAGTAGTATAATTGCAAGCTTACAAAATCCCAATTTCAAATAAATTTGTCCTTTCGTAGGGGTACAAAACCNNAAAAAAAAGACCTTTTGTAGGGATACAAAAACATGAAACTAGAAATAATCACATTTTGTAGACAGACGAAACAATAAAATAAAAAATAATCACATTTTGTAGGTCTACAAAAGCATGAAATAAATAAAAAACACCTTTGTAAGGGTACAAAATCAGAAAATAAATAAAAAACGACCTTTGGAGGCCTACAAAAAGGAGAAGTGAAAACTACCCCAGATTGGAATGGTCTACTTTATGACCTAAAAAATAATCAATTGTATCAAAATGAAACAAAGCAGGTATAAAATAATAATTCCAATTCAAAAGTAGTGTAAAAGAAAGGAATAAATAATATTTGAAGAGAATATTCGTTATTATATAGCTAACTCTTTCTCATTTAACTAAAAACACTTATCTTAGCTTTTTCGAATAAAGAGTGAGAATACACAATCTAAAATGAGCGCCCACTATTTATAGTTAAGAAAGCCAGAAATTGGCAAAGGAAGATCGTAAGTAAACCAATAAATTCATGATATGTCTGACTACTACCAACTAGCACACAAATTTGCAACGCAAACCAATCAAGTAATTTTTATTACAGGAAAAGCAGGAACAGGAAAGACAACTTTCTTGCGTAAACTGAAAGAAGAGACTTTGAAGCAAACTGCAGTAGTGGCCCCTACTGGAATTGCGGCAATAAATGCGGGAGGAACTACCATCCACTCTTTCTTTCAATTGCCATTCTCTCCTTTTGCGCCCACTCCAATGGGTAGAAAGGAGCTGATAAGTAAAATGAAGATGCAGAGCAATAGACAGCAAATATTGAGAGAGCTAGAACTTTTAGTCATTGATGAAATAAGTATGGTTCGCGCCGATGTCTTAGATGCGATAGACACTGTGTTGAGGCACTATAGACATAGAGACAATGTGCCTTTTGGTGGTGTTCAGGTAGTTTTCATTGGCGACATGTATCAACTTTCACCCGTGGCAAAGCGTGACGAATTGCAGATATTGTTAAGCTTCTATCAGGGCGTCCACTTCTTCAACAGTCATGTGATGCAACAAGTACCCCTTGTTTATATCGAATTGGACAAAGTGTTTAGACAGAAAAACGCAGAATTTATCCAGATTCTCGATGAGGTACGACAAAAANNCAAAACAAGCTATCGCCAGAAGCAGCAGCTAAACTACAAAAAACTTACAATCCTGATTTTATTCCTAAAAAGGATGACCCATACGTAACGCTAACTACACATAACCATAAAGCTGATTTGATAAATAATGCTCAGCTGAAAAAGATAGAAGGAAAGTCTCATTGGTTTACTGCAAAAATAGAAGGTACATTTCCAACGAACAATCTTCCTGTTGATACAGATTTGGAACTAAAGAAGGGTGCTAAAGTGATGTTTGTGAAAAACGATACCGAGAATCCACGTAGGTTTTATAACGGAAAAATAGGTGAAGTCACTTTTATAGACGATGAATATGTGATGGTGACGTGCCCCGATGAAGAAAATGCAATTTCNNGTGATGGTTACCTGTCCAGGTGAAGAAAACGCTATTTATGTGGAGCCTGTGATGTGGGAAAATATGACCTACACTGTAAACAAAGAGACAACCGAACTGGAAGAAAAGCGTACAGGTAGTTTCACACAGCTTCCATTGCGTCATGCTTGGGCCATCACTATTCACAAAAGTCAGGGACTCACGTTTGACAAAGCCATTATTGATGCAGGCGATGCTTTTGCACCGGGACAGGTTTATGTTGCACTAAGTCGCTGTCGAACCTTGGAAGGTATTGTGCTGAAAAGCAAAATAAATGAATCAAGTATTCGTAATGAGACCAGCATTCTCAATTTTTCGAGTCGAAGAAATAAAGCGGATGAACTAGCCAAAAAGTTAGAGGGCTCACAGGTTGAATATCGAAAACAGTTGCTATTGGATTTGTTTGACTTTAATCCATTACAAAAGGTAGTGAATTATTTGAGATCAGATGTAAACAAAGCAGGAACATCATTTAATGACGAAGCTAGTTCTTTTCTATCTGATTTATCTAAACAAACTCGGGAGATAAAAGAAGTAGCCGATAAGTTTATAGTCCAGTTATCCCATATTTTTGACACCTCAACTATTGATGAAAATTTACTGCAAGAAAGACTAACAGCATCGTCACAGTATTTCAATCAGAAGCTGGGCAATCTCTTGGAGCAAATAGCAGACTCTCCCGCATATTCTGACAATAAATCGCTTGCAAAATCGTACAATGATGATTTACTAAACATATACACCCAAGCGGCTAAAAAGAAAGAGATTATATCTAACTTGAAACAAGAATTTACAATTGAAAACTACTTTAAGTGGAGAAAAAAAATTGTCATTAAACTCCCAAATCTGCAAACTCATGGTGGAAGTAAAATAGAGTCAACTGTATCAATCCATCCAGACTTGATGCAACGTTTGACTGAGATAAGGAATCAATTGGCGCAAGAAAACGATGTGCCAGCTTATGTAGTTGCTCGCACAAAATCGCTACTACAGTTGGCCGACTATCTACCACAAACACCGAAAGATTTCTTGCAGATATATGGTTTTGGAAAGGTAAGAGTAGAAAAATATGGTAGCTACTTCTTAGATGAAATTAGAAAATATTGCGAAGAGAAAAAGTTATCGTCACGCATGAATGAAATAAAATTTTCCGATAAAAAAGAAGAAGCAGAGAAAAAACCAAAACAAGTAAAAGGTGCCAGCCAAAAAGAGAGTTTAGAATTATACAAATCTGGAAAAACAATTGAAGAGATAATAGAACTTCGTAATCTGAAAGAAAGCACCATTGCATCGCACCTCTCTCAGTTTGTAAAAACAGGGGAAATAGATATCGACGATTTTGTATCGAAAGATAAAAGAGCAGAAGCTATGGAGTTAGTGAAAAAGAATCCTGACCAATCGAACTATAAGACTTTGTACAATTTCTTAAATGCTACTGAAATGGCCTTCTTCATTGCTTGGCAACGACTTCAGAAGACAGAGAACGTTGAGCAAGAGGATTAATATTTTTCGAACACACCTCATAAAAAAAAGAGAATCCAAACCATAGAATATTAGATTCAGGTTTGGATTCATTTATTTTGATTGAATAACTCATTAATTAGTTACTCATTACAAAAATCAAAAACTATATTTCGTCGTAAGAAAGAGAAGCAAGTATTTCGGACAACTTATCAATTCCTTCTCTCATGGGTGTGCTCACCATTTGCTTCACAAATGTATTCAAATCAGCTCGCACTGTTAACTTCAAAAGTGTTTCATTCTCTGAAGAAGATTCAAGATGAATATTTGCATACACATTAAAGGGCAAACCCTGCGATTTGAAATTAATGTTTTTGTTTGGTTCGCGATCCATTACTACAAAAGTAACACTCCCAAACGGATCAACAGAAAACGAACAGCTGTCAGTGTCGCACCAAAAGTCTGAAATTCTGTCTTCAGGAAGTTTGTCTTTCACAAGGTCCAATTTGCTTAAATCAGACACTACACGAAATACCGATTCATCAGAATAGGGTATTTTCTTTTCTTGGCTTACAAATTCTGTCATCTTTCTATATTGTTTTATTCTATTTGCCCCAAGTATCAGGATTCTTTCTCCAATCTTGCAATGTTTGCAATTCTGATTCATCTATATATTCAGTGTGAAGAGCTTCATCCAAAATTGCATCATAATTGCTAAGACTTGTAAGCTCTACGTTTGCGTCGCTCATATTTTTCGTTGCAACTGGGAATCCGTATGTAAATATACACACCATACCCAGCACCTCTGCACCATCTTTGCGAATGGCTTCAACTGCTTTTAAACTGCTCAGTCCTGTGGAAACTAAATCTTCCACTACAACAACTTTTTGTTTTGGTTTCAAATCACCCTCAATTAAGTTCTCTAAACCATGATCTTTAGGCGTTGCCCTGATATATACGAAAGGAAGACCTAATAAATCGGCCACGATAGCACCTGGTGCAATAGCCCCAGTAGCAACACCTGCAATAGCTTCCACGTTTGGATATTTCTCGAGTATAATGCGACTAAATTGAACTTTCAGAAAAGTGCGTATTTCAGGATACGACATCAACTTTCTGTTGTCGCAATATATAGGTGATTTCCAGCCCGAAGCCCAAGTAAAAGGGTTTGAGGGTTGCAATTTTACTGCTTTAATTTTTAAGAGTTTCTTTGCTGTTATCTTTTCTAATGTATTCATGCCTATTCTAATCTTTAATATAGATAAGTCACAAAAATAGCACTTTTGGCGTTACTTTTCTAATTAATAAAAATAATTATATTGTTTTAATGAAAGTGGGATTTAAAGTAACTATTCAGCCAAAATCAAATAGCTTTGCTCGCATTCAAAAGAGTGCGAGTATAGCATCAAAAGGCGATTGATCATTTTTCCAAGCGGTATCAGTTATGGAATGTAGTGTCATAAAAGCATCGGCCCCATTGTCTGAACGGAATGTTCCACTGATTTTCTGTTTTATCTTCAGTTTTCGGATTCCTCTCTCGCTGCCATTATTGTTGGATGGTATATCTGGATTTTCCAAGAAGTTGAAAATATAATCCTTGCGCTTTATCAATCCTTTGCGAAGCCGGTCAAAATCTTTTTTCAAATGTCCCAGACTTAGTTTCAACAAGTCATCTAGTTTTTTCAACCATGAAGTTGCATCTATTTTTTTAGAAGGGCTCTCATTTCGTTTATGTATGGCTTCCTTGAGTAGTTCTTCTACCTTTTTTGACCAATCCTGATTGGGGTCCAATTCATTCAAGTACTGCAATTCTCTAAGGATATGGGCCAGCCAAATTTGATGTTCTTTGAAGTCCAAAGCGAAGTATGCTGCGTGACGATCGGTAACGGCCGTAATGTTTTTCAATACATCTGCTGTGAATTGGTCTTCAAGAACTTTTCCAGCTCGGGAGGAAGCACGAAAGACCAATGTAGAATAAGGAGTTTGTGCAATCCAAGACCAATCTAGACGTCCGTTACAGTAACATCCTGACTCATCAAAACCAACAACAGAAGACCCTCTGATGTAGTCTTTTATTAGTTTGATTGCAGGCTCTGCCTTCGTCCTTGCCATTTGAATGATATTACTTATCGTTCCTTGACTCATTTCTATGGAGAATATTGTCTTTAGCATGGATTGCAAACGTTCATAAGGGACGCATTGCACAACATTGAGATATGTCACCAATGCCTGAATGTTTTTACCGAAAGTAACATCATTCCCACCACGCTTTTTAGGAGCATAAGGACGATTGAGACAACCACAACTACATACCTTGGAAGAATGACGATGCTCCTTTATTATGGGAACAATCAAAGGCATATCGATTTCTTGGGTTGTGTATTCCAATGTTGCCTCCAAAGCAGATATATCTCTGCCACAATTATAACAATAATGAGAAGAGTGATCAATGAGCTCATCTGGCACATCAACCATTTTACGAGTGTGCCCCTGGTGTCCTAGTTGTCCACCAACGGGCTTATCAGACTTCTCTCGAAGAGAATTAGTTCGCCTGATTACTTCGCTCTTCACATTCTCTTTGCTAGGAGGAATACTGCTATTATTGCTGTCTTTTGGTGGTTGTTCGTACTTAGATAAGCGTTTGTGTAGAGAGGAGTTTTCCTTTTTAAGTGTTCTTATTTCTTTAGATTGAGCTTCTATCTTACGGTTTAGCCGACATATCTCAGCATGCTGCGAATTGATGGTTTGACGCATCGAATTCAATTCACTTGCTAAATATTTAAGAGTCTCTGATATGTCCACAACTTGCTCATTCATAGGTGCAAAGATACGAAAAAGGAATGATATAACAAAAGAATTAGATGATTAATTTAGAATTATTTTATTAATAATCAAATGATTGAAAGATCGAAGTAAGTATGAGAAAAGAATATTATACCTCATATGAGAATGAGTTTTGATAGATGCTAAACTTATAAATATTTAGGCTGAATAGTTACATAAACAGAAAGCCAAGTTTATTATATATAAAACCGCAATTACGATTTTATTCGAATTGCGGTTTTTGTTTGTTTATATAAGCAAGAACACATTGAAAAATACAATTTCTTCTTTGCGTCGTTACGTTTTTGCGAAATGTATTTTCTCAAGAAATCTTTATCTGCACACTGTCACACAAATAGAATTCGAGACGCAAAGCATTGCTTCTCTACAGTTTTAACTCTTTAGGAGCTTTCAAGGAAGGAAAAACTCGATGAACATTCTCTGCAATTTGAGCCGCAAAATCTTCAATATCTCTATTTAAAGCATCGGCTATTTGTTGGTAAACATCTCTAATGTCCATTTCATCTTCGTCAGTTTCGCAGAAAAGCGATTCTTTGGGAATAAACTCAAGTGACTCCACATTGAACCTATTGCCCAAAGAAAACATAAATCCTGCATTTGCCATTTGCTGCGTAACTTGTGGGTTGGCCCTGAAACCATGAATGATCCAAGGTTGTGTAGGTTTAGAATCTTTGTGAATATGATACAGTTCTTCCCAAGCCTTGACAGCATGAATGATAAGAGGCTTTTTCAACTGTTCGGAAAGTTGGATGTGACGTTTGAACACTGGAATTTGAATATCAAAAGAAGGACCTTTTATTTTGTCTAAACCAGTTTCACCAATTGCAATAATTCGTGGATGTGGGGCAATTTCAGCAAGAAATTTCAATTGAGGTTCACTATCTTCAGCATACCAAGGATGAATGCCACAGGAAAAACCATGACGCTGATAAGTATCTTTGGCTACCTCAAACTCAAGAGGATAAACATCGAGGATACACGAGTGATAAGGATCGTCATTGTCTTCTAAGAGAATTTGATGTGTATGAATATCGTATAATTCCATAGTAATTGATAATGAATGTACGAAATTAGAAGATGAGGTATTGTGAGTGAAATATAAGAATTTTGTATCAGTAGAGTACAGTTTGATTATGGCACGGGGTCGTAACCATGTCCTCCCCATGGATGACAGCGACCAATTCTTTTGGCAGCCAAAAAAGAACCTTTGAATGGTCCATGTTTCTTTATTGCCTCAATAGCATATTGCGAACAAGTAGGGGTATATCGGCAAGTGGCCGGTTTGAGGGGAGAAATGGCATATCGGTAAAAAACAATGGGGGCAATTAAAACCTTTTCCCCAATTTTAGTTATCTTACTCACTTTCTTCGTTTTTTTTGATTCGGACTGCAATTTGATTCAATGCTTTCTTTATTGCTTTATCAATTTCATTGAAATTGGTTGCGGTATCTTTTACATAAATAAATGCAACATCTATGGGTTGTTGTTCTAATTCGAGCTTGTTAATGAGAGCTCTATTAAGACGATATGATTCACGAACCAATCGTTTTATTCGATTGCGATGTACTGCTTTCTTTATTCTTTTTTTAGGTACACTTACCAATATAGAACAACTCGTTGATTCACTTTGTTCGTGCTCTAAATAAACCACCCTTAGTGGATAACTAATAAAGCTTTTACCCTTTTCAAAAATGGCATCCACTCTTTTAGCTCCTTTTACACGTTCTTCTTTTTTGAATCTAAATCGATCTTCTGTTTTTACCATATTGAAACAATGATTGTTTGCAAAAGCAGAAAACTCTCACAATATAATTAAAGAGTGCATTTTAAAGTGATGCTCAATCATTGTTTTTATCAAAACAAGGTGTAGCGTATAACAAAAAAAACTATTTAACCGGGAAAGAACCAAGTAATGATGGATTAGCTATTCTTCTTATGATTGTCTGTTAGAAACTGATCCAAGGCACCAGTCATAGACGGAAATTCTGGAAGGGGTGCTTCGCAATCAACTGTAAGTCCTAACTCTTGAAGGGCTGCGGTTGTTGCTTTTCCAAAGCAACCAATTGCAATGTTTTCTTCTTTAAAATCTGGAAAGTTTTTAATCAAAGATGATACACCAAGCGGACTAAAGAATATAAGCATATCGTAATCCAAATTCTCTCCCTCTTTAAAATCATTGCTCACGGTCCTATACATTATACTTTTGGTATAATCTAATTTTTTCTTTTCCAAGAAACTGGCCACATCATCAGAATGCTGATCGGACACAGGAAGAAGAAACTTCTCCTTAATGTGTTTCGTGAAAGGATTTGCAAGACCTTCTATCTTACCGGTTTGACTAAAGAATATTTTCCGCTTGCGATAAACAATATATTTCTGCAAATAAAGAGCAATTGTCTCTGAATTACAAAAATACTTCATCGAATCGGGCATAGTTATGCGTAACTCTTCACAAAGCGAGAAAAAATTGTCAACGGCAGTACGTGCTGTGAATATAATAGCACTAAAATCCAAAATTTGAATTCGCTGTTGTCTAAATTCTTTAAGGGGTAATCGTTCTACTTTGATAAAAGGACGAAAAGTTATTTCTACTTTATGTTTTTCCGCAATTTCAAAATAGGGAGACTTCTCGTTTGTGGGTCGTGGTTGAGAAACAAGTATCTTTTTTATTTTCAAACTCATAGAATCATTGGAATGATATGATAACGCTCAATTAGTTAATACGAAATAACGACTTTGTACAATAACAAATACGGCATTATTTCTAAAGCGCAAAGATACACAAAAAAATAGAGAATACCAATGTGTGACTTCACGAAAAAAGAATATGCTTTCGCAAAAACAATGATTCGACCAATCACGAAAATGGCAAATAAAAAGTATAAAACATATATTCGCACCTCAGGAATATAAAAATAGGCGAGAATAGGGATAAAACTTATTATGCCAGCGAGATAGATTATCCACAAATAAACTTCAAGTAAATCATTTGTCTTTGAATTTATGAATAATGATCCCATAAATTGATAAAAAAGATATTTGCTAAAAGCAAATAGAAATATAACCCCAAAGATTTGTGTGAACAAGACTATAAAATCATAATTACTGGAGAAAGTAACTGACCCTTGAAGTGCTAAATCCAAGAACAGAAAAGAATAAATAATGAATGTTTGAAAAATAAGAAACAAGTTAGCCCAAACGTCTGCTGTGATTACTTGCTTGCCAAGTAAGTTTTTGTTTTGACTTTCGATGGAAAATATATTTCCTAAACTTACAAACAATTCACTTCCCCTATTTCTGAAAACAATAGAATATAGTACAAATAAGAACGTGAACACTAAAAATACCATGCTACCAAACTGCTGCATGAAAGGTCGAATCATTCCTTCCATTCCAGAGATATGAACTTTGTGACTTATTGCCTCCATATCATAAAACAACTTAGAAGAATCAAGCTGAAGAAACTGAAAAGACAAAAATTCATTTTCAGGAATTGTATCAACAGTTGTTATTATCACCTCTTTTTTTAGAAAAAAAGGAACAGAGTCAGTTTCTTGTAACAACAAATTAATCACTTATTGGGTCTTTTTAGTTTATGAAGAGGTTATGCTTTGTCGAATTTCATGAAATGAGAAAACGTCATTGTCTCTTTACTGAGTTCCTCAATTGCTTCTTCCGGAGTAGCAACAACACGCCACATTTCGCGATAGCGCTCGTGCATAAATTTCTGTTCAATCATATTGTCGAACATTTCCAGCAGTGCGCTGTAATAGTTGTTCGTGTTGAGAATAATAATGGGGTGTTTATAAAGTACCAATTGTTTCCAAGTAATTATTTCTANNAGGTCCCTACTCCACCAGGCAATGCAATGGCGGCGTTTGACAATTCGGCCATCTTCTGTTTGCGTTCATGCATGGTTTGGGTTACAATTTGCTCGGTGAGTTTTGGATGACACCATCCAGAGTCAACCATGAATTTAGGGATTACACCTTTTACCTCACCTCCATGTTGCAACACAGAGTTGATAACTGCTCCCATCAATCCTAAATTTCCACCACCGTTGATGCACGTGATGCTGTTTTTTGCAAGCAGTTCGCCTAAACGAACTGCTGCATCAATATATATCTGATCAATTGCTGCACTTGATGCACTATAGACTACTGCACCAAAATTATTGCTGACAAAAGAAGAGTTTGTACTTATATTCATATCTATAATTAAAGTCTAAAATGAAATATTATGCTTGTGTCAAACTCACCAAATGCTACTCAATTCCAAAAGCAGTTTTAATCTTATCAACGAAATCGAGTTTCTCCCATGTAAACAGTTCTACTTCCATTTCGATAGGCTCTTCCATGTAACGTGATTTGAATACTTTCTTCACCACTTTTGGATCTCTCCCCATGTGACCATAGGATGCAGTTTCAAGATAAATAGGATTCAACAGTTTCAATCGTTGTTCAATGGCTTTTGGACGCATATCAAACAACTCTTTCACTTCTTCAGCAATATCATAGTCTGAAATGCCCAGAGTTGATTTACCAANNNGGGTGCAACACCTGCTGCTACTAAGTTTTTAGCGATATGACGTGCAGCATAAGCTGCCGAACGGTCCACTTTGGAAGGATCTTTGCCTGAAAATGCACCACCACCATGCGAGGCTTTGCCTCCATAGGTATCCACAATTATTTTTCTACCTGTGAGACCTGTATCTCCATGTGGTCCACCAATAACAAACTTGCCTGTAGGGTTAACATGATATTTAATTTGATCGTTGAACAACGAATAGATGTTTTTCTTGTGAGCATACTTCTGCTTTACTCTTGGAACGAGAATCTCTATTACATCTTTTCTGATTCTGTATTGCATTGCTTTGTCAGCATCAATTACAGCCTGTTTGCTGTCATTGACTGGAGTTTCAAACTCATCATGCTGGGTAGAAATTACAATAGTATCGATGCGAAGAGGAGTTCCATCTTCATCATATTCTATAGTAACTTGTGATTTTGAATCGGGGCGAAGGTAAGGCATCAACTCTAATTCGTGTTTACGAATGTATGCCAATTCTAACAATAATGCATGACTAAC
>DENY01000060.1:24825-25083 GCA_002359825.1 Bacteroidales bacterium UBA2632
TCATTGGTGGCATAGCCAAACATCATTCCTTGGTCGCCTGCTCCTTGATCCATTGAATCTTCTTTTGACACCCCTCTGTTGATATCATCGGATTGCTCATGAATACTTGAAAAGACACCGCACGATTCCGCCTCGAAGCGATAAGCACTTTTGGTGTAACCAATGTCAGTAATGACCTTGCGCGCCACTTCCGACACATCAACATATGCTTTTGATTTAACCTCGCCCGCCAATATCACTTGTCCAGTTGTAACCAGT
>DENY01000026.1:0-1173 GCA_002359825.1 Bacteroidales bacterium UBA2632
AATTGCTTTACACTGCCCCGCATCACGAATCGGTAAATCATATTGTGGAAGTAGACAAAAGTCGCACAGAGAATGTGCGCCGTTGGTGGCCTTTCTTTCGCGATCGCCGCATTGATGCTTATGATGAGGTTATGAAAAGGTATATTGATTAGGTTGTAGAGAAAATTCATGAATTTTCTCCGCTCGCGCCGATTTGTAATCGGTGTGTTGCGTAGCAAACAAGAAATTAACTACCCAAGGAGATTAAAATGAGATTTCGCTAAAGCGACACACGCATTACAAATGCGCGCGAGCGAAGCTATCGGGATGAAACAGTCTTTTACTAAAGTAAACTCCTTAATTTCAAAAACTACGAAAGCCTTGTCTTTGCCCTTTATCATCAAACATTATAAACATTTTGCTATACAGCAGAAAACAGAAAATTAGAAAATTAGAAATACAAAAAAAGCTCAGCAGAACGCTGAGCTTTTTTATGTTTTAGCTACACCGATTGATTTGAAGCGACCTTAAAACAGGACTCTTTAGATTGTAATGAACTGCTATTAGTTTTATTTCATGGTTTTGTACTCCTACAATTAGACAAGAAACTTTATTCTTGGCACATTGTACCCCTACAATTGGACAAGAAACTTTTTCTTGGGGTATTGAATGTATGCAAAAAGTCTACAATTAGTATTTAACACCCACAAAATAGCGTTATTAATTGTATATTTTCGCAACGAATTTACAAGTATCGAGCACTTGATAAAAGCTAACCATCGATATTAGTCAGAACAAAACAGAAAGCATTTACCACATTCAGTTATTATTATGAAAGTAGTACCATATTCAAAAAAGACAGTCTGTTCACTCATTATCTTTCTCTGTTTAGCATATACTAATTGCTATGCGAGCGACAAGGGAACCCTAAACATAGGGGGCCATTACAATGGGTTGTTTAATAATTATGATACTAATGGACTTGGAGCTTCAGTAGGGTTTGAGTATCGACCTACTATATTGAAAAATTTAAGTCTGTCTCTCAGATATAAATATGTGTATCTTCATTCTGATGATGGCTCTAAGATAATTATAGGAGATGATGGAACCATAAATCCATACAACAAGAATCCCCGTTTGTCTTATAATTTAAATACGCAGCAAATTGGTATAGTGCCAAGATTCTACTATGAG
>DENY01000026.1:1180-1559 GCA_002359825.1 Bacteroidales bacterium UBA2632
TATGAATTGATGGACGGATTCGAACTATTTATTGAAAACGAATTTAATTATGCTGTGGTTATTGGAGATGTGAAATATTTGTGGGATATGAATGAGAAGCGAAAAGTTAAGACTTATATACCATTTGTTTATTCAGGAAGTGTTGGCTTCGAATTAGAAAAGGAACACTTTAATTATGGATTCTCTTTCGGATATACTACACTAAACTTCAACAAGGTAGTCTCAAGGAGGAAACCACCCAGCTATAATGTAACATTGCCTGATTTGTGGACGGGTGTTATAATGAACTTCTACTTAAAATATCCTTTGTTCAAATGACAAGCCAATCAAAGAGAATTATATTATAATCTGTATGCTATCTCCGCTCGCGCCGATTTGT
>DENY01000026.1:1749-4599 GCA_002359825.1 Bacteroidales bacterium UBA2632
CTTTTGCACGTGCAAATGACCCAATGTTTAAACTTTACCCCATTTTGCACGAGCAAATGCACATAAAGTTTATACTTTGACCCCTTTTGTACGTGCAAATGCACTTAAAATTTCCTCGGTTGCCCCATCTCAACGATGAAATGGATGGAGTGTGATTCACATGATACGTTGAAAACATAAAAACGGAATATTCTTTTCTCACTTTAACGCTTTACCTCAATAAGTTTACATATATTTGTAAAGCACAATCGTATAAGCACAATACAATCTTGCTATGAGATGAAAATACAATCTGAATTAACACAAAATATTTCATTACTGTAAAACACACAGTGCATTAAAAAGTAAAAATATGAAGATTACGTATTCGAGTTTAGACAAGCTCAATCGTTGGGAATCGGCTCGATTCTTACACGATGCCATTGAATTTACGGACACCCACTCAGAGGGAATGCCCGAGTTATTTAACACTAAATTTGAAGCCCTCCGCACTGCCTATGATGCCTACGATGAGGCGTTGGTGCAGGNNCTGAAGAGAATCGCGACTTGGCAGTTCGCAAAATTTATGCGCTTGCCCGCGAGTATTCTGTGTATCCTTATGATACAGAAAAAGAGGATGCTGGCAAAGCATTAGTGCATATTTTCAAGCCGTATGGAACTGGTAGTAAAATAGCTCAATTGCCACAAGACGAAGAGACCCTTGCGCTTATCAATCTGTTGCAAGATTTTACGAATAAACAAGTAGTAGCCGAAGCCATTGACACGCTCGGATTGATAGGTGCAGTGGATACGCTTAAAGCTGCCAATGCATCATTTACCCGTGTACAACAGCAACGGATCAAAGATGATGCACATGCCGTACTCGGTATCGCAAAAACTACTCGCACAAAAGCGCAATATTCATTTATTGCTTTTCAGGACATAGTGAATGCTCTTGCCCTAGTGGAAGGGGAAGAGAAGTATGCAGAGTTAAAGACTGAACTCAACAGACTTCACAAAGTTGTAGTGGATCGTGCCACACAACGCACCAAGAAGAAAGAAGAGGAAGAAGTTGAACCAGAAGTTATAGAATAATCAACCAAGCAATTAAATTTTAAATAATCCGCACTTGTGTGTTTTTGCAGATTTGAGGTCGGTGAGGAACGATGTATATTGTTCCTCACTAGTATCAGTGATGACATTACTATGTATCCTGACTAAGAATCCCACTCGCGCCTATTTGTAATCGGTGTGTTGCATAGCAAAAAAGAGAGTGAAAAGAAGATTTCGCTAAAGCGACCCACGCAATCGCAAATGCGCTCGAGCGAAAACACCCTATTCCGCCAAAGCCACATTCAAATTCTCTTTCAATTTGGCCAAAAACTGCTCTGTTGTCAAGAAATCTTTGTCCAACATATCTTTTCCGTGTACCAACAGTGCCAAATCTTTGGTCATAAATCCACTTTCCACTGTAGAGATGCAAGTAGCTTCCAATGTTTTGCTAAAATTGAGCAACTCATGGTTGCTATCCAGTTTGGCACGATGTGCCAAGCCACGTGTCCATGCAAAAATTGATGCAATGGGATTGGTAGAAGTTGCTTTCCCTTGTTGGTGCTGGCGGAAGTGCCGGGTCACAGTGCCATGTGCCGCCTCGGCTTCCATGGTTTTGCCATCGGGTGTCACCAAAGCCGATGACATCAAGCCCAGCGAACCAAATCCTTGTGCCACAATATCCGATTGCACATCGCCATCGTAGTTTTTGCACGCCCACACAAAGCCACCTTCCCATTTTATGGCGGCAGCCACCATGTCGTCTATCAAGCGGTGCTCGTATGTGATGCCCGCTTCGTGAAACAATTGTTTGAATTCGTTTTCGTACACCTCTTCAAATATATCTTTGAAACGTCCGTCGTAGGCTTTCAATATAGTGTTCTTGGTGGACAAATAAAGTGGATACTTTTTGGTCAATGCCATTTGGAATGACGAGCGGGCAAATCCATAAATAGATTCATCGGTGTTGTACATGGCCATGGCCACCCCATTGCCATCAAAATCGAATACTTTCCAACTCTGTGTCTCGCCTTTCTCGTTGGTAAAGCTCATCGTGAGCGTACCTTTTTCGGAAATCACCTTATCGGTTGCTTTGTATTGGTCGCCATAGGCATGTCGGCCAATGATAATTGGCTTGGTCCAACCCTGCACATAGCGCGGAATGTTTTTCATAATGATGGGTTCTCTAAAGACTGTTCCGCCCACAATATTACGGATAGTTCCGTTGGGTGATTTCCACATCTTTTTCAATCCAAACTCTTCTACACGTGCTTCGTCGGGCGTGATGGTAGCACATTTGATGCCAACATTGTATTTCTGAATGGCGTGAGCTGCATCGAGGGTTACTTGGTCGTTAGTTTTGTCACGATTCTCTATACCCAAATCGTAATACTCTATATCTAAATCGAGATAAGGCAATATCAAATTGTCTTTGATGTTGCGCCATATCACTTGTGCCATTTCATCTCCATCCAATTCTACAATTGGATTTTGAACTTTTATTTTCTTCATGTTTAATTGTTTATAGTGAAGGGTCAGAAACCTGTTGATTTATGACCCTACATGCATGTTTTATTTTGTTTATCACTTATCCTTTATCGTTTATCCATAGGGATAAAATCTTGTTTCTCTCTCACGTTTTTGTATGCTGGACGAATGATGCGTTTGCTACTAAAATTCAACTCCTCGATTCTATGTGCCGACCATCCCACAATACGTGCCATGGCAAACAATGGTGAAAACACCTCTTCGGGTAAACCTATAGATTTGTAAACAAAACCTGAATAGAAATCAACATTTATGCATGTTTGTGCAGCATCA
>DENY01000026.1:4707-11874 GCA_002359825.1 Bacteroidales bacterium UBA2632
CGCCATTTCTTTTAATAAACCTGTGCGAGGATCGCTCATTCTATATACAGCATGACCTATTCCATATATTAATCCAGACTTATCAAATGCTTCCTTATTTAATATCTTCATCAGATAGTTATCTACCTCCTCTACATCTTCCCAGTTGCTAACATTTGTCATAATATCATCGAGCATAGCAGACACTTTCACATTTGCCCCTCCATGCAATGGACCTTTGAGAGAACCAATACCTGCAGCAATAGATGAATAAGTATCAGTTTCGGTAGAACTGGTGACACGTACCGAGAATGTTGAGTTGTTACCTCCACCATGATCTGCATGAAGGATAAGTGCTAAGTCAAGAATCTTAATATCCAATTTNNGTTGCCATGGCCCTTCATCATCAATAGAAAATTCTCTGCTACTGATTTTGTTTCATCTGGATGGCGCACATGCAATGATCGGCCCTGTTGATTATGCCTTAACACATTGTAGGCATAAGCAATAATGGTTGGAAACTTAGCAATAAGATTGATAGACTGGCGTATCAAGTTGTCTTTGCTCACTGTGTCGGGATCTTCATCATATATATATAGCTCTAGCACACTACGCGCCAAAATATTCATAATATTTTTGCCCTGAAGCGACAAAATATTCATTGTTGCTTCATGTTTCAGTGGCATGGTTTGCATAATAAATCTTCGGAAAGTTTCCAACTCGTCTTTTGTTGGAAGTGAGCCCGAAAGCAATAAAAACGCGGTCTCTTCAAACCCTAATCTATCATCTTTTTGGATGCCACGCACGAGATTTTCTACATTTATACCACGGTAATAAAGTCTTCCGGGCACAGGTTTAAGTGTGCCATCTTCATTTCTTTCATAACCCACTACATCACCCACGCGTGTTAAACCTGCCAACACTCCAGAGTGGTCATCATTCCTAAGTCCTCGCTTCACTCCCATCTCTTTAAAAAGATCTTTTGGTATATTGCTGGTAGTTTTGATAGATTCGGATAATCGTAAAATTAATTCTTTAGTTTCCATATAAATGTTTGTTTTTATAGATTATGTATTAATTGTTGTGAGAATTCTGTGGTTGTAAGAGATTGCCCATTGGTCATAAATCGTGCTAAGTCGTGCGTAGCTATGCCACCTTTAAACATATTTTCGAGTGCGCTGGTTATTAAATCTGCGGCTTCTTTCCAATTCATATACTCTAACATCATCACTGCGGACAATAGCATGGAGCAAGGGTTTGCTTTATTCTGACCTGCAATATCGGGAGCCGTTCCGTGTGTGGCTTCAAATATGGCATGACCTGTGTTGTAGTTGATATTGGCTCCTGGGGCAATGCCAATGCCACCCACCATGGCCGCCAACTGGTCGGAAATATAGTCGCCATTTAAATTAAGTGTTGCAATTACTGAATACTCCTCAGGTTTTAGCAACGTGTTTTGTAGGAACGCATCTGCAATAACATCTTTGATGAATATTTTGCCTTTTTCTTCAGCTTCTTTATAAGATTTGACAGCTGTTGCCAATCCTTGGGCGTTTTTGATTCTAACAAATGTATTATTAGTGTAAACTTGATTGGGGAACTCTCGTTCTGCCAAATCATACCCCCATTTCTTGAATCCTCCTTCAGTATATTTCATTATGTTACCTTTGTGCACTAGGGTTACGGAAGGCAATTTGTGCTCAATAGCATATTCAATAGCTGCGCGCACCAATCTTTCTGTACCTTCAAGCGAAACTGGCTTGATGCCGATTGATGTTGTTTCGGGGAAGCGTATTTGAGTCACTCCCATTTCGTTTTTCAAAAACTCGAGCACCTTTTTCACTTCGGGTGTTCCAGCATTCCACTCTATTCCAGCGTAAATATCTTCTGTATTCTCTCTGAATATGGTGATGCTCACTTTTTCAGGTTGAAGCAACGGAGTTGCTACTCCCTTGAACCATCGCACAGGTCGTAAACAAACAAATAAATCGAGTTCTTGGCGCAAAGCAACATTGAGTGAGCGAATTCCCTCTCCTACGGGAGTAGTTAGCGGTCCTTTGATGCCTACCATATAATCTCGAAATGCTTGGACGGTCTCTTTTGGAAGCCATTCACCCGTCTTTATGTGAGCTTTTTCTCCAGCAAGAACTTCCATCCATTCTATTTTTCTTGTATCGCCATAAGCTGTGTCAACAGCCTTGTCAACAACTTGCTTTACTGCTGCCCAAATCTCTTTACCAATACCATCTCCCTCAATAAAAGGAACGATTGGATGATCTGGAACATTAAGTTTGTTGTCTTTTTTCTCTATTTTTTGACCTGTCATTTCGATTACTCATGTTTTGATTGTAAACTATTGAAAGAAGAACGTTCAACAAGTGAGAGTGTTTTCAAGAGTTATTATTTAAACATTAATTTAACTATAAAGTTCAAACTCTCTCTAGCAATTCTAACATTTCTACACAGTTATTCTCCTCTATTTTCCCAACCTACTTCTTCAATTAGACGAATCGTTAGCGAAAGTAATAAAAGTGAATCATTGTGTCGTCCATTTTGATTATATTTTGTATTTTCGGGACAAATTTGTCCATAGTTGACTAACACGTTAAAACCATATAGAATGAACGAAGAAGAAAAAGTAAAAGGACTACCCGAAAACGCTTCACGTGAGCTGAAACCGGGGGAGGAGTACAAGCCACTCATGTCGCCAGACATAGAGTATCGGGAAGTTAATTTCAGATCGGTATCATTAGGATTGCTAATGGCAGTTCTGTTTTCGGCAGCTGCTGCCTATTTGGGCCTCAAGGTGGGCCAAGTATTTGAAGCTGCCATCCCCATTGCAATTATTGCAGTTGGATTGTCCACTGCCACTAAACGCAAAAACTCATTGGGCGAGAATGTAATTATTCAGTCCATTGGGTCTAGTTCGGGTGTAGTTGTGGCGGGTGCAATATTTACGCTTCCTGCACTATTCATTTTGCAATCAAAATATCCCCAGATAACGGTAAGCTTTATGCAAGTGTTTGTGAGCTCCCTATTGGGGGGTATCTTAGGTATTCTATTCCTCATTCCTTTTCGCAAGTATTTTGTAAAAGATATGCACGGTAAATACCCGTTTCCTGAGGCAACTGCTACTACACAGGTTTTGGTGTCGGGAGAAAAAGGTGGCGACCAAGCAAAACCGTTGCTTATGGCAGGGATGATTGGTGGATTGTATGATTTCATCATTGCTACCTTTGGCGGATGGG
The DNA here is from genome assembly GCA_002359825.1 of Bacteroidales bacterium UBA2632. Classification (GTDB taxonomy): domain Bacteria; phylum Bacteroidota; class Bacteroidia; order Bacteroidales; family Dysgonomonadaceae; genus UBA2632. Next base: position 7,935 of record DENY01000026.1, read on the forward strand.
CCGAAGTATTTACATCGCGTGTTATACCAGCTGGTGTAGCTCTTGCCGATAAGGCTAAAATTGTGTTTCAGATGAATGTGGGCGCAGCTGTTTTAGGTTTAGGATATATTGTAGGTCTTAAATATGCATCTATTATTGCTATAGGATCGGCATTGGTTTGGTTTGTTATTGTTCCTCTGCTTCCTTTTGCAAGTGATGCATTTGCTACCACACTCAATCCTGCTTTTCTGGGTACTATTGGCGAGTTGCGACCCGAAGAGATATTTAGCACCTTTGGTCGTCACATCGGTATTGGAGGTATTGCCATGGCAGGTGTAATTGGAATTATTAAATCGTGGGACATTATAAAGGGAGCAGTAGGACTGGCAGCCAAAGAGATGGGTGGAAAACTACCTGCTTCGGAAGCCAAGGTGAAACGCACGCAGCGTGACCTATCTATGAAGTTTATTTCTATAGCAGTGATTGTTACTTTAATACTAACCTTCTTGTCTTTCTATTTAGGAGTATTACAATTCAACTTAATTCATGCCCTTGTAGCCATTATAATAGTAGCCGTAATTGCTTTCTTGTTTACAACTGTTGCTGCAAATGCTATTGCCATTGTAGGGACCAATCCAGTATCGGGAATGACACTAATGACACTAATTCTAGCTTCAGTAGTATTAGTTTCAATTGGCTTGAAAGGGCCAACTGGTATGGTGGCAGCTATGATTATTGGAGGTGTTGTTTGTACGGCATTGTCTATGGCGGGAGGATTTATCACCGACCTCAAGATTGGTTATTGGGTGGCGGAAACGCCCAAGAAACAAGAGACTTGGAAGTTCTTAGGAACTTTAGTTTCAGCAGCTACAGTTGGTGGTGTTATTATGCTACTAAATAAAACATACGGCTTTGTAGGCGAAGGTGCTTTAGTTGCACCTCAAGCAAATGCAATGGCCGCTGTAATTGATCCTCTTATGTCTGGAACAGGTGCTCCTTGGATATTGTATGCGGCTGGTGCCTTACTTGCTATTGTGCTTACATTCTTAAAAATCCCAGCATTGGCATTTGCCCTGGGTATGTTTATTCCTTTTGAGTTGAATATCCCTTTAGTTATAGGTGGTGGCATCAGTTGGTTCATTTCTTCACGTAGCAAAGATGTAGCGTTAAATACTGCAAGACATGAAAGAGGGACATTATTGGCATCAGGTCTTATTGCTGGTGGTGCTTTAATGGGAGTTGTCAGTGCAGCTATCAAATTTATTCAAGATATCCCTGCAGACGGTGCAATAAAAGCATCGGGAATTGTAAATCCAAGAGAGATTATGGATATCAAAAATAGCTACAATTGGATCAATGAAAGTTGGGCAAACAGCAATGGTGCAATCTGGTTAGGATTAGGCATGTTTGTACTCTTGTGCGCTTACTTGGTTTGGGATTCTATGAGAGCTAAGAAGGAACATTAATCTTTTATCCTCAAACTTCTTAATACAATATATTAACTCAAGTTTCCCACCTCTCTTTTTCNNCCATTTATTTACATGCCCAAATGCCCTTTTTTAAAGGGTGGGAAACTTGAGATATTAAGTAGTTGAAGTAAACTTTACGCATCGAATTGTATTCGGGGTGTTGCCTAGCAAAAGAATATTTAAATCACTCTGAAAAAAGAAAAAATATAAAATGAAGAAGATATTTCTATTCACCATCATTGCTTTTATCACTACACTGTCCTGTACTTCAAAAAAGCACGACATTGTGAGCGAAGATGAAGACTACACGCAGTTTGTAGATCCGTTTATTGGCACTGCATTCACAGGGCATACCTTTCCTGGCGCAACGTATCCACTCGGCATGGTGCAACCAGGACCAGAGACTGGCAACTTCTCTTGGGATTATTGTGCGGGTTATGTGTATGGAGATTCTACCATCACAGGCTTTTCACAAACACGATTGAATGGAACAGGTGTCCCCGACTTGGGAGACTTACTTATGCAACCTTTTTCGGGTGATAAGCGTGACAATTTGCATAGCAAATACGACTTGATGAGCGAAGAAGCAACTCCTGGATATTATGCTGTGCACCTTACTGACAATGATGTGAAAGTAGAAATTACGGCAGCACCACATGTTGCTTTTCACAAATACATTTTCAATAAAAATAAATCTGCCAACATACTTGCCGACTTCCAAAGCGGATTGGTGTGGCAAAAAGATCATGTGCACCGTCACATATTGGCCAATGAAATCAATTTCGAAAACGAGAAAACCATCACGGGCTATACCCAAAGTTCGGAATGGGTGAAAAGAGAGTACTACTTTGTTATCGAGTTTGACAAACCAATCATTCACAAAGAAGAGTTGGCCAAACAAGATCCACAAGAAAAAGCTCCTCGCTACATTTTGACCTTCGATATGCAAGACAACGAAGAGTTGAACATGAAGATTGCCCTCTCCTCAACTAGCATTGAAGGTGCGAAAGCAAACATGAAAGCCGAAGTGCCACATTGGGATTTTGCCTCTGTGTATGAAGTTGCTGTGAAAGAGTGGAACAGTTACCTATCACGTGTTCACATTGAAGGAACAGACGAGCAAAAGGTGAATTTCTATACTGCCATCTATCATTTATTCATTCAGCCCAACAATATTGCCGATGTGGATGGAAAGTATGTGGGACCAAGTCGTGAGGTTTCTCAATCGTCCGATGTTTTGCACTACTCTACCCTATCACAATGGGATACTTTCCGTGCTGCATTTCCAATGTACACAATTTTGAGCCCCGAGATTGTTCCAGGAATGGTCAACTCGATGCTCGACTTTAGTGAACAACAAGGACACTTGCCTGTGTGGGCTTTGTGGGGACAGGAAACTTACACTATGATTGGCAACCACTCTGTGCCAATGATTGTGGATGCCTACTTGAAAGGTTTTGAGGGCTTCGACAAAGAACGAGCCTACAACGAAATAAAGAAATCTATTGTAACAAGTAAGCATCCAAAAACCAACTGGGACATATATGATAAATATGGATATTATCCATACGATTTGGTGAAGTTGGAATCGGTATCTCGTGTGATGGAATGTGGATTTGACGATTATGCTACAGCACAGATGGCAAAGAAAATGGGGAAAGAGAAAGATTATGACTTCTTCATGAATCGCTCTAACTTTTATAAAAACGTTTACGATAAAGAATCGAAAGCAGTACGTCCAAAAGATAGTAAAGGTAACTTTATGTCGCCCTTCGACCCGTACGAATTGGCACATTCAGACTCCGACATTGGTGGACATTATACCGAAGGTAATGCTAGACAATATACTTGGCACGTGTTGCAAGATATTCCTAGTTTAATAGATTTGATGGGTGGGAAAGAGGAAGCTGGCATTATTTTAGACTCACTGTTCTTCACAACCACAGAAACGACAGGAGAATTGGCTGACGTGACAGGACTTATTGGACAATACGCTCATGGTAACGAACCTAGTCATCATATTACATACATCTATCCCTACTTGGATCGTCCAAAAGATGCACAAAAACTCATTCGTCAAATCTGNNCACAGATTTCTATAGAGCACGACCAGATGGTTTAATTGGCAACGACGACTGTGGACAAATGTCAGCATGGTTTCTTTTCTCATCTATGGGGTTCTACCCACTTGACCCAGTAGGTGGCGAATATGTGATTGGTGCACCACAAGTGCCTGCTGCAACTATTCCATTGGCTAACGGAAAAACGTTTACAATGAAAACCGAAAACTTATCGGTCAACAACCTATATGTTGATAAAATTGAATTGAATGGTAAACCGTATGATAAAAAAACCATTTCGCACAAAGACATAATGGATGGTGCCAATTTGGTTTTCTATATGACAGACAAAGCTGAAGAGTAAGTCGCCTAACTTCACTATAAAAACAATAAACCCGCTCTTACTAGATTGTAAGGCGGGTTTTTCATTAA
>DENY01000024.1:0-243 GCA_002359825.1 Bacteroidales bacterium UBA2632
AATATTTTTATAATCTAATCGAAAGAAGCTTCTTTGTATAAAATTATAATTACGTGGTATCAGTAGATAATCTAAATGTTGAGTTTGGAGGCTTCACCCTCTTCGATGAAGTATCGTTTGTTTTGAATAAAAATGAACGAATAGCACTTGTTGGCAGAAATGGGGCAGGCAAATCAACTCTTTTAAAAATAATAGCTGGGATTCAAAAACCCACCAGGGGTGTCATCTCTTATCCAAAGGAAG
>DENY01000024.1:458-4542 GCA_002359825.1 Bacteroidales bacterium UBA2632
ATCTCATTGATCGATCGGCAGTTGTGCAAGAGCAATTATTGATGAGTGGGATCAATAATTTTGAGGCAGAAATTGAGAAAACACTTACTGGGCTTGGCTTTCTAAGAAGCGATTTCGACCGACCCACTAAAGAGTTTAGTGGAGGTTGGCGCATGCGTATTGAACTAGCCAAACTATTAATGCGTGCACCGGATGTTCTTTTGCNNATGATTCTGGATGAGCCTACCAATCATTTGGATATCGAATCCATTCAATGGCTTGAAAAATTTCTTGCACGAAGTGCTAATGCTGTAATGTTGGTTTCGCATGATAGGGCTTTCCTCGATGCTGTAACTAATAGAACTATAGAGATTTCTCTCGGTCAAATATTCGACTACAAGGTAAACTACACACAATATGTAATATTGCGCAAAGAACGTCGAGAGCAACAGATGCGAGCTTATGAGAATCAGCAAAAACAGATTGGAGACACAGAAGCTTTCATTGACAGATTTCGTTATCAAGCATCAAAGTCGATACAAGTGCAATCTCGCATCAAACAGCTTGATAAGCTAACCCGCGTTGAGGTGGATGAAGTAGACACTGCTCAATTGAATTTAAAGTTTCCACCCGCTCCTCGTTCTGGATCATATCCGGTGATAATGGAAGATGTAGGGAAAACTTATGATGATCACACAGTTTTTTCAGATGTATCGCTCACCATCAATCGAGGTGAGAAAGTTGCTTTTGTTGGCAAGAACGGTGAGGGAAAGTCTACTTTGGTGAAATGTATTATGAACGAAATCGATTACGACGGAAAGTTGAAACTCGGACATAATGTGAAATTTGGATATTTTGCACAAAATCAAGCACAGCTTTTGCGTGAAGATCTTACAGTCTTTGAAACTGTAGACTATGTAGCTACTGGAGAAATACGAACTAAAATACGTGGTATATTAGGAGCATTTATGTTTGGAGGTGAAGCTTCTGACAAACATGTAAGAGTATTGTCTGGTGGAGAGAGAAGCCGACTGGCTATGATTCGTCTTTTGCTTGAACCTGTGAACCTGCTTATTCTCGATGAGCCTACCAATCACTTGGACATGGCCTCAAAAGATGTTTTGAAACAAGCCATCTTGGATTTTGATGGAACTGCTATAATTGTATCACATGACCGTGATTTTTTAGAAGGGCTGGTAACCAAAATATATGAATTTGGTGGTGGGAAAGTTATAGAACATATGGGTGGTATTTACGAATTTCTTGAAAAGAAAAACATGGAAAGTCTCCAACAACTGGAGCTCTCTACCAACCATGCTTCCAAAGCATCCGAAGAGAAGAAAGAGGTTGTTATTGAAAACAAACTTTCATACGAAGAGCAGAAAGAGCACAATCGCATAATTCGACGATTGGAACGAAAGGTGGAAGAATTAGAAAAAAAAATACATACCCAGGAATTGGAAACCAAACAAATTGAGAAGAAGCTCTCTACGGCCGAAGGTGCTGCCGATTCAACGTTGTATCAATCTCACTTAGATATGCAACAACTCATTATTTCTACGATGAAAGAATGGGAACAAGCAATTATTGAACTTGAAAAGATGAATGAGAATTAAAATTCTTCATGAATTCAGTCATTACTTTATAAATTAAACTTATTAATATCCTCCTCTGTTACTCTTTTTAGAAAGACATCAAACAGAAAGATTTTAAACAACATTACCCAAAATGAAAAAAAAGATAAGTCAATTCATACTCAAAATAATGGGTTGGAAAATGGGCAACGTCATTCCCGAGATTCCTAAATGTGTTATTGCAGTGGCTCCACACACTAGCAATCAGGACTTTATAATGGGTAAACTTGCCTACACAGCACTTGGTCGCACCGCTAATTTCTTAATTAAGAAAAGTTGGTTTGTATTTCCATTCAACCTCTTCTTTAATAGTATTGGGGGGATACCTGTTGATAGAGATAGGAGGACATCGATTACAGAAAAGATGGCTGTAGAATTCGAGAAAAGAGATAAGTTCCAATTGGCTCTCACTCCTGAGGGCACACGTAAGCGAGTAAAAAAATGGAAGAAAGGATTTTACTTTATTGCTTTGAAAGCGGAAGTTCCCATTGTTTTGGTCGCATTAGATTATGGAACAAAAACAGTGTCATTTTTAGATACCTTCTACCCAACAGGCGATTTTGATAGTGACATTAAAATTATACGCTCAAAGTATAATCATATCGAAGCTAAAAACCCAAAGAATTTTGTAAAAACAGTATGATATTCACTTATCTAATTATGTGCACATCTTCATTTTTGAAGTAAGGATTCACAGGATTATCAAAATCAATTTTCAATTGAATGGGCATGCCAGAGCAATCAAAGTCTTCTACATCGGGATTCTTGAGAGTCAATCCTAACAAACGCACCTTTTTAATTTCAACATCTTCCACTCTACTCATCAACTCCATTGCTATACTCAACATTTCTTGGGCAGTAGTGATGTAATGGTCAACAGTTACACTGCGTGTAATGATGATAAAATCGGCATATTTCACTTTCAGGGTCAAAGTTTTGGCTTTGAAATCACTTTTCTTGGTTCTTCTGGCTACCTCTTGGGCTATTTTGTCGAGCTCCACTTCGATGCTGTCTAGATCTGCAAGATCTTCCAAAAATGTTTCCTCAGCGCCCAATGATTTCCGTATTCGTTCAGACAGGACCTCTCTGTTGTCCATGCCCCTTGCATATTGATAATAGGACAATCCAGCTTTTCCGAAATGATGCGCCAAGTCCATTTCGCTCCACTTCTTCAAGTCAGCTCCGTTATATATCCCTAGTTCATTCATTTTGCNNCATAGAATCGATTTATGCTAAGTTGTTCTATAAAGGATTCTCCTTTTTGAGGAGTAATCACATAAATACCATTTGGCTTCTTGTAGTCAGAAGCAATCTTTGCCAAAAACTTATTGTAAGATACGCCTGCTGATGCAGTGAGCTGTGTCCTTTCTTTAATCTTTTGCTTAATCTCTTTTGCAATATAAGTTGCAGAACGCATGTTCATTTTATTGATAGTAACATCCAAGTAAGCCTCATCAAGTGATAGCGGCTCTACCTTGTCTGTATATTCAAAGAATATCTCACGAATTTGGTTAGAAACAGACCTATATACTTCAAATCGCGGCATTGCAAAAATGAGATGTGGACATTTGCGGATAGCGACTACAGAAGGCATAGCCGAATAAACTCCATATTGGCGTGCTTCATAGCTTGCAGCCGCAACAACTCCTCGTTTTTCGCCATAGCCTACTGCCAAAGGCTTACCACGCAACTCAGGATTATCACGTTGCTCAATTGATGCATAAAAAGCATCCATATCTATATGAAGAATTTTTCTTTCCACAACTACAAAGATAAATAAATAGCGCGAAACGAGTAAATTTAAACAGATAAGAGCAACTCAAAAAGTTAAAATGGAGACTGATTTACTAAACAAAAAGCCTCGTAATATGTTAATTGAGAACTAAACCAACAATACAATTTAAATTATTTATGAAGAAGATTACATTTAGAATTTTAATGGTAGCAACAGCCTTACTTTTTATAGCTGCATGTACGAATACTAAGAACAAAGAAGCCGCAGATACAGTTTACAAAGCTAACGGTGATGCGGTTTATCCTTCAATTGAGGGTGTAACACCCCATTCTGTTGCCGTTGCTGACAAAGGGGCGTATGAAGGGGAGATGAAAATACAACTTGTTGTAGGCAAAATAATGGAAGTTGATTGCAACCATCACCGTCTTGCCGGAGAGTTTCTACATGAGACACTTGAGGGTTATGGTTACGATTATTATGTATTCGAAACCGATGGAAATGTCGCATCTACCATGATGGCTTGTCCTGACGATACAAAGACTGAAAAGTTTATATCGGGAGAAGACCATTTTATTTCGTATAACAGCAAATTGACGACACCCGTGTATGCGCCTGAAGGTTATGAAGTACGTTACACTTTATGGGGAGTAGACAGTGAAAACACTGCCGAACAAAAGCCAAGTGCAGACTTGAATGCTGATGCTGCAAAACAATTGAAATCATTTCCTGAAACAAT
>DENY01000024.1:4643-4887 GCA_002359825.1 Bacteroidales bacterium UBA2632
GTTGTAGTATTTGTTCCAAAAGGAATTGAACTTAAATATAAAGTTTGGAAAGCACACGACACAAAAATTGCCGATAAGTTGTAAACAACCAGAGGTAAAGACTGCAGACTAAAGCAACAGCTGCCTAAAGAGAATTAAAAAGAGCGAACTAATTGAATTTAGTTCGCTCTTTTTGTTTGTCATCATAGTTGGGTTGTTTTATATTACTTTGCAACATTGTATAAGTTATATTACAATAATTATT
>DENY01000020.1 GCA_002359825.1 Bacteroidales bacterium UBA2632
ACCCATCATGCGGAGATAGCATTGTTTTGTGATTACCAGTATAATTTGACTCCATAAGTGTTATTGAACAACAATTCCAAACGCGCTATCCTATTCAATCAGACCTTAGACTCTTTACGGGGTTAGTTCTTACAGTTCTCCAGACAAGCCTACCAATGGTTAGGAGTGTGACTCCTACAACCAGCAATAAGGCAAGTAAGAAAGGCCCGACTGAAATCTCCACCCTATATTCAAACTGTTGCAACCATTTTTCAATAAAGATCCACGACAGCGGAAAAGCAATGAGAAACCCCATTCCCAACCACAATAGCATTGGCTTTATAAGCAACCAAAGTATCTGAAAGGTTCCTGCACCATTTATCTTTCTAATACCAATCTCTTTGGTACGTTGTCGGACTGTATAAAAGGATATACCGAACAATCCAAAACAGGTTAGCAAGATGCTGATGAGCGAGTACATCTGTAACAGTCTTTCCATTTCAAAAATCTTACTATTACTCTTTATAAAAGCATCTTCAATATCGGTATAGGTGAAGTATTCATTCGGATAGGTTTGTTGCCAAACCTCTTTTATGGAAGCGATGGCCATTCTATTGTCTTTCCCATCTAGTCGAATCAACATTGTTGTCAGCATTTCAGAATAGTTAGGCAGTCTTTCAATCAGAACGCCCATCACTTCATCCTCCAACGACGAGAAATAAAAATCCTCCACCACTCCAGCAATAATCGACACAGAATCATTCGAGATGAAATATTTACTTAACGGTTCTCCTATCAATTTCTCAGCGGGTATATGCAATTTGTCGGCAAACGATTGATTGATAAACACCGAGTGAGGGTGACTGTTGGTAATGGTTTCCCACGGTTGACCTGCAATCTGTTGCAGTCTCAGTAATCGTATCAGCTCATCATCTCCTCCCAGACGAAGTATCATGGTTTGGAACTCCTCTCCATTTTCTCTTTTCAAAGTGCCGTGAATAATCCAAGAATTGATAAGCGACATGTTTCCCATGGAAAGTTCGTCCACTCCCGAAATATCTGTTAGTTGTTTGGCTGTTTTTTGCAATTCCTGATTCCCTTCCGCGGTTCCTTTTTCTATCTCTATCAGGTTTTGATACCGAGCTCCATGCTGTTTCACCAAACCCACTTGATTGTTAATAGTAATAGTAGCAATTATCAATGCAATGGAAATGACAAATTGCATCGTAACCATCGCACCAATCCATCGATGCTTCTTTGTGATGAAAAAGTTTCGGATTTCGCTTCCTGTAGAACGGGTAATCCAACGACTCGTCATCCAACTCGGAGCGATTGTCATCAACAATAATAGAAAAATCAGTATCGGAAAGAAACCATTGCTATAAAAGAAAGAGGAAGAGAATTCAACATCTACCACTCGGTTGAAAAGTGGTAACAAATCATGCATTAATGGCAATGCCAAAAGGAATGAAATAGAAACTATAAATAAGGTGTCAAGAAATATCTGCAAACGGAGGTCCACCTGTTTTGCACCCATCAGCTTTTGTATCTGCAGGATTTTCACTTGTTGCAACAGACGTGAAAAACTTATATTTAAATAGTTGAACAGTGCAATAATGAGCAATAGCAGTGCCGATATCAGTCCTACCAGTAAGAGAGTATCATTGCGATAGTGCCAGTACACTATTCCTTGTTGCTGATAGCGTGATGAAAGGGCATCGTTGAGCGACACAAAATAGTATTGCCCCCCAGCAAGCGTGGGGATATCATCGCCCTTAACCTTCTCTTCAAAATGTTTCAGATTGGTTTCCTCTGGCATCATCAGAAGCGTGGGACCACCCCAATTTGTTTCGGGATTGCAGATAAGCGCATCAAAGGTTATGGCCGACTGCTTACGCGATTTTGTCACAGCACCAATGGTGTAAGTTTTTCTGACACCAGCTTCGAAATCCTCTTCACAAATCGTAAGCTGTTCTCCAAAAACATCTGCCCTTCCAAAGAGCCTCTGTGCCTGTTTATCGCTGATTACCATCGACTGCGGATTATTCAAATCATCCCAGCTACCATATAGTAATTCAAAAGGAAAAAAAGAAGTAAAGGAACTGCTGACATTAATAATTACAATTGGGTCGAAACGCTGATTACCGACCTCAATATATTGAATAACTGAGCTGTTCAATTGTAGATAGTCTTCCACCTCAGGGTATGTTCCCTTCATCTGTTCAGGAATGCCACCTCTCACATAAGCCATTTTCTCTCCCGGCGATGAAGGCATATCTTGCATTGCCCACACCATTCGTTTGTAGTTGGGGTTATTTTTCTCAATCCCCTGTTCGTACACCACAAAAGAAAACAGCAGATTGAAAAAGGCAATACCAACGGTAAGGCTTATAATTGAGATTAGCGTGAACGTCTTGTTGCGCCACCAGTTTCTGAAGATGAGTTTACATGTTGTTTTAAACATTATTATTCTATTTAAGAATCATGAGTAAGTTATCAATTAATTGCAACGAGCATTTGCTGGAAGAGTTATTATTCTCTTTTGAGTACTTCTGCAGGGTCTGTTTTCAACGTTCGTTTTATCTGCCAAATCAATGTAGATAATGAAATTGCCGTCACTATTATGGCTGTCAGAGCAAATAGCCACCATGAGATAGTGGTTCTGTGAGCAAAACGCTCCATATACCAATTAATGAACCAATACGAAAAAGGAGCTGCTATGATAAACGCTCCGCAAAGCAGATAGATATACTTTCTTATCATCAGACGCATAATATCCATAGTGGAAGCTCCATAAACCTTGCGCAAAGCAACTTCCCTTTCTCGTTGCTGCATATCAAACAGCGAAAGAGCAAATAAACCCATACAAGAAATCAATACGGCCATCACTGCAAATAAAATATTTATATTGCTTACTCGTTTGTCTTCCTCATACAATTTTGCAATCTCATCATCCAATAAACTATAGGTGAAATTCTTGTTGCCATTCACCTCTTGATACAAACTCTTTAAAAAGGTTACTGCTTCATCCTTTTGCCCTGGAATGAACTTTGCCATTAGATAATCGAAATGAAGTCCCTGTTCAGTATAGCTTATGGCAATAGGAGTGGACGATTTGGATAGATGTCCAGTTTGAAAATTACGAATGACACCTACGATTTCGTAAGGTTGATTAATCTTATCACCAGTTAATGATTTTTCGGACACTATTCTCTCTTTATGAATATCTGAGATATTAAATAGGTCGAGAGCCGCTTCATTCAGAATAAACTTATGGGGATTATCAACATCAGTTGAATCCCACATACGTCCTTTTAACAGCTCAAATTCAAACATTCGCAGATAAAGAGGAGACATTCGCACAATCTTGATATTCTTATACTCATCCTTATCTGTTCTGCGAAAGGGGACAGTTGCTTCAACATCATACACCGCCTTGCCAAACTCCCAGTCAGAAATCAGCACTGATTCATCTAATTTTCTTTTTAACCACACCACATTTTCAGTCATTTTTCGCATCGAAGTTTCAAAGTCAATTTTCTCCATGCTACTAAAATCACGATGCATCATTCTACACATAATCACATTTTCAGTATTATATCCATGATCAGTCTGCAACATGAAACGAAGCTGTTTCATAAAAAAGAAAGCTGATATCAATAAAACAAAAGTTATGATGTATTGCATGAAAAGGAATATCCACCGCGATATAAACCCACCTTTTCCAAAATGGACCTGTCGGAGGGAAGTGATGGGAGCCGAAAAATGATATTTTATAAAAGGATAAAAGGAAGTAATAATAGGGAGAATTAGCAAGACAGAGCTGCTAAGAATGGCTATAAACTGTGTGTTTGTGCTAAAAACAAAAAGTAGTTTGTGAGCTAACAATCTTTCTACTATTTCGGTGAAAAAGAAAGCAAGAAAAAGAGCAATCAATGTCATAAAAAGATTTTCTAAATAAATCTGCTTGAAAATCTGATTGCCTTTTGCACCAAATATCTTTTTAACTCCAAACTCTTTTCCTCTGTTTAGTACAATAACTGTGTATATATGGATGAAATTGAATATGCCAATCAATAGTATCAATATACCAGCAATAAACAATAGGTTCACAGCACTTTGATTACCTTGTACGAAAGTGGATTCAGAAGTGCTCAGGTAAATATTAGGCGGAAAACCGTGTCTATTATCAAAATATAAATCTTTTAACGGGAAGAGTTGAAAACGTGCATTTTTAAAAGCAAATTGTCCTGACTCTCTGAATACTTTGTGATTATTGTTCAGCATAGAAGCATCACTACCTGGGTGCAACAATACAAGATCGAAGGGTATACCCATCATTCGTTTAAGGTCTCTATTGATTAACAGATCGAAGTCGAGAAACGATTTACATGAAGGCTCTCCAATGACTCCCACAAACGTTACTTCTTCACCTGTTGAATGGATTGCTTTTTTACCGAGGGGATTTTCATCTCCAAATAATCGCTTTGCTAAACGCTCAGTTATGAAAGCATCTGTCGGATTTCTCATTTTGTTGCTCCCCGATATTACTGGATAGGGAAGAATCTTGAAAAACAGACTGTCAATGGCAAGTGACTTGATAGTAACTTGACTGTTTTCCATCTCAATGTGATCTTCCACAAAACTGTGAAAAGAGGTTACACTCTCTACAGATGGATTATCAAGTAAGTCTTTATCATTTGGATCGTTTTTATCGATCATACCCCAATACCATGATTTTCCATCAATCTCTTCGACGGTCATCATATAGGTTCTATCG
>DENY01000082.1 GCA_002359825.1 Bacteroidales bacterium UBA2632
AGCCGATTGAAGCGATTAGTGAAGAGTAAAGGGTGAGGAAAAAGGAATGAACAAAATACAATGCTTCTGTAGTCAACCGTGAAGCCAATATTCGCAAAACAAAGAATAAACAAAGAGATATTATACACAGACAAAATAAAGACATGAAAAAAATATTGAAGATTGCAGGATTAATATTGTTGGCCTTATTGGTCATATGGACTTTTGTATTCCTTTGGAAAAAGTCGCGACCACAAGTAAAAAATTACCAAATAGAACAAGCACAAAAAGCAACTATTGAGAAGAAAACTGTGGCTACGGGCAAAGTGCAACCGCGCAACGAAATTCTAATTAAGCCACAAATGTCGGGCATCATTGCAGAGCTTTACAAAGAAGCAGGCGATAAAGTGACAGCGGGCGATGTGATTGCAAAAATCAAAGTTATCCCCGACATGGTTACGTTGAGTAGTGCAGAATCTCGACTCACACGAGCTAAATTGGTATTTGATCAGAGTGAAACAAGTTTCAAGCGAGACAGTTTGCTATTCAAAGAAGATGTTATATCCAAACAAGAATACGAAAAAGCACAGTTACAATATCGTAATGATCGCGAAGAATTAAAATCAGCGGCAGACAACTTGAGTCTCGTTCGCGATGGACTCACAACTCGCACAGCATCGTCAAGCAACACCCTCATTCGCTCAACAGTGAGCGGTACTATTCTGGACGTGCCCATCAAGGTGGGGAACTCTGTGATTCAATCCAATAACTTCAACGACGGAACTACCATTGCATCAGTTGCAAACATGAGTGATATGCTTTTTGTGGGTAAGATTGATGAAACAGAAGTTGGAAAAATATCTGTAGGTATGCCCATGCAAATAACTATTGGGGCCATGCAAGACGAGAAACTTACTGCAAATTTAGAATATGTCTCTCCCAAAGGATCTGAAGAGGGAGGAGCTATCTTATTTGAGATGAAGGCTGCCATGAATATTCCGTCCAACGTATTTGTTAGAGCAGGCTACAGTGCGAACGCTGAAATCATATTGGACAAAAGAGAAAACATATTGACCATTCCCGAAAGTAGTGTTGAGTTTAATGTGGATACAGCTTTTGTTTATGTAGTAACTAACGAAAAGTCACAAGAATTTGAACGTAAAAGGTTAAAAATTGGACTATCCGATGGCATCAAGATTGAAGTAACCGAAGGTTTGAAGGAAAACGATAAAATTCGTGGAAACGAAATTGTTGAAACTAAGAAATAACAATGAAACCTATGAAAATTCGATATATTCTATTCCTGCTAAGTGTTAGTTGTAGTTTGTTTGCGGCAACCGCCCAAAAACAATATACACTGCAAGAATGCATTAATATTGCCCTCGAAAACAACAGAAACATAAAGCAACAAGTGCTGAACACACAGCAAAAAGAAATTGCCTATAATCAGGCTCGTTCAAACTTGTTGCCCAACCTGAATGCATCGGCTGGACAGAACTTCATCTTTGGCCGCTCGATTGGTTTGGATAATGTGTATCAAAATACCAACTCATCTCAAACATCATTTAATATTGGTGGCAACGTTACGCTTTTTGATGGTTTGAAGATGAAATACAACATAGATGCGCGAAAAGCTGAAATGTATATTTCGGAAGCTGACTTAGAAAAAATCCAGGATGACATTGTAATGAGTGTTTCCACTGCTTTTTTACAAGTTTTGATGAATAAAGAGTTGTTGCAAATTGCCAACGATCAAATTGAACTGACACAAATCAATATAGTTCGACTGAACGAACTGGTGAACAGTGGCAAAATTGCCAGAGGAGAACTTTATGAATTGGAAGCCCAACAAGCCAAAGAGGAATTCAATCAGATACAAGCTGACAATAATTTGAAGCTTTCATTATTGGATTTGGCGCAAATCATGGAGTTGGAAGATTTCGACAATTTTGATGTGTATGTTCCTGAAGACATTATGGTGGACGAAGATATCCTTGTTTCGCCCTCCATCATATATGAATCTGCGCTTGTTGCACGACCAGAAATTCGTGGCGCCCAGTATCGTGTAGAGAGCAGCGAAAAAGAGATACTCATTGCTAAATCTGCCTATTATCCATCGTTGAGCTTTGGCGCATCTATGGGAAGTGGATATTATAATATGAATGGTCGGGACAATGCAGCATTTGGGACACAATTAAAAAATAATCGAAGCACATCGCTGGGTTTTAGTTTGAACATACCTATCTTCAATAAGTTTCAGATAAGAAACAGTGTAAAGAATGCGCAAATTGCATTGGAGTACAATCGCATAGAGGTGGATAAAACCAAGACTGCTCTCCGCAAAAAAATAGAACAAGCCTACTACAATGCCATTGGAGCGGGNNTATCGGAAGTTGCCAAGGAAGAAGCTTACCGATTTGCTGAGCAAAAGTATGAAAACGGAAGAGGCACCCCCTATGAACTATCTCAGGCAAAGAGCAATCTTGCAAAAGTTCTGTCGGATCAAGCTCAAGCAAAATATGAATATGTTTTTAGATTGAAAATATTGGAACTGTTAAAGGATTGATTCGTTGTAACCATTCTTCTTCAAAGGTGGTCTAACTTACAGAAACAAAAATAAAAAAACCTGAATATGAAAAATTTAAAGTTATTTCTTTCCGCATTATACGTTATCGTAATTACCACATCATGCACATTTGCTCAAAATAAAGTGCTCACCACCAAAACATTTCCTCTCCAATCTTTCACCTCGGTGGAGTCTGATATTGTTGGAAACATTATTTATACGCAATCAAGCAAAGTTAGTATTCAGGCTGAAGGCGACAAAGAGTTGATTGATAATTTGAGAGTAAATGAGAAAAATGGTGTCCTGAAAGTTACTCACGTATTAAAGATAAACATAAAGAATAAAAAGAAACTCACCCTATATATTAGCTCACCCACCATTGTGTCTATTGATTCAGATGGCGTGGGCAATTGGGTTATGAAAGGAAAAGTGAAAGCAGGCAACTTAAAAATCGAATTTGATGGAGTAGGCAATTTCGAAGCATTGGACCTTGAGAGTAACAAAATTAAAGTCGATTACGAAGGAGTAGGAAATTTATCGCTTGGAGGATCTGCCAATTTCCTGGTAATTGAATCGGAAGGCGTGGGCAGTGTAAATGCTGAGAACATGAGAGCTAAAAACGCTATAATAAAATCGTCTGGCGTGGGTAGTGTGAAATGCTATGCTTCTGAAAGCATCGACTTGACCAACAGTGGTGTGGGGAGCATTACTTATTATGGAAATCCCACCGTAAAGAATATGAAGAACACTGGTGTTGGCAAAACAAAAGCTGGGAGATAGATAAATACGAACAGACTACACTTTTTTACATAGAAAAGACCGTTTCAAATAAATTTTGGGGCGGTCTTTTTTGTAAGCATCCCAATTTTGCCGTCTTGTCAATAGAA
>DENY01000109.1 GCA_002359825.1 Bacteroidales bacterium UBA2632
TGAGTCTAGCATGTTTGCCTACTCTGTAGGCAATGTGATCGAGAGTTTCTATGCTTATTATCAATTGGAAAACCAGCATGTGATAGCTCACTTCAATGAGTGGATGTTAGGAATGGGTGCGTTATATGTAAAACACTTTGTACCGAAAATTGCAACAATTTTCACAACTCACGCCACTTCAATAGGGCGTTCCATTGCTGGAAACAATTTGCCCTTATATAAGCACTTCAATGAATATAACGGAGATCAAATGGCCCGTGAATTAAACATGATCTCAAAGCATTCAATTGAGAAAATCGCGGCACACAATGTAGATTGTTTAACTACGGTAAGCGATATCACTGCTAGAGAGTGTGAACAATTGTTGGAAAAGAGACCTGACGTGGTAACACCAAATGGGTTCGAAAAAGGATTTATACCTCAAAAGGCTGATTATGTAAAGCAACGGGCTGAAGCTCGTGAAACTCTTATTCGTGTGACGGAAGCACTTTTGGGCTTCCCTATAGCTATCAAATCTCTGCTTGTAGCCCTTAGCGGAAGATATGAATACAAAAACAAAGGGATTGATGTTTTTATCGACTCTCTCAATAAGTTGAGAGACAGTACATCTCTGAAAAAGGATATTGTTGCATTTATAATGGTGCCAGCATGGGTAAAGAAATATCGCAATGATTTGCAACAACGTTTGGAAGAAGAAGGACTCATAAGTGCAAATACTGCTTTGCCGTTCCCTTTTTTAACGCACGATATGCATGAGGCCGAAAATGACCCAGTTTTATCTCAAATAAAACAGCTTGGCTTCACCAATTCTAAAGAAGAGAGAGTGAAAATTATCTTCGTACCCTCTTATCTCAATGGTGATGATGGAATATTTAATAAATCGTACTATGATTTATTGATTGGTTTAGACGCTACAGTATTTCCATCTTATTACGAACCGTGGGGATATACTCCACATGAAAGCATTGCATTTTCCATCCCAACTGTTACAACTTCGTTGTCAGGATTTGGAGCTTGGGCTATAAAGATGGGAGATAGTGAAGGTATTGACGATGGTGTTGCTGTAATTCATAGAGATGAGGACAACTATGATGAGGTTTCTAATGAGATTGCTGAGACTTTAGTAGATTTATCCCAGAAAAAGAAAAAAGAGATTGGAGAAACACGAGAAGCTGCTTTGAGATTAGCTGATTCTGCCGATTGGGAACATTTTATTGGCTATTATAAGCAAGCGTATAGCATAGCTTTGCATAGTTCTATTAAAAGAACATCGAAAGATAATACTCCTAATAAGTAAGTAAATTGTTTTTTCTTGGTTAGTATAAATAAAAGTAGCATATAGTTGATTAAACTTAGTCGAAACCACACAATCTATCACATTGAAACAAAAGAAATAATAAAACAAAAAAAGAAAATATGATTATAGAAACAAGTCATGCAAATAATCCAGTATGGAAAGATTTGCAAGTACACTCAGTTTTGCCGGAGCAACTGCTCCCTTTACAAGAGATAGTTCGCAATTTATGGTGGACTTGGAATGAAGAAGCCAAAGCTCTCTTTGAAGTAATGGATCCAGTGAGCTGGGAAGATAGTGACAAAAATCCTGTGATGTTGTTGCAAGGTCTAACAAAGGAACGTGGTGAGGAGATAGTGAAAGATGAATATCTCATGAGTCGTCTTCAAATTGTTTATGAGAAGTTCAATGAGTATATGTCTGAAAAACCAGATAACAGTAGACCCAGTATTGCATACTTCAGTATGGAATATGGAATGACTCATGTGTTGAAGATATATTCTGGAGGTTTGGGAGTTCTAGCTGGAGATTACCTTAAAGAAGCTAGTGATAGCAACGTAAATATGACTGCTGTTGGATTTCTCTACAGATTCGGTTACTTTACGCAATGGTTGGCATTAGATGGTCAGCAAATAGCTAGATATGAAGCTCAGAACTTTGGTAATTTGCCCATTACTATGGTTAGGAATGACGATGGTACTCCTTTTGTACATGAAGTGGATTTCCCAGGGCGTACAGTTAAATCACATGTCTGGGAAGTAGCTGTTGGTCGCATCAAATTGTATTTGATGGATACTGATGTAGAATCAAATAGGGATGAAGACCGCTCTATTACACACAAGTTATATGGTGGAGATTGGGAGAATCGAATGAAACAAGAATACCTGTTGGGTATAGGTGGAATGCAGTTGCTTGAAAATCTTGGAATTGAAAAAGATATCTATCACATGAATGAGGGCCATGCAGCTCTTATCAACGCTGAACGATTGAGTTATTATATAAATGAAAAAGGACTCACCTTTAATCAAGCCAAAGAAGTCGTGAGAGCATCTTCACTCTATACAGTTCATACACCAGTTCCAGCAGGTCACGACCTTTTCGAGGAAGACTTGATTAGTCGTTATCTTGGTAACTTTGCAGACAAACTTGGTATTTCGTGGAAACAATTAATGGACATGGGACGCGAAAATCCTGGAAGCAATGAGCGATTCTCCATGAGTGTTTTTGCATTGAATACAGCACAAGAATCTAATGGTGTGAGTTTACTCCACGGAAGAGTTTCAAGAGATATGTTTCAGCCAGTTTGGAAAGGGTATTTTCCCCAAGAGTTGCATGTAGGACATGTTACCAATGGTGTACACTTGCCTACTTGGTCTTCTTCTACTATGAAATCGATTTACATCAATCACTTTGAAGATGCTTTCTACTCGGATCAATCAAATACTGATATTTGGAGCAAAATTCATGATGTAGCTGACGAAGAGATATGGAAGCTCAGAATGATATTGAAAAAGAGGTTAGTTGATTATATACGTTACGAGTTTAAAGAAGGATGGTTGAAAAACCAAGCAGATCCACGCCGACTAATGACGGTATTAGATGGGGTAAATCCCGACGCATTGATTATCGGTTTTGGTCGCAGATTTGCAACTTATAAGCGGGCACATCTTCTTTTTTCTGATTTAGAAAGATTGGCTAAAATCGTAAACAATCCCAATCGTCCAGTACAATTTATCTTTACTGGTAAAGCGCATCCTGCCGATGGAGGTGGTCAAGGATTAATTAAACAGATTATTGAAATCTCACGTCGCCCAGAATTCTTAGGAAAGATAATTTTCTTAGAAAACTACGACATGCGATTAGCAAAACGACTCGTGTCGGGAGTAGATGTATGGCTAAATACACCAACTCGACCATTGGAGGCTTCAGGAACTTCGGGTATGAAAGCTGCGATGAACGGAGTGTTGAATCTTTCTGTGCTCGATGGTTGGTGGTACGAAGGTTATCGCGATGGGGCTGGATGGGCATTAACAGACGAGAGGGATTATGAAGATCAAGAGTTTCAAGATTCTTTTGATGCTTCAACAATCTACTCTTTAATTGAAAATGAAATTGCTCCTCTCTATTTCGATCAAGATGAAAATGGATGTGCACATGGATGGGTTAAATATGTAAAGAATTCACTTGCTGATATTGCGCCTATCTATACTACTAAAAGAATGATAGACGATTATTTCAACAAATTCTACAACGTGTTAGCTGAGCGCTCGAAACTGATAGTTAAAGATGACTATGCGAAAGCGAAAGAAATTGCCGCTTGGAAAGAAGATATGGTGGCAAATTGGGATAAGTTTGAAGTCTTAGAAGTTAGTTACGACTGCGAACAGCATACAACGCCCGGTGTTGCAAAGAATGGCTTGTGCGGACAAGTTGTTATTGATAAGAAAGAGATGAAAGGTGACTTAGGTGTAGAATGTGTTGTGGTACAATATGACTCTTCTACCAATAAAGCTGAGTTTCTAAATACTTATGAGTTCGACATGGTGAAAGAAGAAGGTTCTAAATTATATTTCGAAATGCATGAGAGCTTACACAATCCTGGAGTGCATCAATATGCCTTGCGTGTATATCCGAAAAATGCAGATCTTCCACATAGAATGGACTTTGCTTATGTGCGTTGGATAAACTAAGAAATCGATTGATTATATATTTATAAATAATAAAAAAAAGTGTTCGTTGTTTTTATGCAACTGAGCACTTTTTTTGTTTTTACCCAAAGTCGCAAAATTAAGCAATTATATAATGCATACCTGTTATTGCATTACCTGGTTTCAACCATTTTAATGCGGTCCGATTCTGCAAATGGTTGTTTCATGATTTCTTAGTTTTATTTGTATAACGTAATATATTTCACGCTTCTATATAGATAAGCTATACTCGTCTGTTTTAAAAAGTTGATTGGTAGAAAAGGTATAATGATGTTACATCACTTTCAAGAAAAGTAACACAAAGCTAGACTTCAAAGGGATATGAAGTCTTTAGTGGGGGTATTTATCCCGACGTTTGATGTAAGGTATTGCTGTTTGCGTGTCATGCTCACATATATATATATGAGTCCCCTCTTATTACCTCTTTTTTCAATAAAATGAGAATTGAGGTATTTTCGGGTCTTTGTTAGTTTTATAATTGATGTTTGATATTTTGGTGAAAATTTGCTCAAAAACGATGAATCTTAGACATAAAATAGAGTTTTGAGCATAAACAGCCACATTTT
>DENY01000265.1:0-239 GCA_002359825.1 Bacteroidales bacterium UBA2632
TTAAGAATTATGAGTTAAGAATTAAGAGTTGATCTTCCCTAAATAGGCTTGATCGTTACTGCTTCATGTTCGATAACATGTCATATTGAACGCAGTGAAATATCTGTTTAATATTTGCATACTCTTCTTCTGGGTTGGAATTACAAGGTTATATACTCACACTTCTGAAAGATTCCTCACTACGTATTGGAATGACAGGGTGTTTAAGAATTAAGAGGTAGGAATTAAGAATTAAGAGA
>DENY01000265.1:462-841 GCA_002359825.1 Bacteroidales bacterium UBA2632
CATTCGGAATATCCCCACAGCAATAGGTGCTGTAACTGCACCTGCCAAAGTAGGAGGAAGAAGAATGAGTGGATTTTTCACAATATTTCCTATTTGCAACATAGAAGTACCTAATCCTTGCGCTATTAATCCACTGAATCCATTTTCTCGAAAACTGATGCTTGCAAAACCTATCATTTGTGCAGAACAACCAATAACTGCAGCTCCCGCTGCCAATCCTTCCAATCCTAACATGAAAGCAAGGGCTGCACTGGAAATGGGTGCTGTAAGGGACAATCCCATAATTGTGGCAACTAAAACGGACATTACAAAAGGTTGTTGCTCTGTTGCCCAGTTGACAAGCGAACCGAGAGAAATCATAAAATTATTGATTGGAACT
>DENY01000265.1:896-1211 GCA_002359825.1 Bacteroidales bacterium UBA2632
ACTGTAACATAACTTCCGACAGGTCCACCCAATGAACCACCAAACGCTCCAGCAAATACTGCTGAGAACAACACTAAGGGTGGTGCTTTTAAGCTATAAGCTACTGCTACACCTATAGCAGCACCCACAATTTTGGGATCCATCGCAAATAGTCCCATTTCCACAAAAGATGGTATATGTAACTGCTGTCCTAAGGTTTTTATAATCAATCCAATGAGCAAAGATGAAAAAAGTCCGAGTGCCATATAGCTGAGTGCATCCACAAAGTAAGCTTTTGGGGAAAGAGCGATTTCTTTACTTTTTAAAAACTGTATC
>DENY01000265.1:1260-8514 GCA_002359825.1 Bacteroidales bacterium UBA2632
TTTTGGAAACCTGTTAGGTCTGATACAGTACGTCAATCCCGCTTCCGCTACATGTTATCTATTATCTTTTTTTTGCGAGTTTATCTTCCAACATTATCAATTGATCACGCAGTTGTGCAGCTTCCAAAAACTCCAATTTTTTTGCAGCATTGTTCATGGATCGACGGGTTACTTCTATTAGTTTTTTCAAATCTTCTTTGGTGTCGCCATAAACTTCAGACGTAACCGGCTCTGCCACGTTGGCATAAAAGTCTGGTTCGATGTAGGCATTTGGCTCAGCAGTCTTAGCAAACTGGCTAAGTGACGAATCTCTTTTCAATTTATTGATCTGAGTGGGAACCATGCCATGTTTTGTATTGTATTCAATTTGTTTTTCACGTCGTCTTTCTGTCTCTTCCATTGTTTTGCGCATACTTTCCGTTATACGGTCGGCATAAAAAATGGCTTTCCCATTCACGTTACGTGCTGCTCTACCAACTGTTTGAGTAAGCGAACGATGCGAACGCAAGAAGCCCTCTTTGTCAGCATCTAGAATAGCAACCAAAGAAACCTCGGGCAAATCCAATCCTTCACGCAGTAAATTTACACNNATACGCCATTTCGCAAATCGTCCATGATTTTTACTCTATCCAGCGTTTCCACATCGGAGTGAATATAGTTGCAACTCACGCCATTTTGCGCCAAATAATCAGTCAGTTCTTCTGCCATTCGCTTGGTGAGTGTAGTAACTAAAACACGCTCATCTTTCTCTACCCGCTGCTGGATCTCTTCCATCAAATCGTCAATCTGATTTAAGCTTGGACGTATTTCTATAGGTGGATCGAGCAATCCTGTGGGTCTTATCAACTGATCTACAACAATACCTTCAGATTTTTCCAACTCATAATCAGCAGGAGTTGCACTCAAAAATATAATTTCGGGAGTAATTGCCTCAAACTCCTCAAATTTGAGGGGACGGTTATCTATTGCTGCAGGCAAACGAAAACCATATTCCACTAAGTTGAGTTTTCTTGAGCGGTCGCCGCCATACATAGCCCTAATCTGTGGAATGGTAACATGGCTTTCATCAATCACCGTGAGATAATCATCAGGAAAGAAGTCCAACAAACAGAAAGGGCGTGTTCCCGGTAATCGTCCATCAAAATAACGTGAATAGTTTTCTATGCCCGAGCAATAACTNNCATCTCGACATCGTAAGTCACCCGCTCATACAATCTTTTGGCTTCCAGAGGCTTCCCTATCTCCTTAAAGAACTCAACTTGTTTTCCTAAATCTATCTGTATCTCATCTACTGCCCTAAAAATGCGTTCTTTTGTAGTCACAAAAAGATTGGCAGGAAAAATGCGATAGGAATCCAAGCGCTCTATTGTAGTTCCATTGAGAGGGTCTATACTTTCGATGCTTTCTATCTCATCGCCCCAAAAAATAGTGCGGATGATATAATCGTGGTAAGCCAAGAATACATCCACTGTATCGCCTTTTACACGGAAGTTGCCGCGACTAAACTCAATTTCGTTTCTCGAGTAAAGACTATCTACCAAACTTCTCAGAAAGGTGTCGCGTCCTATTTGTTTGCCCACCTTCACCTCAACAATTGTCTCATTGAAGTCCTCTGGATTCCCAATTCCGTAGATACACGAAACGGACGAAACAACAATTACATCCTTTCGTCCCGAAAGCAAGGAAGCAGTTGCTGCCAAACGTAGTTTTTCAATTTCTTCGTTGATGGATAAGTCTTTCTCAATGTATAAATCGCGTGAGGGAAGATATGCTTCGGGTTGATAATAATCGTAGTAAGATACATAGTATTCAACCGCATTATTTGGAAAGAAACCCTTGAACTCACTGTATAGCTGGGCTGCCAATGTCTTGTTGTGACTCAACACCAAGGTGGGTTTGTCTATCTGCTGTATAACATTGGCGATAGTAAATGTTTTCCCAGAACCAGTAACACCTAAGAGTGTTTGATAAGGTACTTTGTCTCGCAGTCCTTCCATCAATGCTTTTATAGCCTGAGGCTGGTCTCCAGTTGGTTTATATAGTGAAGTTAATTCAAATGCCATATTATTTAAAAACAATTGCGGTTGTCATCTTTCTGCTCATTTATTAGGGAGCTGTAGGAAACGGCTTCGTTTCATGAATTGAAAATATCTTGAAATCAGAATCCAATTTTAAATGTACAATATAACCTTTTATTTGATTTACTCCCCCATTATTATCTTCGAGTATCTTTTGAACAGGAACATTTACATTGTAGGTATCATTTCCCATTTTCTCATAATTGAGTTTTGTTATTTCAGGGTCATATCTAAGAGACTTTGCTTCCGCTTTTGCCGCCAACAGCATCAACTGTCCAATCATTTCTCCATTGGAGAGATTGGTAAATCTGTCGAACCTAAAAATCATAGGAGCAAGATATTCGCTTAAATCTGTAGCCGAAACATTGGATAGTGCCGTAAAGAAACCATCCACTTTTGCTTGTAAAGTTTCCATTTCCACCTTGTCAATAGGAGTCGTTTGCTTTAACATAACAAGTCGTTTCTGTGCTTCACCAATATAATCACCCAATATATCCCCTTTGGCTACCATGTCTATATAAACAGAATAGGCTTCAGTAGAGTTTTCTTTGAGAGATGCCTCCCATGTAAGAGAGTCCAAGCGACTTTTCACTTTTCGTTCAAAAGGACTTTGTGGGTATTTCTCTAAGAAATCGGTAAACTCAATAGTACTTTCCGATGTCATTAAGTTCTGCCAATCCTCTGTTTCATTATTTTTGAGAGACATCATATTACTGTATGCCTCACTCACATAGGAACCTTGGGGATATTCATCCATATAGCCAAGATAACTATCTATTGTATTTGTACGCTGAGCAAGCTCCCATTGGGCACGCTCTAAATTCCCATCCTTGACATGCTGATTATAAATATAAAGAGCAGCAACAAGCACTAAAGTTAATACGAATAAAAAAATCATTGTAAAGCGAACCTTATTGGTCTTTTTGTCTCTCGATATTTCGTAATAAGACTTTTCAGACTCTGAACGTTCATCTTCTTTTTTCTTCTTCCAAGCTTTGGGGTCCAACCTGGTTACAGGTACAACTATCTCACTTTCTTCAACTTGGCTTTTTTGATAAGTTTCTTCTACTTTAACATCGGGAGTAGTTTCTTGTGAAGCTTCTGGAGCTGGGACATTCAACTCATATTCACTGTTGAGCTTCACAGTGCAATCGGGACAAAACAAACTTTCATCTGTTTTGTTTTTTCCACACAAAGGGCATATTAATGACATGAATGTAAGTAGTTTTTTGTAAGGTAATTCGTTTCTACAAAGATAGAAAATGATTTATAGAGACTCGCATAATCAGATAGTGTTTTTTAAATAAAACATTTTTTGTACTTTTGATTCAGTTTATAAATTACAAATATATGATTCGTATTGTAGCGGCTACTAAACAGCACATTCCGACTATCAGTGAGCTTGCAAAACATTTTTGGCCCGTGGCTTTTGAGTCCATTCTGACAGCAGAGCAAATAGCCTATATGATGGAGATGATGTATAGTTATGCCGCATTAGAAAAGCAAATGAATGAGGGGCATCAATATGCCATTGCGCAAAAGAATAACGAGAATGTGGGGTATGTGTCGTTTGAAACAAGTCACAACCAATCGAACAAAACGAAAATCCACAAACTCTATGTTTCTCCCAATCATCAACGACTTGGTGTAGGTAAAGAGATGACAGACTATGTAGCTCTTCAAGCATTGGAATCGGATAATAATGCACTCTTTCTGAATGTAAATAAGCACAACACAAAAGCTATAAATTTTTACAATAAACACCATTTCTTTTTAGCGAAAGAAGAAATAATAGATATTGGCAATGGTTTCGTAATGGATGATTTTGTATTTGAATTGACGCTCAAACAACCAACAGTTTAATCAGCACACAACTCTTTATTTTACATATACATTTTCAATGATGAAAAAGCGTGTAAGAAATTATATAAATGGTAGATTGCAATCTTTCAGACATGCATTTGAGGGAGTGTACATACTTCTCAAAGAAGAACGAAATGCACAGATATACGTTTTTGCAAGCATCGTGGCACTTTTCATGGGCTATTGGTTGAAAATATCTCCCATAGAATGGATTGTAGTTTGCTCCGTTATAGGTATTGTGTTTGCCATGGAAGCCATCAACACAGCTATCGAAAATTTATCAGACTTTGCTTGCAAGAAAGAAATCAACCCCAATATCAAAAAAATAAAAGATTTGAGTGCTGCGGCTGTGCTTTTTACTGCAATTGTTGCTCTGATTGCAGGACTCATCATATTTCTACCCAAACTACTGAACCTTCTACATTCAATTTGAATCGCAACATACAAATGATCAACACAGACAACTATCGCGAAGAAATTCGCTCCATTAGAGATGCAGCATCCGAGCTCACAGATAAGTCGACACAACTAAAACAAGTTTTAGAACGACTTTGCAAAGAAGCTACTCAAAAAGAGGCGATGCAATTTTCCACGCTATTTTCAAGATTGGTGTTTATAGCACAAAAGTACAACTTGCCAAAAAAGACAGAATGGGAGTTACAAAACTTTCGAGTGAAAGTGACGGAACAAAAGAAAAACAATATCTCAGTTGATCAAAAAACTTACAATCAATCTGAGCGGGCACTTCTTGATTTGTGTCATCTATTATCGGTTGATACGTCAGATAGCAAACCCGAAGCCGAAGAAGATAAACCAGTTGTTGAAGAGAGCAGAGAAAAAGAAACCGCAAATTATAATGAAACGAAGTCTGCAATAGGAGACACACTGCGGGTTCAAATATTGTGCATTGACANNTTGTCCATTGACTCCGAGAACTACCTCCTACACTGTGCTGTAGAGAATAGTCCTGGCAAGCAAGTCACAGTTCGTTACAATGTGAGCCCCGACAATCATATTTTCACTCCATCGGTTTCGCTCTTCAAAGAAAATGCACAACTCAATCTGATTGACAACACCATTGAAACAGATGGTTATATCGTTCCAAAGAAGTTTGTATTGGAGCCCGATTATTTAATAGACGCTTCGGCCATTGCAATGTGTTTCAACAACTACAGCATATCGNNCTATTTTATGAATAAATTTGAGTTGATGGAGAATAGAAGCTATCTCCTATTAGGAAATCTTGCCAATTACTTTTTAGACGAACTCATATTTGCAGACAATCCTGAAGAATTGGAGTTCGACAAAGTTTTCTTGCAATCGTTCAAACAATCTCCTTTTGAATATGCCACTTGCGAAGATATAATGACGGACGATGATTTTCGCAACTTTATGGATAAAGCCAAAAGTCAATTCAACAATATCAAGCGGGTAATTGCTTATGACTTCCCGCAACAAAATATCAATCAAAGAAAAAGTACACTCGAGCCATCTTTCTTTAGCGAAAAATATGGTTTTCAAGGACGACTCGACTTATTGCAAACAGGCGATAAAAAGAATCCTTTCAAAATAATAGAATTAAAATCAGGCCGATTGCCCTTTCCTTCAAACGATGTTGGGAAAATCACCTTGGCCCACGAAGTGCAAACAGCAGTGTATAGACTTATGATTGAGAGTGTTTACAATCAAACATCGCGCAATATTGATGCTGCTATACTCTATTCCGCTGGCGATCATCCGGGTCAAAACTTACGATTTGCAGCCATTTACCAAAACTTAGAAAAAGAGATTTTAAATCTTCGCAACCTCATCGTTTACAACGAATATGCTGTGAGCCAAGGTTCTGTTGCCGATGTGCAAGCTCAATTTAGAAGTCTGCGCACAATGATTGATACAAGAAATAGAGTGCCCGATTTCTTTATCCAAAGGATAAAAAAGATTGAAGATACCCTCATTCAATGTACCGACCTTGAAAGAACCTACTTCTATCGCTTTGTTCAGTTCATTTCCAAAGAACTCTACCTGCAAAAGATTGGCGACATAGCTCACGAATCTCCTGTAGGTGTGGCCGCTTTGTGGAACAGCGAATTTTGGGAACGAGCAGAAGCTTTGGATTTACTGTTCGACCTTACCATTGCCTCAATAGACGACAGTGCCAACGATATGAAAATAATTTTCAATCGTAACACACAACAAAACGACTTGGTCAACTTTCGAGAAGGCGATATATGCATAGTCTATCCTCGCAACAGTGACACAGATAGCGTGTTGAACAGTCAGATTCTCAAAGGAGTAGTTTCCACCATCAACGCCGAAGAAGTAGAAATAAGATTTCGCTACAAGCAACGCAACAAATCGCATTTTGCCAACAACACCTATTGGGCAATAGAGCACGACACCATGGACTCGTCTTACAACAGCATGTATAAAAGCTTGTTTTCGTTCCTCAACTCATCACGAGAGAAACGATCGCTCTTGCTGGGTATCAACGCCCCCACATCTACCCCACTGTATTTGGACGAATCGGCTCCTTACACCGACAAGGTGATAGAGAAAGCAATGGCTGCCGAAGACTACTTCTTGATTGTGGGCCCTCCTGGAACAGGCAAGACTTCGGTATTTGCACGCCAATTAATAGAAAAATATCATGCCAACGAGTCAAACAATATTCTTGTATTGGCATATACCAATCGGGCAGTAAACGAACTGTGTGAAGCCGTGAACGCTGCTTTTGGTTGCGAAAATGGTGAATGCGATAAATATATTCGTGTTGGAACGGAGTTATCATGCGAAGAAGCTTATAGACACCGATTGTTACAAAACATTTCTGAAAGATCAATTAATAGAGCCGCACTTCTAAAAGAAATCAAACAGACCCGCATCTTCATCTCTACGCTCTCTTCGATCAACGGAAAGCAAGAGTTGTTCAACCTCAAAAGGTTTGACGTGGCCATCATCGACGAAGCGTCTCAAATATTAGAGCCACAGCTAATGGGAGTCTTGTCAAAAGTGGATAAGTTCATCCTCATTGGCGACCACAATCAGTTGGCTACCATTGTGCTACAAAACGAGTTTAGTTCGGCCGTCAAAGAGCCCGCGCTACTAGATGTTGGCATACAAGATTGTCGCATTTCATTCTTTGAACGATTGTTGCAAACTTGCAAAAAGAACAAATGGGATCAAGCCTACTCGCAACTCATACACCAAGGTCGCATGCACATTGACATTGCATCGTTTCCCTCAAAGTACTTCTACGAAGAGAATCTTTTCCCCATCATGGATTGGCAGTCTCATCCATTGACACTCACAAACC
>DENY01000265.1:8549-15759 GCA_002359825.1 Bacteroidales bacterium UBA2632
AAACTACAATGAAGCAGACACCATTGTGAAGTTGGTGCAATCTCTCCTGCAAGTATATGAGCAAAGCAACGAACCATTCAGCGCATCCCGCATTGGGATTATTGCGCCCTATCGTAATCAAATTGCACTCATTAAGCAAAAACTGGAAATGGCAAACATTCCTGAACACGATCAAATAAGTGTAGATACAGTAGAGCGATATCAAGGTAGTCAACGTGATATCATCCTCCTCTCGTTTTGTGCCAACAAAGCCTATCAGCTTGACTTCCTCTGCAACTTCAATATCGACGGAACAGTGGACAGAAAACTAAATGTGGCTCTCACACGTGCTCGCAAACAACTCTTCATGGTGGGCAATGCACAGATTTTGAGACGACATCCAATTTATGCTTCACTATTGGACTTTGTGAAGGATAAGACTTATGTTTTAAAGGAGTGAACTCTCGGGATTTAAGGAAGTTTATTTTACTTTGATTTTTAAGTCAATACTAGCTTATTGTAAAATGATCAACGAATAATAGTTTCTGAATATACTTGTTTACTTTTCACTCTCTATCAATAACTACTAAAATCAATGATGAAACCTCATTCTCATTCACCGTACAATAATCCATTAAATCACTACATTTGTAGTCAAAAAAAGAGATATATGATCAAGAAGTTAAAGTACGCCATAATTGCAGATATAGGGAATTTCAATCCAATGCACTATGACGCTGAAAAAGAAGCAGAGTTAATAGCTTATTGCAACAAAAATGGGTTCACCTATCTCCCCAGCAAATCGAAGAAGTCAGTTTACAAATTAGAGAACAATCACTTTGTGAGGAGAGGGATAGACGATGTTGTGAAAGTAAATGCCTTCGATTTAATTTTTGATCAACGCACCATCCAAAAGTTTGAAGAGCCCAACCACAACGAGGTCCGCTTTATAGTGGAGAACAATGAAATAAAAGGGGTTGTGCATATTGTGGATTACAACAATGCTTTTATTAGTGTAGAACTATATAAAGCCCTCTTCCAATTCGAATCAAACTTAAGGCAACTATTAATTGATAATGATTTATCAAACGAAGATTTCATTTCGTGGGTGAGGGATGAAGCTACTAAAACAAATAACGACTATTGGCATCGTAAATTGGAAACTTTAGAATATAGAAGGGAGCAAATGAGTTATGCCAATTTGTTTCAAACATTCAACTTTCGTGATTTGCTGTTATTTGCAAAAGAAAAGAAATTGATAGAGCTATCAAATAGGGAAATTGATAATATAAGCGATATTCGCAACTCGGTTGCTCACAACAAGGATGTGACGTCACATTCCGATGAAAATGGAATGATTGTGTATGATTTTGAAGGATTAGATATTTTCTTGGAACAAATGAACTCTTTTTTTCAATCATACGAATTGCTTGCGGATAAAGTGAACGAATAGATAAATTGATAAAAATTAGGGAGATAGTCCAAATCTGAACAAGAGTAGATCATCTATTCTCATCTTTTATAAGGTTGATTTGTTTATTTAAAATGCCTTCGAGATCGCTTAAACAATCCTTTTAGTTTTGAGTAATTACGTAAAATTAAATACCAGAATTTGCATTTCCTCCTTCAATTCCTTAACTTGTACCACGAAAAATGAACGTGCTCAATATAAAAAAAGCTTTAAAGCATTATTATTCTCATTTATTATTGAAAAAGGAAACATTTTAAAACGATAGCATCATGAAAAGTTTTAATTTATTCTACAGATCATTTCGGCATCATTCTTTTTCTCATCCTTATCTTCTACCTATTACTATCTTGTTTGTTGTGTTATTAGCTGTGTCATGCCAAACATCAAAGAAAAGCGCAACTCCAAAGCAGGGATTAGAAATGACTATTGACAACGACAGCACTGAATATTCTCTGATAGTGCTCGACCCAGGCTATGAATTCTATTTGGCTACTCAACCGTCTGCTAATTTTCATTCTCAGCAATACTACGAAAGTTGGAATCAACAATATGTGACAGAATGGAATGCGCGTCATCGAAATCCTGCACAATATGGGGGGTTTTATGAAACGGAAATAAATTATAACTCCCGTGAGGATTATGGTCTCGACTTAAATTATCGTCTCTATTATTACTTCCAGTTTATAAAAGATAAATATGGCATTAGATTGATAGAGAGAGGTAGATAGAGAAACGTTGCAAAGGATAGTATTTTTTTTAGTATATCCAATGTGATAGATACTACAATCGGACGGATGAATCTAATATTACGCTCTAAACTTGCACATATAAAAAAAGAGCATCATCTTATGCCCATAAATAACATAAAACATAAAATGAAACCTCTTATTTTCATTGAATTATGATTTTATCACAAAAAAGTGTATCTTTGGTTTGAACTAATATTCAGTTTGAGGGATATTCATTGTCTTAAATCAAAAAAAGCACACAAAGTATTATACCCTCAAAGCTGGCTAAACACTAAAAAATAATTATTCATCATGAGCAGAGCATTTATCAATGAAGATCAACAAGTGGACACACCTTTTGTGCCACCACGTGCAGATTTGCCGAAAGGCGTTACCAATTATGTAACTCCCGAAGGTTTTGAGGCTCTATTAAAAGAAAAGGAAGAGCTTTTAGAAAGACTTAAGGAGTTAAACGAAGGAGAAGAACATGGAAAACTGACTGAAATAAAGATACTCCATATCGAATTGCAAATGTTGGAAAACAGGATTATCACAGCAAATATTATTGAACACGAGGAACAAGACAAGCGTGAGGTGCGCTTTGGTTCTACTGTGTTGTTGCAAATAGGTAGAGGAAAAAAAACCCGTAAACTTCAAATTGTGGGGGTGGACGAAGCCGACCTTAAAGCCGGAAAAATTGCATTTACATCACCTCTTGGAGAAGTGATGATGAACAAAAAAATTGGAGAGAGGGTTGTGCTTAAATTGGAGCATGGAGAGAGCGTATTCAAAGTCTTGGAAATTGAATAAATAACTCAAAGACGAATTATAATAACCCATCAATCTGAGTTAAAATAATCTAAACATCCAAATAAATCTAATTAAGTTCAGCGAGATAGAGACTAAAAGCTGAAAAGCTTATTTTTTTTACTACATTTGCATCATTGGAAAATTAAAATCTATTTTCCAACAAACTGTATATATACATATTAGTTAAACATCTTCATAATTTTAGATAGATATGTTTTACGATCACGTTTTATGGTCTACTTTAGCGCTTCTGTTTTGCTCAGCTATGAACATCAATGTCTATCTTGAGTATAGTGGAAAGAGCAAAGCTCTTCAAAGAAGTATTGCAATCTTTGGAATAGTTGGTCTGACGGCTGGCTTTCTTCGATTTGTCATGCTATCTGTTGAATATAATTGGTGGTGGCTCATTGTCGGAATGACCACATTTCTATTAAGCGTTGGTATTTTATCCTTTTTGTTTAGACATAAAATAAGAAATGTGTTCGGGATACTCAATTTTATTCTTATTCCTTTCTTTTGGTGGTACGGAAGCCGATTCAACACCATGCTTTCGACAGATTGGTTTTATGATTTAGTTGAAAATATTCGTAATTTCTTTTCTTAGACTAATAAAAACTGACAACTTAAATTTCATGGAGATATTTCAGTTATACTTAACTTCACTGCAACAAGTATTCTACTTCGAGCTTGATTAGTTGTAAATTACAACTAATTGCCTAAATCACGAGCATATACCAAACAAACTATTTGATTTTTTAACAAGTCGACTTGTGAAACTTCAATTATAAGCTAAACGCCCTCTTATTACTTTTAATTGACAATGCACACAGCTACCACTATAAGTACAAAGGAGCTTATCGGAATGATGTAGAAATAAACTCTTAACATATTTTTTAAGTATTGATAAAAACTTATCTTTTAATCTCATTGTTAAGTAATAGCCTTTTGTGTGTATTCTAAAAATCATATCTTTGCCGATTGTTTAATTTTTTAGNNGAGCTCCATCGAAGACATACCTTTTTTCTTTGTGCTTATCTTAAAAGCTATATGAAATGCAACCTGAATTGAAAATTTACATTTGTCAAACATTGTATTTGCTGTCGGGCTTTCATCATACTTGCATTTCATGCAGCGGCGAGAATGCGGTTTAAAACCTTTATAGAATTTGTCGTGCCCACACTTGTGACAGCTATAGCCATCATTCCACTTAAGGTCGGCGAGATATGCTAAACATGCCTCATCGCTCGAAATTGCACTATGGAACTTTATTGAATTCACTCCTTTAAACTGGTTTTTTCTTCTCATGCCACAAAGGTAGCATCTTTAAATTTAGTGGGCGGTCTAAACGCCTATACCTATTTTAATATACAAAAATACCCCTAACTGTGCAGAGTTTCGCTTCATAGAGGGCATCAAAAGAAACAGATGAATTTAAAAAAAGAGAAAGAAAAACTTTACTCGCGAAATTTCACAAAGTACGGCTTCGACATGAACGTGTTTGTGTCGGTTGTAACTGCCCTATTGGTTTTTGCATTTAGTGTTTTCACTATTTTAAAACCAAATGTATCGGCAGAGTTTTTTGGGAATGCTAACATAGCAATCAATAAAAACTTCAATTGGTTGTACATTCTCACTGCAAATGCCTCTATAGCATTTCTGCTATTTATCGGATTTTCGAAATTTGGAAACATCAGGTTAGGTGGTTATACAGAGAAACCCGAATTTAACGATATATCGTGGTTTGCCATGATGTTTAGTGCTGGTATAGGTATTGGTATATTCTTCTACGGTGTGGCAGAACCGATTTATCATTTAAATACCCCAACTGCACTTCAAAGTAGCTCGGCTTTTGACAACTTCAAGATTATGTATCTCCATTATGGAGTTCATGCATGGGCTATCTATATTGTTTTCGCCATCGGTCTTGGATATTTTTCTTACAATAAAGGACTTCCTTTTGCCATTCGAAGCTTATTCTATCCGCTTCTCAAAGAGAAAATATATGGAATGTGGGGAAATATAATAGACACCGTAGCCACTTTGGCAGTTTTGTTTGGATTAGCAGTTTCACTGGGTCTTGGAGCCTCGCAAATCAACGCTGGACTTAACTATGTATTTGGTGTTCCTGACACATCCAATGTGAAAGTGTTAATTATCATATTTATTACAATCATTGCCACATTCTCCGTTGTTAGTGGAGTATCAAAAGGAATAAAATGGTTGAGCGAAGCCAATCTTGTGATAACAGGTCTACTTCTTTTAGGCGTAACACTTATTGGGCCAACGGTTTATATTTTCTCAACCTACATTTCTAGTATGGGTATTTACTTCAGAGATATATTTAGCTCAGGATTATTTATTGCACTCACACCGGAAGATGTCTCTTGGCAAGGAGCATGGACAATATTTTACTTGGCATGGTGGATTTCGTGGGCACCATTCGTGGGGACTTTTATTGCACGTATTTCAAAAGGAAGAACAATTCGTCAACTCGCAATTGGAGGACTTGCAATACCCACCGTAGTGGTTACTCTTTCCATGACTATATTGGGTGCATCGGGTATTTATCTCAACGATCTTCACAATGGAGCTATTGCAAAAGCAATTGAAAATGATATAGCTATTTCTTTATTCGAAATGTTTAAATACCTCACCGATTCGGGTTTTTTGCAAATGCTTTTATCTATAGTGGCAGTTATAGCTGTTATGATTTTCTTTGTAACAAGTAGCGATAGCGGATCACTTGTAGTAAGTAGCCTCACCAGCAGTGGGCATTCCAGTGTTCCCAAGAAGCAGAGAGTGTTTTGGGCGTTTTTAGAAGGAACCATTGCCATTTCCGTATTATTAATTGGAGGAGAAGCTGCACTCAATACGCTACAGTCAGCTGTTATCATTTTGGGGCTACCATTCTCTATCATTCTTTTGATAATTATATTTTCACTGGCAAAAGAGTTACAGAGTAGCTATAAAAAATACAGTCACAATAAAAATATTACGCTTAAAAGACAATTGAACAAAATTGAGAAGGATGCTAAGTTTGAATAGACAACAACAATTATAAAAGTTGAAAAGTCAGAAACCATTTGATTTCTGGCTTTTTCTGTAACCATATCTATGATGAACTAAAAGATAGCTCGAGTGTTAATAGTTTGTTGTAATTAAGTTAAATGCATCAAATTCATAAATTAATCAAAGTGAATAAGTTAGGGCTTTTTATTTTATTATCTGCCTTCACAATGGTGAGTTGCTCCAATTCTAATAATCAACAAGCAGACGAAAGTCAAGAGGTCTCAATCATAGAGGAAGCCACTATTGACCCCCAATCAGCAGTGATTTCACTGGATTGGGCAGGAGTTTACAAAGGCGTTATGCCAACCGAAGACGGTGAAGGTGCTGAAGTGGTGCTTGAGTTAAAATACGACCTCACCTATATTGCTCAATACACATTCTTAAGTAAACCTGAAGGCGAAAATATATTGATCAATGAAGGTCCATTCACATGGAATGACGATTGTAACTCTATATCTTTACAAGCTGAAGGCAAGCCTACACAATATAAAGTTACAGAAAACTTATTGTACAGGTTGGACGATGATGGCAAAGTAGTTACAGGTAGAATGGCCGACGTAAATGTATTGCAAAAAGAAATGTAAGTAAACATAACCTCGAAATTATTTAAATAAAAACATTATGAATAAATTAGGACTATTAATCGCTGTATTAGCCTTTTCATTGGTGAGTTGTACCAATCAAAGTAAGAAACAAAATGATGAAACAACGACAGTGAATGAATCCACAATTGATGCTCATACATCACAAATGGCCTTGGACTGGGCGGGTGTCTATGAAGGAACAATGCCTTGTGCAGACTGTGAGGGTATTGAAACAGTAATTGAACTGAAAAGTGACCTTACTTATGTTGCAAAATATACTTATCTCGGTAAATTGGAGGGCGAAAATGTATTTAAAAATGAAGGATCATTCACATGGAATGATGATGGCAATTCTATTTCACTTTTGGCTGAAGGCGAACCCACTCAATATAAAGTTGATGAAAATCAAATAATATTATTGGGTAGAGATGGTAAAGTAAATACCGGCGAATTGGCAGACTTTTATGTGTTGAAGAAAAAGATG
The DNA here is from genome assembly GCA_002359825.1 of Bacteroidales bacterium UBA2632. Taxonomy (GTDB): domain Bacteria; phylum Bacteroidota; class Bacteroidia; order Bacteroidales; family Dysgonomonadaceae; genus UBA2632. The sequence goes on from DENY01000265.1 coordinate 15,675, forward strand.
TAAGCTACAAGATTTAAATAAGATCATTTGCGGAAAACTTTGGTTTTACCGCTCAAGAAAGGACAGAAACTTTGAAGTTTTCTGT
>DENY01000265.1:15788-23201 GCA_002359825.1 Bacteroidales bacterium UBA2632
AAAATAACTACTTTTGTTAGAAGACATAAAAAGATCTTGCTTCAATTGCAACTGATTAATTTTCGATTGACGAGGTTTGTGATTATTAAACGCTTCATCCCGCAATCCTACAATTATGGTGCACACGATCATTAGTTTGATAATGATTTTGCTGTAAATGTTTTTTGTAATGCGCTAAAAAACTAAACATTCAGAATATGCACGAAATAGAATTCCTCAAAGTAATAGTTATCATATTTGGCCTTGCAAGTTTGGTGATTTTCATATTTAACAAGTTGAAACTACCATCCGTTGTTGGTTTCCTTCTCACGGGAATTATTGCAGGTCCATATGCTCTTGGACTAATTGCTGATATAGATATTATAGATGTTCTTGCCGATATTGGTGTCATCTTGCTCTTGTTTATCATCGGGATGGAGTTCTCGATAAAGAAGCTTCTTAAAATCCGGAATATTGTTTTTATAGGAGGCATACTGCAAGTAAGCCTCACCATTTTGGTTGTCATGGGAATATTGCACTACTTCACCCACGTTCCTTACAATCAAGCTGTTTTTGTTGGTTTTTCAGTAGCTCTAAGTAGTACAGCTATTATCCTAAAAGTGTTGCAAGAAAACGATCATGTAGAAACACATCATGGCAAAATAAGTCTTGGAATTTTGATATTCCAAGATTTAATTATCGTTCCCATGATGCTTTTCGTGCCCTTTCTTTCGGGTGAAAGTAGTAATTTAGGTGGTGAACTCTTACTCTTATTAGTAAAATCAATAGCTTTGTTAGGGGTCACATTCGTGTTTGCACGCTGGCTCATTCCCTACGTATTACACAAAATAGCCATCAGCAATAGCCAAGAACTTTTTCTGATTGCTATCATTGTCATTGGCTTTTCCATTGCCAGTTTCTCGGCATGGCTGGGTCTCTCATTGGCGCTTGGGGCATTCTTGGCCGGACTCGCCATTTCCGAATCATCTTATAGCTATCAAGCCGTTGGCAATTTAATTCCATTTCGTGATGTATTTGCCAGTTTCTTTTTCGTCTCCATTGGGATGTTGTTGGATCTCAATTTTTTCGTCACCAATTGGATCACCATTATAACTGTTACTATTATCCTGATTGCATTAAAATCAATCGTAATCGGAATAGTTAGCTTCGTATTAGGATATCCCTTCCGAATTGCCTTCAGGTCAGGCTTGATTCTCTCACAAATTGGGGAGTTCTCCTTTATCTTAGCCAAAATGGGACTATCCAACCAATTAATAGACAATCATTTCTATCAAATATTTCTTGCCGTTGCTATACTCAGCATGAGTGTGACACCCATCTTCATCATTTTCTCTAAGCCAATAACTAATTTCTTTGCAAAAATACCGATGCCTGACATCATCAGAAAAGGACTCCGAAAATTACCCAAGCCCAATACCCCCGAGTTAAGCGGACATACCATTTTGGTGGGAACTTCACAAGATTCAAGTTTGATGAAATCCATGGAGTTGGCCAATATCACTTTCGTAATCATAGATACCGATGCCGATTTAGTTCGTGATATGCAAAACCAAGGAATCAACGCAGTGTATGGTGATGCGCAATACAAGTCGGTTTTGGAGGAAGCGTCTGTTAAAGATGCAAGCAGTATGCTTTTATATGTTGAAGGAACGAGCCATAAAGCTGCAATTATAAAAGTAGCAAAAATGTTGAATCCAAAGATTCATACAGTAGTGAGAACTCGTTATATCGATGATTTGGAATATCTCTACGAAGTGGGTGCAGACGATGTGATCCCATTGAGTTTGAGGCATATCTCGAAATGTTTTCAAGAGCATTGAATCATTACTTAGTTCCTCACGAAGAAATTGAACGACTACTTGCAAAGATTCGCGCCAATGGTTACAAGGCTTTTAGAAATAATGGAGAGAAAGGTAAAGCAGAAAAACTGAGCATCCCCGATTTTGAAATCAACACAATGATAATTCATAAAGATTCCGTTGCCTACCATAAAAGCATCAAAGAGCTTGATCTAAGAAACAAAACCGGAATAAGCATTTTGGCTATCAAACGGGAAAATGAAGTACATTCCAATCAGAGTGCCGATTTCATCTTAGACGAACATGATATTATCTACACACTTGGAGATCATTACAATGCAACTTGTTTGAATGAGATATTTAAGCACGTGTGAGTGGCTGAGGAATAAGGGGTGAAGAGTAATGAGTAATAAGAAGAAAGAAGTTAAGGATAAAAAGTGAGCTTGAAAATTTTTCCACTTTTATTGATAGACGTATTAAAAAAACTTTTCAGGTGCGTTTTATGACCTTAATAAGCGTGAATTAACTGCCAATCAAGCTTATTACCTTATTATAGTTTGAGTTATGGTTATCAGAGCAAATCTGAAAATCTTTAAATCCGTTTAATCTGTGATTCAGAAATATAGTGTTGAGGGATATATACATTCCTACAGTATGGCACAAAAAAAAGCTGCATCATAAAGATGCAGCTCCGATATTTCTTTTTTTAGGACTGATACTTAGTATCTGCCACCACCACCGCCACGGTTACCACCGCCGCCTCTGTTATAGCCACCGCCACCACCACCTTGTGGGCGTTCTGTGCGTGGACGAGCAACGGATACTGCAAGAGTACGACCGTCATATTCTGCGTCATTTAGTTCTTCAATTGCACGTTGAGCTTCTGCTTCGTCATCCATTTCAACAAAACCGAAACCTTTTGAACGGCCTGTATCTCTGTCTGTAATAATTTTCGCGGAAGATACTGTTCCGTATTCGTCAAAAAGTTCTTTTAAATCGGCGTCGTTAATCTGATAACTTAAGCCTGCTACAAAAATGTTCATGTAATAATAATTAATTGTATAAAATATTGAATTTGTGCATTCATTTGCATCTGGAGGGAAAAAAGGACTTAACACTGAAGTTGAAGACTAAATATCCAAGCGGACAAAAACTTATGCGCCACAAAGATACTCATAATATTATACCATCCAACTATTTATTGGTATTATTATCAAAGAATGCTCCTTTTCTTCCATTTATCGTCATTTTTCATCATTTATATTGTACAACTTAGATTTTTCAGGATAAAAAGATGATTAGAGTTGTAAACAAAAGGCGACTTTCACCCTATTCCGATTTTATCTCATCAACCGTGAGGTTGTGGAGAAAGATGAAGATTGATTGTGAATAGCTGGGAAAGTTTATATCTTTGATATTCAAAACAACGTTTTCACTCAATTCTTTAATCAAATAAAGTTTGATTAAATTCTATATTATTTAAAATCATGACAATGAACTCAAAAACAGAAAATATATTTCTACCCAATGAAAAGACAAACAGACACCTTCTAACTGCTGTACTTCTTTTTTTAATGATAATGTCAGCTGGCTTCGTATCAGCTCAAACTAAAAAATCAGATCGATTCAAAGAAAATTACGACCTAACTGAAGTTGTTGTGCTCAGCAGACATAACATTAGAGCTCCATTGTCTGGAAAGAACAGTATATTGGGAAAGATAACCACGCATGAGTGGACAGACTGGACAGCCAATGCGAGTGAGTTGACCCTCAAAGGAGGTGTACTGGAAACCATGATGGGACAGTATTTCAGAAAATGGCTGGAAGATGAAGGTTTGTTTGAAGATGGTCAATGTCCTGACACCGACGAGGTAAACATCTATTCCAATAGCATGCAACGTACTATTGCTACAGCTGAATACTTTCAGGCGGGTTTTTTACCCACTTGCAATCAAAACTTTTATCACCGATTCTCATCGAGTAAAATGGACCCTCTATTTTTCCCTCGCTTGACAAAAGTCAGTGATGCTTTCATAAAGCAAGCCACCAATGAAATTAGTGATATGGGTGGGAGAAAAGGCATATTAGGTATAAATGAATCATTGAAAACATCTTATGACCTCATCGCAAAGGTTATAGATATGAAAAACTCTCCCGCCAGTAAAGAGGATAGTAAATATAGCTCGTTTGATGACTTCAACACACAATTGATATTCAACCTTGGCGAAGAACCTAACCTTGCAGGTTCTTTGAAGACAGCAAACACAATAGCTGACGCTCTCATTCTACAATACTTAGAAGTAGCGGATGATAAAGAAGCGGCATTTGGGCATGATTTATCCATAAAAGATTGGGAGAATATATCGAGAGTGAAAGATGTTTACGGAGACATGCTCTTCTCAGCACCCATCGTTGCAGTGAATGTTGCGCATCCATTATTGATGTATATGAAAGATGAACTTCAAGCGAAACATAGAAAATTTACTTTTCTCGTGGGACACGATTCCAATATCGCTTCCATATTGAGTGCTTTGGGTGCAGAGGAATACTCATTGCCCAATACAATTGAAAAGAAAACCCCAATCGGGAGCAAGCTTGTTTTTGAAAAATGGCAAGATAAAAAGACAAAAGAAGAGTATATCTCTATCAATTTGGTATATCAAACTACCACCCAACTAAGGAATTTAGAGCTACTAACATTGAATAATCCTCCGGCAAACTACCCTTTACAATTATCAGGTTTGTCAGCAAACGAATTTGGCCTTTACAAATTGAGTGATATTATTGGAAGGTTTGAACAAGCTATCTCAGCTTATGATGATATCAAATAATTAGTCTTTGCAAGAAAAGGACAAATACTGCATTACTCTCGTTTATCAAACAGTCATTTACAAAAGTAAACTCCTTGTTTTAAAAACTTCGAAAGCTTCCGTGCAGGCGGGACAGGCTTTGTCTTTGACCTTTTATTATCAAAGACTCAAACTGGGGCGTTTTCTGGCAGACACTAATTAGTTGACAAAAGAATAGATTCACTACATATTAATAATAATAATCAAACACCTATATTTATGATGAAAATAAGATTTACACTACTCATCCTACTCTCTACACTAATGTCCATCGGCTCTATAGCACAGGATAGGAAAACAAATGACAAAAGAACAAAACCAGACTTGTATTTTCTACAAGCCTCCGATGTTGCCAATAGTTTAGATCTTTTGCCCCCTCCCCCTCAACCTACAGATATTCTATTTTTGTATGACAAAGCTCAATACGAAATGGGCAAAATGCAAAGAGATACACCAAGAGGCGAACAAGCAATTCGCGATGCTTCTTTGGGAGGAAATGGTATTTCGGAAGCATTTTCTGAGTCTTTTGGCACGCATGTTACCAAAGAAAAAACACCGCAACTTTACAAATTGCTTACAAATATGATTGAAGATGCGGGAGATTTGGCTACTCGCGATGCTAAAGAACATTATATGCGTGTTCGTCCATTTAGCTTTTTCGGAGAACCAACATGCACACCTGATCATGAAAAAGGACTTTCTACAAATGGCTCCTACCCTTCTGGCCACACTTCCATTGGCTGGGCTACGGCTTTGGTGTTGTGTGAAATAAACCCAGACAGACAGAATGAAATATTACAACGTGGTTTCGAAATAGGACAAAGCAGGGTAATCTGTGGATACCACTATCAAAGTGATGTTGATGCTGCACGCCTTGTGGCAAGTGCTGTGGTAGCCCGATTGCATGCAGATGAGGGTTTTATGAAGCAATTAAAAAAGGCGAAAGCTGAGTTTGCAAAACTGAAGAAAGCGAATAAAATAAAACCAAGTGAGAGAAATTAGAGAATTGTTTTTTTCAATTATCTGAATCAGACCTCATAGGTTTCAGAAACCTGTGAGGTCTTTTGCTTTAAAGAAAGTATTTACCTCACCCTCGCAATGGTTGTGAATTGAATGAAAAGAGATGGAATGATAACCAAACTTGTATATTCAATTCACAACCATGTTATATCCGAATGAATNNCATACAACCAGTAGCAGATGTACCAAAGCGAGAATAGTACAATGCTACTCAAAATAATTTGTGCCCCTAATTCTCCAGTCCATCCAAAGAGCGCATTTGAAAAAGGTAGAAATATCTTGCTAATTAACTTGGCCCCACCCACATGTGCAAACAAGTATATAAATAGTGGATTCATACCCACTATGGCAAAAAACAGCACTCCTTTTTGATGCTTTCTAACATCAATTATCCAGTAACAAACGGCTAAAGCAATTAATGCCCATCCTCCACTTGCAAAAACAAAAGTGCTTGTTGCTATCCGTTTTATTATTGGAGTAAACGGACTAAGTCCGAAACCAATGATTAAACTAATAACANNATAGTTTTTTCTTAGCCGAAAAATTACCCATCAGTAATTGACCCGCCATCACGCCCCAAATGGTGTGAGCTGCTGTTGGAATAGCATTGAACATGGCCCAATTACCACCTCCTTTTTCACCAGAGATTAGAATATTAAACCACGCTCCAAAGTTTTCTCCTCCCACGAAAGCGTTAGTAAACCCTTCAACAGGAAAGAACCGGTACAAGCCTTCGCTTATTAATAGGAGCAATATAGAAAAAGCAATCTGAATACTCACAGGTTTGCGAATTACAAGAAAGGCCAAAATATAGGTAATTGAAAGTTGCGCCAATACATTTTGAAACCTAAACACAATTTTGCCCGGTTCGATACAATATAACCCCCACCCCAACAACAACATTATAAATGCTCTTTTAAATACATGGCGGGTAACCTGACTGTATGAATCACCTTTCGCCATTCGCTTTGAAAAAGAGAGTGGCATGGCTACACCAACAATAAACATAAAGAAGGGTTGAATTAAATCCCAAAAATGTAACCCTATCCATTCAACATGATGAAGCTGAGTGCCTATAAAATGGATAATAGTTCCTTGAAACTCTGGCGCAACTAAATGAGAGAAAAGATTTGAAAATTCAGCAATAAGTAAAAACATTGTCAATCCTCTATAAAAATCGAGCGACAAAAGCCGATCAGTTCTACCTGTTTCGATTGTGGTCATATTCTATTGGTATCTTTTATTGATTGTTTATCTCTAAGTCTTAGAAGTAGCTTACATGTGACTCATGTTTATTTGCAAAGATATTTAAAATACTCAAAAGGAATATGTAATCCTCCAAAAATAAATAGTAACAAAGCCATTTATCACTATTCACTGTATTAATATTTCATTTTCTATTCTTATGTGTGAATTGTTGTCAAAAGTTTATATCTTTGGTAGTCGAGATAACTGAAAAACAGATACTATTAACTGGTGTACACATATTTGAAAACAAAAACTATCTAAAAAAATAAAACTATGTTAGGAGCAATTATTGGTGATGTAGTTGGTTCGCGCTTCGAGTTTAGCAATACCAACAGAATGGACTTTGATCTATTTACCTCCGAATCTGATTATACCGATGATACAATATGTACTATCGCTGTGGCCGATGCCATACTAAAGAAGGCTCCGTTTGACGAATCTCTGCACATTTGGTGTCGCAAATATCCCCGTCCAAAAGGTGGCTATGGTGGCTATTT
>DENY01000265.1:23251-23507 GCA_002359825.1 Bacteroidales bacterium UBA2632
AAAACGAGAGACGAAGCTTTGATATATGCCAAAGAGTCGGCAGAGTGTACTCATGGACACATTGAAGGAATAAAAGGAGCATTAGCAGTGGCCGACAGCATTTGGCAACTTCGTAATGGAATGAAGAAAGAGCAACTAAAAGCGTATATTATCGACAACTACGACTACAATCTAAACGAAACTTGCGACGAAATAAGAGCAGGGAAAGAATTTGATGAGTCTTGTCAAGTTGCCGCAATTTGCTTTTGTAAATCAT
>DENY01000269.1:0-12127 GCA_002359825.1 Bacteroidales bacterium UBA2632
GAACAATTATTTACAATTTGTCACTTGTATGAAATGCGAACATAATGTGATATCAAATAAAACTCTTCGTCAGAGAAAAAATATTATTTTAAAAATTGGATTTTTGATAAGAATTGAGAACTAAACTTTTCAATCGCCTACATTTACAAATTGTCAACGACCGTTTCTATACTTAAATAGCCTATTCTTAATCTTGAACAATATCATATTGCAAACTGTTAAAATGGAGTAGTTGCTTTTGCAATTTATCGAAATGATACACTAACAAACAAACCGNNGTATTTATGAAAACAGGCCTAAATGGCACGTTTCTCTTAAACGTAGTTCTATCGATATTGGGTTGGGTTCCTGGTGTGATACATGCACTCTATGTAAATAGTAGATGACCTATTTCGGACATTCTCGAAAGTGATTTACTTTATCGGATATTCACGATAGAATAATTGTAGTGCTTTTAATCTATCATAGAGATGAAATGAAAAAAGTTTCACTATTCACTTTTCGTCTTTCATCAACTTATTGCTTCCTATTTGATATTAAAACCGATAAAAATTATAACTTTGCACATCAAACACAGTCAATCTCTTGAAATATGTTTTCAATTGAGTGTTGATTAGATTTTAAATAAAAACAAACATCTTGTTATGACAGACTTTTCCTTAAGAGGAATGGGGGTTGCATTAGTTACTCCCTTTAAAGAAGATAAAACAATAGATTTTGATGCCCTTGCGCGTTTATTAGACTTTCATATTAATTCAGGAACAAACTTTTTAGTGATATTAGGTACTACAGCCGAAACAGCTACATTGACTCCGACAGAACAGAATGAAGTGGTGCGATATGTGGTAGCAAATGTGAAAGGTAAGCTTCCGATTGTTGTGGGGATGGGTGGTAATAACACAAAAGCGCTTGTAGAAACGATAAACTCTTTCAACTTTGAGGGTGTTCACAGCATCTTGTCAGTCACACCTTTCTATTCTAAGCCCACTCAAGAAGGTTTGTTTCAACACTTCAAAGTGATATCCGAAGCATCTCCAGTGCCCATTATTCTATATAATGTTCCAAGCAGAACTGGAGTGAATATGTGTGCCAAAACTACCTTGCGTATTGCACAGAGTTGCAGTAATGTAATTGGTATCAAAGAAGCTCACCCTGATATTTCACAAGTAAAAGAAATTATAGAGGGTGCACCTGATGGATTCTCAGTACTGTCGGGAGACGACCCCATGACTATTCACCTCATTCAAGCGGGAGGCAAAGGTGTGATCTCTGTTTTGGGGAATGCTTTTCCAAAAGAGTTTAGTGCGATTGTAACATCAGCATTAAAAGGAGACACAGAGAAAGCCCAAGAGGCATATCAACAAGTGGGTCGATGTTGCGAACTGCTTTTTGTTGATGGCAACCCCGCTGGCGTGAAATATGCATTATATTTGATGGGATATCTCAAAAACGAATTACGATTGCCGTTAGTGCCTGTGACAAAAGAAACCGAAATGGCATTGAAGCAGGAACTCAATAAATGTCTCTGATAAATAAGCAAACAATTTTATAACAAACACATATACAATTCAAACTAATGTTTTTGTGGTTATGTATATTCAAGAGTATCGAGTTTTTTCTTTACTTTTGTAATCTAAATTAATTGCAAAGACAACACATTATGAAAAAACTTTTATTGTATTCAACTTCATTAGTTATGGCTACATCAATTAGTTGTACACAACAAACAACTCATCACAAAGACAAAGGAATAGAAATTGCAAATATGGACACTTCTGTAGTTGCAGGAGATGATTTCTACATGTATGCAACTGGTGGCTGGCAAGAAGCCAATCCAATCCCCGATGAGCACTCACGTTATGGAACTTTCGACAAGTTACGCGAGGAAAACCAAAAACAAGTGCAAGGTCTTATCGAAGAGCTTGGTGCAGAAGAACACGAACAAGGTACAAATGCACAAAAGGTAGGTGACTTGTACAGTGCAGGTATCGACAGTGTGAAGCTGAATGCTGAAGGGTATGATCCCATCAAGCCAATACTGGCTGAAATTGACGCTGTTACATCTAAGAAAGATATTATAAGGCTGATTGCTCAAGTGAGTCATTATGCAGCTAATCCATTTTTCGGTTTTTATGTAGGAGCCGACGATAAAAACAGTTCCATGAATATCGTACATCTCTATCAGTCAGGTATTGGTATGGGAGAGCGCGAATATTATTTGGAGCAAGATGACAAATCGAAACTTTTGCGTCAAGAGTATGTAAACTTGATTAAGACACAATTCCAAAATCTTGGTTATTCAGAGGCTGATGCTACAAAGTCTGCTAATGAAGCAATGAAAATTGAAACAGAATTGGCTAAGAATCATTTCACCAAAGAGATGAGACGCATGCCCGAGAAAAATTATAATAAACTAAGGTTGGCCGACCTTGATAAAGAGGTGGCTCCATTTGATTGGGCTTATTACTTTGAGCAAATAGGTGCAAGCGAGTTTGACAGTTTGAACGTGTCGCAAATAGAACCTATAAAAGCTGCTATCAATATTATTGATACTGAATCGTTGGACAATCTGAAAAGCTATTTGAACTGGATTGTTGTTCGTTCAGCAGCAAATTACCTGAGTGACGATTTTGTGAATGCACACTTCGAGTTTTATGGTAAAACTATGAGTGGGAGCAAAGAGTTACGTCCTCGTTGGAAAAGAAGTATCGATGCTGTGAATGGAGCATTAGGAGAGGCCGTTGGACAACTCTATGTTGAAAGATATTTCCCTGCGGAAGCTAAGGAGAGAATGCTTGACTTGGTAAGTAACTTACAAAAGTCCCTTGGCGAACGTATTTCTAACCTTGAGTGGATGAGTGCTGAAACTAAAGAGAAAGCACACGAAAAGCTCAACACTTTCATAGTGAAAATAGGCTATCCTGATAAATGGAAAGACTACTCTACATTAGAAATAAAAGATGATTCTTACTGGGCTAACATGAAGCGTGCTTCTGAATTTGCTTATAGAGAAATGCTTGAAGAATTGGGCAAACCTGTCGATAAAACTAAGTGGCACATGTCACCTCAAACTGTGAATGCCTATTACAGTCCTTCTTCAAATGAAATTTGTTTTCCTGCTGGAATCCTTCAACCTCCTTTTTTCTATATGAATGCTGACGATGCTGTCAATTATGGTGGCATTGGTGTGGTGATAGGTCATGAGATGACTCACGGGTTTGATGATCAGGGTCGCAAGTTTGACAAAGAGGGTAATCTGAACGATTGGTGGACTGCAGAAGATGCAACAAACTTTGATGAGCGAGCCAAAGTGTTGGTTGATTATTTCGATAATATTGTTGTTATAGACACTGTAAGAGCAAATGGAACCTATACGCTTGGAGAGAATATTGCCGATCATGGTGGACTGCAAGTTGCACACAATGCATTTTTGAACNNCCGCCAAATCAGAAAAAACAATTGACGGTTTCACACCCGAACAACGTTTCTTCTTGTCTTATGCCACTTTGTGGGGTGGAAATGTACGGGATGCCGAAATATTGCGTCTTACAAAAATAGATCTACATTCATTGGGCAAATGGCGCGTAAATGGTGCTTTGCCACATATCGATGCTTGGTATGAAGCTTTTGATATAAAAGAAACAAACGCTTTGTATCTTCCAAAAGAAAAACGTGCTTCCATTTGGTAGTCAAACGATGATGCGATAGTTTATTCATTTCATTTAAAAAGATAATATGTTTTCAGGAATAGTAGAAGAAGCAGCTACAGTAGTAGCTATAGAAAAAGATAAAGGTAATGTACACTTCACTTTGAAGTGTACATTTGCCAACGAATTGAAAATTGACCAAAGTATTTCTCATAATGGAGTTTGCTTGACAGTTGTAGATCTAAAAGAGGATTCATATACAGTTACCGCCATACAAGAAACTTTAGATGTTTCAAATCTGGGATCTTTGAAGGTTGGCGACAAGGTGAACTTAGAGCGTAGCATGTTAATGAACGGCAGATTGGATGGGCACATTGTGCAAGGTCATGTGGATCAAACAGCTGTTTGCGAAAACGTGAGAGAGGCGGATGGAAGTTGGTATTTCAAATTCAAGTATGACTTTAACAAAGATATGGCGCAAAAAGGTTACTTGACTGTTGATAAAGGATCTGTGACTGTAAACGGTGTAAGCCTGACCGTTGTTAATCCAACAGACAATACTTTTGAAGTTGCAATAATTCCCTACACTTATGAGTACACCAATTTTCATCAAATAAAAAAAGGAACATTGGTAAATCTTGAGTTTGATATTATTGGTAAGTACATCAGTCGAATTCTTGCATTTCGAGATTAATTTAAAAACAAAATAATGGATTTTTTAGATTTGGTTTCATCGCGACAAAGTGTAAGGGCTTTTGACCCTGAACGAATTGTAGAGAAAGAAAAGCTTGAACGCATTATTGAAATAGCACGCTTGTCTCCATCTGCTTGCAATGCACAACCGTGGAGTTTTGTAGTGGTAGATGAGCCAGAGTTGAAAAACAAAGTTGCAGATGCTACCTCTTCTCGGGTGTTGGGGATGAATCATTTTACCAAGCAAGCTCCTGTCCATTTATTGCTCGTGGAAGAGAAAGTCAATTTAAGTTCCGGCATTGGAGGCTGGATAAAGAAAAAGGACTATGCTCAATTAGATTTGGGTATAGTGGCTGCTCATATTGTACTTGCTGCTCAAGAAGAAGGTTTAGGAACTTGCATTGTGGGTTGGTTTGATGAGGAGAAGGTGAAAGGTCTTTTGAATATTCCCTCTTCCAAAAGAGTTTGGCTCGACATCGTTATGGGCTATAGTACACAACCATTGCGAAAGAAGAGTCGTAAACCGATTGAAAAAATAGTGTCATACAATAGTTACAAGTGATGTTTAGAATGTATGATGAAACAGTCTCAATATGTTTAAAAAATCAAAAACTCACAGTAACGTGAGTTTTTTTTATTTACTTTGCTCTTATTTACTTTGCACAGATATATTAAACAGATTAAGCCCTTCAATATAACATTCGGTTTGAGATGAGTTTGCTTTGTTTATTTAACAGCCTATTCACTATGTTTATAGTGCTATTACAATATAAATGTGCAATATTTGCATTAACTAATAATTTAAAGGTATAAAAAGCATCAGTCTTTTTCTTTTTCACAGAAACAACAGAATGAACAAACAAAAACGTTTCTTATTATCGCTCATTGTATTTGTCACATTAATAGGCACTGGCGTTGCTCAACAAGTTGGCTCAAACTCTCCATATGGGAGATATGGTTATGGTTTACTTTCGAAGCCAGCTTTGGGAGCCACAGAGGCGATGGGAGGAATCAGTTATGGCATTAGGCGAGGCTCAAATGTGAATCCAGGGAATCCTGCTTCCTATTCTGCTGCCGACACGCTCAACTTCACCATGGAAATGGGGGTTTCTGGTCAGTACTCTAAATTATCTGATGGAGTAAACAACCAAACCTTTAATAATGGGAACTTTGATTATTTGGCTTTCCAATTTCCTGTTTTTAAAAATATTGGAATGAGTTTAGGCTTATTGCCTTATTCAAAAGTTGGATATGACTTTGGAAGGAATCAATTGTTAGATGAAATCAGTTATCGGGAAACCTTTTATGGTTCAGGTGGTTTAAGTCAAATCTATGGGGGGCTTGCTTATGCACCCCTAAAGTATTTATCAGTGGGTGCAAATGTATCATATCTGTTTGGTAGTATCAAACATTCGAGAGAAATGACACCTATATTAGATCAAGGAGAGACTCTGAGACGCTTGGTAAATAATGAATTTTCGATTAAAAACGTGATGTTCGATTTTGGAGTTCAATTTACCTATCCGCTCGGTGTTAATGAATCAATGACACTCGGAGTCGTTTATAAACCGCAAGTAAATAATTCAACAACTGTATTTCCCACTGATATGTTGCTTTCTCAAACGGCTGCCACACCTCAACCAACTGACACTTTATATAATCAATCATTTGACTTACCTGCAACGATCGGAGTAGGTTTATCATATAATTCAATCAACTGGTTGGTTGGTATTGATGGAAGCTTACAGAAGTGGGGTAGTATGAAATATCCTGATTATCTTGATAATATGACTGCTGATACACGTTTTAATGATAAATATAGTGTCAACTTAGGAGCAGAATATGTTGCTGACCCTGTAAATCGTAATTTCTTTAAACGTGTACGTCTTCGTGGAGGTCTTTCTTACTCCAATTCATATATCAACACTAAAGTATACGACCCAACGAGTGGCAATAAAATAAGCGAGTCAGGTTATAAAGAATATGGTGTAAATATTGGATTTGGACTGCCATTTAGAGATACCCTGAGTGGAAGAATATCCACGGTTAATCTTGGCTTTGGTTATTCAGTGATGGATCCCGAGCAGAGTTATATGATTAAAGAGGAAATGTTTAAAGTTAGTCTGAATATAAATATCAATGAGTTCTGGTTTTTCAAACGTCAATTTGATTAAATTTGGACAACGTATTAAACTATTGTTTTAACACTACGTCAAAGTAGATAACTACGAAAAAGAAACACTTAAAAAAAGATAGAAATGAAAAAGTTTATTTTAGCAATTATTTTTGCGGCAACTGCCTTGGTTGGAGTGAACGCTCAAAAAGCAGGATACGATCCTGTGAACGCTCCTTATGGTCATGGACAAGACAGCGTTAATTGTCGTATGAATTTGAGTCTTATGACAACTGCTGCTAAGGCAGAAAATTATCAGGATGCAGTGAAAACTTGGACGGCTGTTTATGACAATTGCCCAGCTTCAAGTAAAAATATTTACATCTATGGCCCTCGTATTTTCAAAACTCTTTATGCAAAAGAGACTGATGCAGCCAAAAAGAAAGGATACTTAGATTTAGTAATGGAAATATACGACAAGCGTATGGAGTATTTTTCAGATGTTGATGCAAAAGGTACGATCCTTGCTTTCAAAGCATACGATTACAAAGAGTTGATGGGTGATGACGTAGATCACAAAGTAGTATATAAATTACTGGGTGAAGCTATTGAAGATATGAAAAGCGAAATGTATCCTTCTGATGCATATGGTCATTACATGATTGCTTCACTTATGGTTTTCTTACAAGACAACACAAAGAAAGATCAATACATCAATGACTATTTCCGCACATTAGAATATATGGATGAAGCTATTAAAAAAGCTAAAGCAAATAATGATAGCGAAAATGCTAACTATGTACTTGCAGTGAAAGAAAGTATTGAAACAGCATTTGTAAATAGTGGTGCAGGTGATTGTAAAACTCTTGAAAACTTCTACTCTGCTAAGTTTGCCGAAAACAAAGATAATGAAGAGTTCTTGAATAAAGCAACAGGGGCATTATCACAAATTGGTTGTACTGATACAGATTTCTACTTCGAACTTTCTCAAAACTTGCATAGATTGAAACCTTCTGCCAATTCAGCTTTAGGTTTAGCAAACAGAAGTCTTCAAAATAAAGATTATGATGCAGCTATGACGTATTATGAACAGGCTGCTGAGTTGGAGTCTGATGCTGGAAAATCAAGTGGTTATATGATGACATTGTCACAAATCTTGTTTTCACAAAGACGCTATTCTCAAGCAAGACAGGCAGCTTACGATGCATTGAAATTTAATCCAAACAATGGTGATGCATATATATTGATCGCTAAAATGTATGCTTCAAGTGCTGAAGGAGTATTCTCTGAATCAGAAAAAAGAGGTTTAGTGTTTGCTGCAGCAGTTGATAAATTGCAAAAAGCAAAATCGGTGGATTCAAATGTCGCTAATGAAGCTAATAAGCTAATTGGTCAATATTCAAGATACTACATGGAGAAAGAAGATGCTTTCATGATGGGTCTTAAAGAAGGAGAATCAGTTTTTGTACCTGGATGGATAGGTGAAAATACTACCATTAGAACTAAATAGACTAAACAGGAATAGTTGAAAAACTTATTTAAAATGAAATCAAATAGCATAACAATCGTTCTAGTATCGATTGTTATGCTGTTTTTTTATACGGCGTGTAGTGAAAAAGACAGCGATCGACTGGATATTAAGTACGATCCCGAAACAACACCTTCTATGGTCACTGATAGTGTCACTACACTTATTTCTGACTCTGGAATAACTCGTTACAAGCTTGTTGCAGATATTTGGGAGGTATATGATAAAGCAGAAGATCCCTATTGGTTTTTCCCTGAAGGAATTTATTTGGAAAGATTCGACTCATTGTTTCAAGTTGAAGCCAAGATCTTGGCTGACTCTGCTTGGAACTACACTGATAAAAGGCTTTGGAGGTTGAAGGGCAATGTGGATATACGCAATATGGTGGGCGAGATGTTTTTGAGTGATGAGCTTTTTTGGGATCAACAAAAACAAACAGTTTACTCCGATAAGTATATTCAAATTAAACGTGGCGAGACAGAACTGAAGGGATATGGCTTTGAATCTAATCAAGAGATGACTGAGTACCGTATCTTTCGACCTCATGATGGTAGGATTCCATTTAAGGAAGATGTTGAGCAACCATTGGATGATAAAAATGCAACAGGCTCTTTGGAACCTGATTCAATTGAAATAGCAAATGAATGATTCAGTTGGAATAGTTTTCTGGATTACTTCCATTGTATTATCTATTTTCTTTTCGGGAATGGAAGTAGCATTTATATCTTCCGACAAACTGCGTTATGCACTAGATAAGAAGAAGAGTAATCCAATAGATTATATACAGAGAGTTCTTTATAGCCACCCACGAAAGTTCCTTTCGTCATTAACGATTGGCAATCTCATAGTGCTTATCGTTTTTGTTTATTTTACGATAGACCTTTCAAGAAACTTTGTTTATCAGAACATCACTGAAAACTCTATAATGGTGCTTTTTGTCCAGATTGTTGCAGCAGCCATTATCATCCTTATTACTGGTGAATTGTTGCCCAGAGCTATTTTTAAAAACAATGCCAATATGTGGGTGAAGGTACTTTCCTTACCTGCTTTTGTATTTTATGTTTTGCTCTATCCCATTATAAAAATGTTTTCATCAATAGGGAGTTCTATACTCCGCATGGTGGGCATCAAATTCAATCCATCTGAAGAGAAAGCCCTGGGCCGTGTCGAACTTGATTCATATGTCAAGCAGGGAATGGATGAAACTCCTTCTGAAAATGGAATAGATTCGGAGGTGAAGATTTTTAGAAATGCGTTAGATTTTTCATCTGTAAAACTGCGAGACTGTATGGTGCCTCGTACGGATATTATTGCAACGAGCAAAGACACTCCCATTGCTGAATTAAAAGATAAGTTTATTGAAAGTGGTTATTCAAAAATACTTATTTATGAAGATGATATAGATAATATTATTGGGTACATCCATATTTGGGAAATGTTTAACAATCCCACAGATTGGACTACAGAAATTGCATCCATATCATTCTATCCTGACAGTATGCTTGCTCGCAACTTGATGAGCGAATTATTGCAACAGCGCAAAACCATTGCGGTGGTAGTGGATGAGTTTGGAGGAACGTCAGGTATTATCACCATGGAGGACTTGGTAGAAGAGATATTTGGAGAAATTGAAGACGAATATGATGTAAATACTAATATCGCTAAAAAAGTGGGTGAAAATGAGTATATTCTATCTGGTCGGATGGAGATTGATCAAGTCAATGAGTTATTTGATTTCAATTTACCACAAGAGGACGATTACACTACTATTGCAGGGTTTATACTGCATCACATTCAGCGTTTTCCAAAAACATATGAAACAATCGAGATTGATACTTTCACTTTTAAAATAATGAAAGTCACTCAACGTAAAATAGAGGTCATAAAATTGATAGTTAACGAGAATGACGATTAATGACATTCATACAAGAATCATGAAAACAAACAGATTTGTTTTAAATATTTTCTATTATCCGCTTAATATTTACTATCTTCGTGCCCTTATTGAAACAACTATTTAGTAAAACATATTAATTTAATAAAAGGTAAGTGTAAATGGCTACTTTACAGAAAATTAGGAATAGAGCCGGACTCCTCATCGCAGTAATCGGTGTTGCTTTGTTAGCTTTCATTTTGGGAGATTTATTAACTTCGGGAAATACTTTTTTCCGTAAGTATCAGGACAAAGCATTTGTAGTGGACGGTGATATCGTCTCAACACAACAGTATTTTGATAGAGTTTCGGAATGGGAAGAATTTCAGAAAATGGTCAGCGGGGAAACTTCGCTTGACGAGAATGCTATTTCTCAAATTCGCGATATTGTTTACCAACAAATGGTAAAAGAACGTTTATTAGATTCACAGGCTAAAAAGCTTGGTCTAACTGTCTCCAAAGAAGAGATAAATGATCTTGTTCACGGAGAAGCAATTTCTCCTTTGTTACAACAGCTTCCTCTTTTCGTTAATCCAGAAACAGGAATGTTCGACAAGGCTGGGCTCATGAATTTTCTTGCTACAATCAATTCAGATGAGTCAACGCTCCAACCTGAGCAGATTCCAATGGTAAGACAGTATAGATCGATTTGGTTATTTATTGAAAACTTAATTAAATACCAACGATTGGAAGAGAAATATGGTGCCCTATTGTCAGCAGCTGTAATGCCAAACGATGTAGAGTCTATGGCAACTTTTGCACAATCTCAACAGGCTGCCGATATTATGTATGCAGTGCAAAACTATTACACCATACCTGATTCGCTTGCAAAAGTAACCGATGCTGAGATTAAGAGTTTTTATAATGAAAACCAGCACCTATTCAAGACTGATGTGCCGATGGCAAAAATAACTTACTTTGCAAAAGATATAGTTCCAAGCGATGAAGATTTCGATGATGTAGAGCGTTTGACTTCAGAAGTACACGAAAAACTACTAACTTCTCAAAATATTGCATCTGTTGTTTCAGACTATTCAGATCAACCTTATAGAGACGTTTATCTTTCCCGCAAAATGTTATCTCCAGAGGAACTTTCGTTTGTTCAATCTGCAGAAGTATCTGATGTGTACGGACCATTTAGAGATGGAGATTCATTCAAGTTGTTCAAGTATATGGGCAAGACAGTTGCACCTGACTCTGCACTTATTAGAATGATAGCGATACCCCAATCATTATCAAATGATTCATTAATAACTTCATTTATTGATAGTTTACACACAGAAATCAAACAAGGTAAAAACTTTGCAGATGTTGCCAACGAACTAAACCCTCAATCAAACGGAGGCGAAATAGGTTGGGTACGCGAAATTGATTTAGCACAAGCTGGTCCTGACGTTGCACAAAAAGTGTTTTCAACTCCTGCGGGAACAGTAGTGAAATTACAAATGCCTGGACAACAAGCTTTAATTTATGTAGAAGAAAAAACTACTCCAGTTGAAAAATATAAACTTGCAGTTGTGAATATGCCTGTTATTGTAGGAGATAAAACTCAAAACAATATTGACAATGAGTTGAATCAATTCGTGTCTGACCCAGAAGTGAAAACAAAATTCACTGAAATGGCACGCGAGAAAGGATACAGTGTAGTTCCTTCTTTCACAGTTTCAGCTTCAGATCATACTTTAAGTCAAATTCCCGGTTCTCGTCAAGTCCTCAATTGGGCATTCAACGAAAAAGAGGGTGCAATTAAGAAATTTGATCTATCTAAAAGTAGAGTTATTGCGCGTGTCGATAAATTGATACCATCTGGTGTAGCTCCAATTTCTGAAGTAACTGACTTTATTAAATCAAAATTATCAAGAGATAAAAAAGCTGAGAAGATTATCGAACAACTCGAATCAAAGAACCTTTCAAGCTTGAATGATTATGCCGCAGAGATGAATTCGGAAGTTGATTCTGTTAGATTTGTTGACTTCAACACTGCTAACATCACTAACTTGGGTAACGAACCTGTTCTTAATGCTTATGCTGCTTATGCACCTTTAAATACAGTTGTAGGTCCTTTGAAAGGTAATATGGGAGTGTTTGTTCTAAGTGTAATAAATCGTGAACAATCACAAGATGAATACATAGCTGATCAACAGAAAGCAGATTTACATGCAAACACTATGTATAGATTGCAAAGTCAAGCTATGGAGGTGTTAAAAGAGAAT
>DENY01000269.1:12357-19147 GCA_002359825.1 Bacteroidales bacterium UBA2632
GTAGGACCTGGATAGATATAAGACGTTTCCATCGCCCATGTTTCGCGTTCTTTGGCAAACTCTTTAAATGGAGCTCCCTCTAAGTCTACAAGTGCTTTTTGAATTACTGGTTTCATTTCGCCATGGCGTCGTTCCATATTCAACATCATTGTAATTGGGATACCACCTGCTATCCATTGAGAAGCGGGAGATGTGGTGTTTCTTACTGAAGCCATATAGCCAGTCTTTCCAGATGCAATTAAAAGTGAGGCAGTGTAACCAAGAGAATAGCAATAGTCGGCATCAAAGTTTGAAGGAGCTGCGCAACGTCCTTCATATCCGAAGAAATGGCTAATAGTAGAGAATTTGCCGTTATACTTTCCTTCTTTTTTCCACTCTTTAAGTTTCTTGTTAACCATTTCGCTTAACAACTTCTCTGTTTCAATCAGAGATACTTGTACGTTACCGTGTGGATCACGATCTAAAGTCAATTGAAGTGCTACTGTTGAAGGTAAGCTTTCGTATATCTTAGAATTTTCTTTTGATAGTTTGTGAATGATATATTCTCTTCTCATCGAACGGCGAATTGCATCGAATTCAACTTGATTGTGTGCAAGGAAATCATTCAACTCAGCAATCAATCCTTTCATTGCTGGTATAAACTCTATCAATCCTTCAGGAATCAATACAGTTCCAAAGTCATCACCATTTGCTGAACGTGCTGCCACTGTTTTTGCAATATCTGTTACAATATCATCCAATGATTGATTCTTAGCTTCAACCTCTTCAGAGATAATGCAAATGTTGGGTTGAGTTTGCAAAGCACATTCCAAAGCAATATGAGATGCAGAGCGTCCCATTAGTTTAATGAAGTGCCAATATTTACGTGCTGAGTTACAGTCGCGTTGAATATTGCCAATTACTTCTGAATATACTTTACAAGCAGTGTCAAAGCCAAATGATGTTTCAATCAATTCGTTTTTCAAGTCACCGTCAATAGTCTTAGGACAACCAATCACTTGTACTCCAGCATTTATAGATTTGTAATATTCTGCAAGAACACAAGCATTCGTGTTTGAATCGTCACCTCCAATAATTACGAGAGCTTTAATATCTAGTTTTTTCAGAATTTCCAATCCTTTGTCAAACTGTTCTGTAGTTTCCAATTTGGTTCTTCCCGAACCAATAATGTCAAAACCACCAGTGTTACGATATTCATCAATGATATCAGCAGTAAGTTCTTTGTATTCGTGATTAATTAAGCCGCCTGGGCCTAAAATAAAACCGAATAATTTACTCTCTTCGTTGATACGTTTGATACCATCAAATATTCCAGCAATCACATTGTGTCCACCTGGAGCTTGTCCACCAGAAAGAATCACTCCAACGTTTGTAGCAGGTAGATCTTGTGATTCGTCTGAAGGAACAAATTTTATAATGGGNNACCATAAGTGTTTGGGAAAAGTTTTTCTATCTCTTCTTTATCAGCAACCGCAGTTGTGGATTCACCTTCTTGAATTGTCACATTTTTGTTTAGCACAGCAGGTTTTTTTGGAACATAACTGGCTCTTGCAATTTGTAAAGCGCTTTTAATCATTTTTCTTCGTTATTTAATAATATGCATGGATTAATTTGCAAAATGTCTATTTCAACTTTCAAAATTAACACATTATTTTGAGAAACGAAATTATTGCCACATCAAAAGATGTTAATGATTCCGTTTTAACTGTTTGCTTAATAGCTTAATCTATTTTACTTTATGATTTGTTTGTCCATAGATAATGGTGTCTGTTCAGATGGCGTTTTGTCTCTTTCAAGTAATAAGATTTATTTGATTTACCTTCATGAGAACTGTCGAAGGTTTCCCACGTTACAATAAACAATTGTATTGTTCCTTTGTTTTATATCTTTGCAAATAATAATTCATCAACACTTATATGAATGCGTAAATTATTAGGTTCTATTTTTATCATTGCTCTATTATTGCCTGCTTTTGCTTTCCCTCAAAAAGGAACTATCAAAGGGCGTATAACCAATGCAACAACTAACCAACCCATTGAGTTTGCAGGCATCCAAATTCAAGGAACTATTCAGGGTACAACATCTGAAGAGGATGGAGGATTCGAATTCACGAATGTTACACCTGGATTTGTTAAACTAGTTGTCACTTTTATTGGATTTGAAACAACAGTTTCTCCCGAAATACAAGTTCAAGGAAACCAAACAGCGTTTGTTGATATTCAATTGTCTGAGTCATCTGTTCAATTACAAGAAATATCAGTGCGTCCTAATTACAATGTGAAACGCATCGAAAGTCCAATCTCTGTTATATCTGTTGGTGTGCAAGAGATTGAAAAAGGTGCAGGTGTCAATAGGGATGTATCCAAAGTTGTGCAAACGCTGCCAGGAGTAGGTGCTACAGATCCAAACAGAAACGATTTGATTGTGCGTGGTGGAGGTCCTTCAGAAAATGTGTTCTATCTTGATGGGATAGAAATTCCAATTATCAATCATTTTGCTACGCAAGGTTCTTCGGGTGGTGTTGTAGGTGTTATTAATCCCGACTTTGTCCAGGAGATTAGTTTTTATACAGGAGCATTTCCAGCCAACAGAACCAATGCATTGAGTTCGGTAATGGAGATAAGACAAAAGGATGGTAGCCAAGATAGGGTTCACACGAAACTGTCAATTGGAGCATCAGATGCAGCTCTCACTGTTGATGGTCCCATTAGCGAAAAGTCAACATTCATTGTTTCGGCACGACAGTCCTATCTTCAACTGCTCTTCAAAGTAATAGGTTTGCCTTTTTTGCCAACTTACAATGACTTTCAAGCGAAATATAAGCTCAAAATAGATGATAAGAATGAGTTAAACATTATAGGTATTGGAGCTATTGACGATTTGGTGTTGAACACCGATTTGCAAACCAGTGGAACAGAATCTCAAAAGTATTTACTCTCTTATCTCCCTGTATATAAGCAATGGAACTACACTGTAGGGGGTGTTTACAAGCATTTTGGTGATAGCTTCATCGATAGTTGGGTGTTGAGTCGAAGTATGTTACGCAACACTAATTACAAATACAGAGATAACGATGAGTCAGGTGACAAAATCTCCGATTACTTATCCGACGAAGCTGTAAATAAGCTACGCTTCGAACGCGACTATCCCTATATGGCAATGAAGCTCAAAGTGGGTGGTGGTGTCAACTATTCTCACTATACCAACAACTCTTTTCGGAGTATCTATCGAAATGGAGCTGAAGAAGAGCTGAAATATGATACTAAGCTGAATCTTTTTGGGTATCAACTTTTTGCTCAACTCTCAGATGATTTTATCGACCAACGATTGAAACTTTCATTTGGTGTGAGCGTGGTAGGGACTAATTTCAACAACAACATGAGAAATCCACTCAATCAGCTTTCTCCTCGACTTTCGGGTTCTTATGAGATATCTGACAAATGGGATTTCAATGCCAATATTGGTCGTTATGTTTCGCAACCTGCCTACACCACCATGGGTTTTAAAAATAATGAAGGTGAGTTTGTCAATAGGAATGAGCAACTCAAATATATCGCATCCAACCAGGCCATTGCAGGATTTGAATACCGTCCTGAAGATAATATGCGTTTAAGTGTTGAGGGTTTTTACAAACAGTATAGCCATTATCCTTTTTCGATTGAAGATGGCATTAGTATTGCCAGCAAAGGTACAGAGTATGGTCAGGTTGGCGACGAAGAAATATTTTCTATTGGTAAGGGTAGAGCTTACGGTGTAGAAGTATTGTACAAAATTAGTGATTGGAACAATTTAAATCTTACTTCTACGTACACTTATTTTAGAAGTGAATTTACAGATGATGATAATATCTATCGTCCTTCGTCGTGGGATACACGTCATATGGTTAATCTTATTGGCAGTTACAAACTAAACAAAGGTTGGAATGTTGCCGCTCGTTGGCGCTTTAGTGGAGGTGCCCCTTATACAGATATCGATATGGACTTATCGACAAACAGAGAAGCATGGAATATAACCAATCAATATTATTTAGATTATGACAACTTCAATGTGCTTCGTTTATCATCCAACCATTCGCTTGATTTACGCGTTGATAAAGAGGTCTATTTCAGAAAGTGGTTGCTTAATTTTTATGCTGATGTACAGAACGCATATAACTTTCAGTCTGAAAGTGTACCCATTTATACTAACAAAGATGTTGAGGGCAATGTAATGGTTGACCCAAATGATCCTACTAAGCAAAAAGTGCGCGTATTGGATAATATGTCGGGGACGGTATTGCCTGCTATTGGGGTGATTGTGAAGTTTTGAAATAAAAGTCGTAAGTGGTGTAGTGGCCGACCTCTTATATTTCGGCCATATTAAAATTTCCCATTGTCCAACTTACTCTTCACTCATTACTTCTTACGCATTGCTCATTTCAAAATCGTAAACTTCGCAAACTTCAACAATAGCTGTTTCCGCCCTGCTGTTTCAAATTCCACAAATGCTCGTCTGTCATTTCCTTGGTTCTCAATTGTTATCACTTCGCCTCTGCCAAATCTTTCGTGTTCAATGATATCTCCCTCTTGCACTGCTTTAGCTTCAGATGAAAGTGAGCTGTCACTTGAAGCTTGACTAATAGGGGTAGTGCCATGAGGGCGAACTGGTGCAACAGTCTCTCTCTTATTAAATGTTGGTCGTGATGGCTGTGTGCGTTGTCGCATCGACTCCCAGAATCCCCCTGCCGATTCATCTCTCTTACTACTACCACCAAAGGATGTTGTTTGAGTAGAAAGAAACTTTTCGTCAATATCACTCAGAAACTGACTTTGTCTTGCAGGTTCTGTTTGTCCATGCTTAAACCTACTCTTTGCAAATGTGATAATACAGGTTTGCTTTGCTCGTGTGATGGCAACATAAAACAGACGACGCTCTTCTTCCAATCCTCTTAATTCGGACTTTGTCATGCTCGATGGGAACAAATCTTCCTCCATTCCCACAATAAACACATGCTCAAACTCCAATCCCTTGGAGGCATGCACCGTCATCAGCGTTACTTTGTCATCACTCGCCTCNNGTCTCGTCTTCTTCGCCCTGCTCTTTACGTATATCCACAAATTCGCTCATGGCATTCATCAACCCTTGCACGTTTTGTGTACGGCTCATTCCTTCGGGCGACAAATCGCTGTAGGTCTCTTGTGCAATACCCGTTTTCTTTATTACCTGCTGCCCTAATTCAAAAGCGGAGACTTCCTCGTTTTGCTCAATGAATTCAGCAATCAATTCTTGAAATCCGTTTATCTTTTTGGCCGTGCCTGCATTTATCTTTAAGTCATATTTATCTAAGTTGGAAATAACTTCCCACAATCCCACATTGTGTTCGTGTGCTGCATCGGTAATTTTACTCACCGTCACATTACCAATGCCTCGTGTGGGGTAATTGATAATTCGATGAAATGCTATCTCATCGTTAGGATTTACTATCAATCTGAAGTAACTAATGATATCTTTAATCTCCTTTCGCTGATAGAACGACAAACCACCGTAGATGCGATAAGGGATGTTTAGTTTGCGGAGTGATCCCTCAAAGACACGCGATTGTGCATTGGTTCTGTACAAAATAGCGAAATCGCTATACGATGCTTGTTGCTCCAAGCGCAAACTCGCAATCTTATTGGCCACAATGATACCTTCTTCAAAATCGGAGAAGGCAGATATCACCTCTATCTTTTCTCCTTCATTTCTTTCAGAAAAGACGTTCTTAAATATCTGCCCACTGTTTTTCTTTATCAAGCTATTTGCTGCCGAAACAATATTGCGTGTAGAACGATAGTTCTGTTCAAGTTTAAATACTTTCGTTCCGGGATAATTCGATTTAAACTTCAAAATATTGTCAATATCAGCGCCTCGAAACGAATAGATACTTTGTGCATCATCGCCCACCACACATACACGTTGGTGCACATCGGCCAATTGTTTCACAATTAAGTGCTGCGAGAAATTGGTATCCTGATACTCATCCACCAATATATATTGAAATCTATTTCTGTACTCTTCTAGTACATCTGGATGATCACGAAACAAGATATTGGTGTTCATCAACAAGTCATCAAAATCCATGCTGTTTGAAGCTTTCAGTCGGCGTTGATATCTTAAATATATATCAAATATAAGTGGACGTTTCGATTGTCGGTCATATTCCAAAAGCTCTCCATTATTGGCATATACATTGGGAGTAATCAAGCTGTTTTTCGCTTTCGAAATCACTCCATGCACCGGCCCTGGTCTATATACCTTGTCGTCCAAGTNNCCAAGTTCATCTCTTTAATTATGGTTTTGACCAAATTCTTTGAGTCCGACGAGTCGAATATCGTAAAGTTAGATGTGAAACCAAGTTTTTCAGCCTCGTTACGCAATATACGCGAAAAGATGGAGTGAAACGTACCCATCCACAATCCACGAGCTGCCTTCGGACCTGCCACTTCAGCTATTCTTAGCTTCATTTCGCGTGCAGCCTTGTTCGTAAACGTAAGGGCCAATATATAGTGAGGGGGCAATCCTTGCTTGAGTAGGTATGCAATTTTATAAGTCAACACCCTGGTCTTGCCAGAGCCAGCTCCTGCAATGACCAGCGAAGGGCCATCGCAAAACTCTACTGCAGCTCGCTGCGAAGGATTTAAATTATCTAATAGGTTTTCCATTAAAACGGATAGTTTTGTTGTTACTTGTGTGATGCAAAAATACTCTTTTTAAGTGGGAATAGAAAAAAGAGCGATGGGTGAGATTACGGTTTTAAATAATTAATGGACTT
>DENY01000269.1:19167-19470 GCA_002359825.1 Bacteroidales bacterium UBA2632
ATATGGTGTTGTGTATTTCATTTTCATTTTGCTAAACATATTTTTTTCTAACAAAATAAAATTGTGTAATGGAAATTATATTGTCAATTTGAAAATAATAAGCCGTTTATTCTTACAATCTCTTATAAAATCGAACATAAAAAAGGTGGAAATCAAATCTACGGCAATGGATTGAACTTTCATCTGATGAAAGTGCCATCCATCGCTGTGGAAATGTTTTGGATCAAAAAAATGATGCTTTTTTGATAGAATATGAAAGTAATATACCGTTAAAAAAGATATTGCAACCCAATGATTGAAGAA
>DENY01000269.1:19612-27186 GCA_002359825.1 Bacteroidales bacterium UBA2632
GGTATTCCCTGAAGATGAATTACTGGTAAAACAAAAATGTTAGTATGTGAGAATAATTTAGACATTCCACTATGTAAAACAAACACGTATTTTGTGTGCTATACAAAAAAACCGCATTCTCTTTTTTTTAAGAATGCGGTTCCAAACAAACCAATCAAACAAACATATTGTATATGAAAGAAACGTATAATAAATTTTTTAATCGAATCCCATTTCATTATTCAATGGGCGTATACTTTTGCAATTGAGATATCATGTCTATTTCTATCGAGTTGATAATATTTCAATCATTTGTTATAGACGCAACTAACTTCTTTTTTTTTATTGTAATGGCAATTCCTACTATCATAAAAGAAGTAAAAACAGAGTAAAGAACAAAAAAAGTGGAATGATTTGACGCAATTGATAATGCAAAAGCAAATATAATATGCAATATTGCCGTTACAATGATTCCTACAGTACCGATGATGTAAAAGGGATGAAGTATTTTCATTTTAGTGATATTTTATTGAACGTAATAAATAAAAATTGTAAGCGGAATAAAACCCGACCTACAAGTTGTTCCAAAAGGAATGCTTTAGCCTCTGTTTAAGTTAAATTCTTGCATTTGAATAAAATATGGCGATGCATATTTTTTAATAACAAGACTTTGATGCAAAATGTTTCCTATATTAGATTATTCTTTTATCGAAACCAATTCAGTATATGAATTGAGATTTCCTTTTTTGTCATACTCTTCAGATTTTACCATTCCAATACCTTTTACTATCCACTCTGCTTTTGTTGAGATATACTTTATGCCCAATGCATTAGTAGTGACCTTGCTGCTGAGTTTATATGCATCGAAGTTTCCCGCTTTCACAGCAATCTTTTCCATTGTTTCCACTTTACGGTCGGTTACCTTGTTTGTCATTTTTATATTCATAAAACCTACTTTCATGGACACTTCTACATTCGAGTCAGGAAGAGTATCACCTGGTTTTAGGTTGGAAGGTGTTTCCATCTGAGCTGCCGATATTTTAATGTTGTCTGCTTTATCTCCTGCTTTCTCAAGAATGACTTTGCTGAGTAGCTTACTCATATCTACATAGAGTTTGTCACCTTTTTTGTTGACGGTTAGTTCTTCTTTAAAAAGGGTTTTTTTATTAGCGTCTTCCATTTCAATTAAATAGGTAATATCCATGTTCTCACCATCTCCCTCTATATTAGTGATGGTGTAGCGTATCATCCCGGTCTCTTTTTCTTTCTTATCAAAAGTTTTATACTCCAATACTATTCCTATTTCTGAAGGGAAGAAAATATCTTGCGCCTCTGCAACTGCCTCTGATAGCAGCATTGCGAGTAGTATCAGTAAGTTTCTCATTATTTTGATGTTTATTTTTAATTGAAACGTGCAAATATTGTTTGTGAAATATGTGCAGACTATTATAGTTGTTCAGGAATTGGGTAATATCTACTGTTTTTTAGTTGATTACCAACATCTAACTAAATTTAAATGATGACTACTTGAGATATCAATACCCTGCAATCAAAAGTTTCTAATAGTTGATTATTTGTAATTTGATAAGGATTTATTTTTTTTCATTATATCAAACAAGCATACATTTGAAAAAACCGCATACTAATTGAATAGAACGCGGTTTTTTATAAAATGAAAGTTTTGGTGATAAGCTTAGTTGATATTGAATCTTAGACTCAAAGCTACTCCATCTGCCCAAATATGATTGTCTCCAATAAAGTTAAATGCAGGTTTATAGTCAAGTGCTATTGAAAATGGTGCTGTGGGGAATGTATATTCCAATCCAGCCACGAGGTCTGCTCCAAAAACGGTAGATTGATCTTCGTCCCATTTATATTTATCAAAAAAACCAATGTGAGCTCCAACTCCCAAGTAATAATCCAATCCAGGGGCACTATGTATTGGTTGTTGCCACTCATACATTCCTGTAATTATAGCTCCTCCCCAACGAAAGTTTACGATACCCTCTAAGGCATTACCTGGGGAAACAAAATGCTTAACTGTTATTCCATTGAAAAAACCAACTCGCGCACCAACACCTGTTCTGTAGTTTTGCGCACTTACGGTTGAAGCTGATAATAGCAGCAAGGCTGCAAATAATAATGTTTTAAATTTCATACTTTAATGATTTTGTTGTTTGATATGTGTTCTATTTTTGTTTGTCTCTAATATGTTAAACACTCAGTGTTGTAAAAAGTTTTTTTTGAGTCTATCTCAACTTTAATAAGGGTTAATTTGTTTGTGTACTCAAATGAATAATAAAATACTAAATAAAGGGTTGAAATAGAGCTGACTTTTTCTGTAAATGTATATAGTTAAATTGTTCACTGTTATATAACACTTGTTTTATATACATATATTTAAAGCAAATGCAATAAGAGTTTAATGTATTTTAAACTTTTGTGTTGGCATAGTGTTTATAATTATATTGAATATTGTTGACAATATTACAATTTAAATTGTAGGTAACAATCTGTAAAACAGCGTGTTCAAAGTAGCTTAAATTATAAGAATTATTCATTGTGAACTTGTTAAAAAAAGCAATAAAGACGAAATTCANNCATGTGGAAAAAGTCACCAGTGCAGATTCTTTTCATAGCAAATTAACAAAAGGTGGTACAGTTTTAAAAGAGGATGAATTGAGAAAAATAACCCCCTTTTTGCGAAGAACTAATGACCTTAATTTATATGACCAAATTCTTCGTCAATTTTTCCCACTTTGGATATGCTTTTTAGAGATGCTAAGTTTATTTATCAACTGTCCCTTGTCCATTCATAAAAACACTTTTGTTCTTATAATATGAAATGAATCAGTAAAATTTTGTAGTTTTGCAGCATCATCAAAACACTATAAATGGGTATCGTAAATTTAAAAGTATCAAAGAAAATTGCCAAAACGCTATTTCCATTAGTTCTTGGAGTTGCAGTTTTGTGGCTTCTTTACAAAGATACCGACCTTGCAGAGCTATGGTGTATAACCAAAACCGCTAATTTCACAATCATTGCCTATTCGCTATTGTTCGGTTTGGGTGGTAATATTTTCAGAGCGTTGCGATGGGAATTGACCATTCAATCTGTGGGTTATTATCCAAAAAGAATGAGTTTGATATATGCTGTAATGGGCAATTATGCAGTCAATTTTGTATTACCTCGGGCAGGAGAAGTGTGGCGTTGTGGTGTTGTCTCAAAATATGATAAAGTGCCTTTTTCTACAACATTTGGAACACTCATAGTAGATCGTTTTTTTGATGTGGTGGCCATGGGTTTTATTATGATACTCTGTATTATGCTCGATTTCAATTTTTTTGTTTCCTATTTAAAAATGAATCCTGCGGTAGGTGAGGGGGTTATTTCTACTTTTAGTTCAGTTTGGTTTTATGCTACTATCATCATTTTTTTCATGGCGATTTATACGTTGTTCAGGTTTTTGCCTAATTTCTTTCTGATAAAGAAAGCAAAGTTATTTTATCAGGGTACGAAAAGAGATATCCTCACTATCTGGAAGATGAAGCAAAAAGGATTGTTTATTTTATACACATTTCTGTGCTGGTTTGGTTATTATTTGTATTTTTACCTCTGCTTCTATGCTTTTGGTTTTACTGAACATCTTGGTCCTGTAGCAGGCCTTCTTGTTTTTGCAATGAGTAGCTTAGGAGTTGCTGCTCCCACCCAAGGAGGAATTGGAGCTTGGCACTTTATGGTAATTACATCTCTGTTGGTTTACGGAGTTAGTTATGAACAAGGAAGCGCTTTCGCAGGGGCTATATTCACGATTCAATCGGCTTGGCTCATTTTGATAGGAATTTTCAGTATATTTGCAATCCAGTACGTTAAGAGAGAGATACCTGAAACAGCAACTGTATCAATTTCTGAAACAAACGACAAGAAAATCACATAAAAATTAAATTAGTATGTCAACATCAACAATTTTAGACCTAAATCCAAAAAATGTTTGGAAACACTTCTACGCCCTCACTCGCATTCCACGACCAACCGGACAAATGGAAGAAGTTGCCGAATATGTAAAGAAAATTGGTAATGACCGCAATCTTGATGTAAAACAAGATAAAGTGGGTAATATAGTAATTATAAAACCAGCTTCTAAAGGGTATGAAAACAAGGATACTGTTATCTTGCAAGCTCATTTGGATATGGTTCCTCAAAAGAACGCTGATGTTGATCACGATTTTTCGAAAGATCCGATAGATGCTTTTGTTCATGATGATATTGTGAAAGCAAGAGCTACAACATTGGGGGCAGATAATGGCATTGGTATAGCTATGATTTTGGCTCTAATGGAAGACGATTCATTGAAACATCCACAAATAGAAGGTCTCTTCACAATAGATGAAGAGGAGGGAATGGATGGAGCCTTTGGTCTTGAAGAAGGTTTCTTGAAAGGGAAATATATGCTCAATCTTGACACTGAAGAAGATGGAGAATTGTGTATTGGTTGTGCAGGTGGTGCAGATATGAACATTACTTTTGGATACAAAGAAGATAAAGATATTGCACCAGGCGATGTGGCAATCAAAGTGAGTTTAACTGGTTTGAAGGGTGGACACTCGGGTGCACAAATTGAACTGGGGAGAGGAAATGCTAATAAATTGATGAATCTCTTTCTGAAAGATATAGTTATAAATTATGAAGCACGTTTGGCAAGTATCAAAGGAGGTTCTTTGCGCAATGCTATTCCACGCGAATCTTTTGCAGTAGTGTGTGTACCTGAACAATTATTGGACGATTTGCTGGACTTAACAAAAGAGTACGAAAAGCTTTTCAGAAAAGAATTTGCAGGTATTGAAGAGTCTATTAGTTTTAAAGCCGAAAAAACGGAATTGCCTAAGACGCTTATTCCTGTGGAAGTGCAAGACGATTTGATTAATGCTGTTGAGGGATGTCCCAATGGTGTCATCAGTATGTTGGCAGAATTTCCCGATACAGTTGAGAGCTCATTGAATCTTGCTATGGTGCAGTCTTCTCCCGAAAAAACAGAGGTTAAGCTATTGGTGCGCAGCTCGTCTGAAACTCGCAAAGCGTGGGTGTGTTCATCTGTTGAGAGTATTTTCTTATTAGCTGGCGCAAATGTGAAAATAGAAAATGAATATCCAGGTTGGCAACCTAACGCTAATTCTCCTCTATTGAATACAATGGAAAAGATATACTTAGAGAAATATGGCGAAAGACCTCACGTGAATGTAATTCATGCAGGTCTTGAGTGTGGTATCATACAGTCGAGAGTGAACAAAGACTTAGATATTGTTTCATTTGGACCCACTATTCGCGGTGCACACTCACCAGAAGAGTATGTGGAAATTGCTGCGGTTGAGAAATCGTATGAGTATATGCTTGCAATTTTAGAAGAACTAGGATAAATTAAAATTTAAAGATGTTCAGTAGTTAAGACTATAAAGTTTTGCGCTACTGAACATCCTTTATTTACTATCAAATATGAATAATACTTTAGTAGTATATGCTTCTCGACATGGAACAACAGCAGAGTACGCAAAGCAAATGCTGAAAATTCTGGATGGGAATGTTGACTTGTGTTTCCTGAACGAACGAGGAGCAGACTCTATGCCAGATTTTTCACAGTATAATACCATTGTCATTGGTGGATCCATACATTACGGGAAAAATAATAAGTTGGTTGTTGATTTCACTAAAAAAAATTTGGAGCTACTTACAACAAAACGATTGGGATTATTCGTAACTAGTTATTTTGATGGTGATAAGGCATTGGAGCAATTACACAATGCGTATCCTAAGGAATTGCTTGATAGAGCAATAGTTGTAGATTATTTTGATGGTGAGTTGTTGTATCCGAAAATGAATTTTTGGGAGCGTTTAGTAGCAAGAGCTGTGTTAAAAGCTGAAGAGATAAAACCTCTCATCTCAAAATCAAAAATTACTGATTTTGCAGATAAACTTAATCAAAAACATGAAGTTAAAAAATAAAAGACATATCGTTGTACCTTTAGCTATCCTGGTGTACACTATTGTGATTGCAATCTACTTTGGAGTGAAATCATATTCAGCTGAAACAAAAGGAGCTTTCATTTTAGTAATAAGTGTGAATTTGGTGCTAGCTCTTATTCTTTATTTCATTTTAAAGAAAAGAGAAAAGTTACGCAGCAACAATAAAAAGTAATTTATTCTATGTCCTAATCACATGATTTAGATTTGCATTTCTTTCTTTATAATTTCACGCTAAAACTCTACAACCTTTAAAGTAAATAAAATGAAGAGATTTCTAATTCTATCCATTCTTCTTATTAACCTGGCTTTGGGCTTTTCTCAGAAAATTACTCTCAAAGAGTATGCTGATAAGGAGAACTTGACTTCGGTTGTGATTTCAAAAAGCATGCTCTCGTTGTTCCCGAAAAACTCTGATCTTTCTTACGGAGGTGTCAATGTGGGAGATTTTTTGGATAAACTTTCGAGTATAAATATTTTTGTATCTCCTAAAGGAGAAACTACCAATAAGCTTATTTCATTTGCGACAGACTTAATGGAAACTCCCGATTATGATATGTTGATGAGCGTCAAAACTGAAAAAGGAGAGGATGCAAATTTCTATATTCGTGGTACGGAAGAAAATATCAGTGAATTGGTGCTTATAGTGCAAAGTAAATCTAAAGAAAGTGCAGTGATGCAATTCTTGGGTAATTTCACGATGGGGGATATCCAGCAGATGATAGAAAAAGCAGCGAAGTAGGAAAGTTAAGCTTTAATGCAGAATTAAATATCAATATAAAATATGTATTATCATGACAAACAGAAGAGACTTTATTAAAAAAGTTACTGCGGGAACAGCAGGAATTGCATTTGGTAGTAATACTTTGCTTAAAGGCAGTGCAATGGGCATGTCGGCCAAAAGTTACAGCAACATAATGGGTGCAAATGATAAGATAAATGTTGCTATTCTTGGATTAGGTCGAAGATTAGGGGCTTTTTATGCGCCAATTTCGGAAAAACAAAACAATGTTCATCTTTCGTATTTGTGCGATGTAATGAAAAGTCAGCGTGAAAAAGGAGCTGCAGCGTTTGCAAAGCACATCGACTATCAACCTAAATTGGAAAATGATCTAAGAAAAATAATTGATGACCCTAAAGTGGACGCCATTATAAATGCTACGCCTGACCATTGGCATGCCCCAAGTTCTATAATGGCTCTAAAGACGGGAAAGCATGTATATGTTGAAAAACCATGTAGCCACAACATGCACGAAAGCGAGCTATTAGTTGCTGCTCAGAAAAAATACGATAAAGTAGTGCAAATGGGAAATCAGCAACGCTCGTCGGATCATACAATTGAAATTATCAATCAAATCCACAATGGAGTTATTGGAACACCTTATAAAGCTGTTGCATTTTATACTAACCAACGTGGAGAAACACCCATACAAAAGAAAGCTCCAGTGCGTGAGGGTTTGGATTGGGAGTTGTTTCAAGGTCCTGCACCTCGCAGAGATTACACTTCTGAAACTTGGGATTATAACTGGCATTGGTATGGTTGGGATTTTGGAACTGCCGAGGCGGGTAACAATGCGAC
>DENY01000269.1:27244-32925 GCA_002359825.1 Bacteroidales bacterium UBA2632
ACAGGTTGACTATCCTATACATGCTGATGTGCAAGCCGAAAAGAGACATTTTTTGGATGACGGATGGGAAATGTATGACACCATGTTTGCCACTTTTAAATTTGCAAATGGTGCTGTAATAAACTGGGATGNNTATGGAGGTGGTCGTGGAACAATTATTTATGGAAGCGAAGGTTCTGTTTTTATTGATCGCGATAAATACATTCTGTATGATCGAGCT
The DNA here is from genome assembly GCA_002359825.1 of Bacteroidales bacterium UBA2632. Taxonomy (GTDB): domain Bacteria; phylum Bacteroidota; class Bacteroidia; order Bacteroidales; family Dysgonomonadaceae; genus UBA2632. Next base: position 27,465 of record DENY01000269.1, read on the forward strand.
GGCAAAAAAATAAAAGATAACAAATCTGCAGCTCAGGAAGGTGGAATTGGGCTTGGTGGTGGTGGAGATATGACAACTGGACATGTAGTTAATTGGTTTGACACCATTCGGGGGAAAGGTAAATTGACATCTCATATTGCTGAAGGCGTTATTAGTCAAGCTATGGTGCACTATTCAAATATTGCTTATCGTATTAATAAAGGGTTTGACATCGATGACAAGACGGGACGCATGTTCGATCGTGATGCTATGTCATTATGGAGTCGTGAATATGCACCTGGTTGGGAACCTACATTATAAGCGAGCATAAAATCAGGTATAGAATGTACTTTTAATAATATTTCAATAAAAAAACGCAAGTATGTTGTTATGCTTACTTGCGTTTTATTTATTAAAGTCTCCGTCCCTCCGTCTTTAGTCTTTTTATTTTTGCAATTTGAAAGAATCATATAAACCTCCTGTAGCAGTAAAAGACTCATATAATAACTCTTGACCTTTAATTGAAATTACTTGATATAGCTGTGTATATCCGCCTGTTTTTGCCATAAGATCATTGTATTGTGTATTCACAGAATACATCTTCGGACCAGAAACAGATACTACATATACGGTGCCTTTTTCATCATCCGACAATTTTACACCATCTTTTAGTTTATAACTTCTTGAATAGGCATGATCATGACCTGCTAAAACTAAGTCAACATTGTATTTGTNNGCAGGAAGGAATGCATTTCTTGTTCTTTCATTGTCTCTATCGTCACCCGCTGAATACATAGGTCTATGAAAAGAAACGACTGTCCATTTATAAGGGTTGTTTGATAATGTCTCTTCAAGCCATGGCATCTGTATATCTAATTTACGATCTTCGTAAGTATTAATCATGATAAATCTTACTCCTTGATAATCTACAAAATAGGATGTTTCTTTATACTCTGGCAATCCATTTTCGGGTAATGTGAAATGCTCTCGATACAAAGAGGATGGAGTATTGCTAAATCTCTTACTCCCACTACTTGTTAAAACATATTCACCATCTTTTACTTGATACTCATTGTCATGACCGTCAGCGGTAAAAATGGAGGGGGTTGTACCAAATATAAAACCAGCAGCATGAAACAATTCATCGTACTCAACATCTCTTGGATACGATGTGAGATCTCCTGGTATTAACCAAAAGGCAGCATCTGGAGCTGTCTTGAAAGCCTGTCTGAAAATCCGAGAGCAGTCGCTTTTTATTTCGTTTTGAGGATCTCCTAAAAAAACAAATCTAAAAGGAGCATCTATATCTTGTGCAGTTTTGAATTGATTCCATTCACTCCACACCTTGTCTCCTCCAACTCGATAGACGTATGTTGTGTTGGGCTTTAACTGATCCATAATTGCTGAATGATGATATACTGTAAAGTCTTTATCTGTAACAAGATTTTTGCTTGTTGGCCTGATTGATTTTGAATTCTTTTTAAATTCAGTCCAATCTGTTGCTTCAGCTACTTCAACTACTGCATTATCTATTGCATCGACAGTTCTCCAAGTAACTGCCATACTTGTTGCAGGTGTTGCTGTAAGATTAATAATGATTCGTTGAGGCGTCTTTGATTCAGTGTAATACTGAGAAAAAACATTTAGTGTAGTCACTAAAATAAAAAGACTGATAATTAAAAGTGTCTTCTTCATATGTTTGTATAATATATTGGTGATTTGTAATCAGTTAAAGTATACTCCTTATTGGAGATTTAATATGCTCAAGGGTTAAATGATAGACAATGTTGTAATCATCAAACGGTATTCATTTTCACAAAGATATCAATTATGCTTTAATCCTGCATCTTATTTCATAATTTCATGCTTACATAACGTTTGCAGTTTCTCAATAACTCACTCAATTCAACGAGNNCAAACTGCTATAAAGAATCTGATACGTTTTGAGAAATTCATTTTTATATGGAAAACTAATGTTTTGAGATTACACAAAACATCCGTATTTTTGTTTTTATTAAAAACCAACTTTATGCGTCATATACTAATTATTCTGCTATTGACTCAATTTCAAATTGTATTTAGTCAAAACGAAACTTGCAATTTCAAATTTAGGGTTTACTTGAAGGATAAGCAGATTGCTGATTTCGATAATGTTGACCCCCTTACTATTCTCTCGCAAAAATCAATTGACAGAAGAAAACAACAAGGTGTTGATATTGACTCCACAGATTATCCTGTTTTTTCAACTTACAAACAAATAATAAAAGAGTTAGGTGGTGAAATCGTTGCTGAAAGCAAATGGTTTAACACACTTGTAGTGCAATGCACAGATAGTGCACAGATTAATGATCTCAACGATTTAAACTTTATAGATTCTGTCAAATTTGTGTGGAGGGGAAGCAAAGTTAATGATACCGAGAAAATGCGTCCAAGACTCAATGCCGTAAATTGCAATTCTGACACATTGCACGATAGTTGGTTTGGAATTTCTGCACCACAGTTTGAGCTACACAATGCCCACTATATGCTCAATGCCGGTTTTCGGGGAAAAGGTATAGACATTGGGGTAATAGATGCAGGGTTCACAAATGTTGATGTCATTCCTTCTTTCTTGCACTCTTTTATTTCTGGATACAAGAACTTTGTTCCTGCTGACGATGTTTTCTCAGCTAATGATCACGGAACGAGAGTTTTTTCAACTATGGCCATAAACTTGCCCAACAAAGTAATGGGTAGTGCTCCGCAGGCTTCCTATTATCTCATGCGATCTGAAGACGGAGAAACCGAATTTCCAGTGGAGGAAGATTATTGGGTAGCTGCCATAGAATATGCTGATAGTGTTGGGGTGAAACTCGTGAATACATCTTTGGGTTATAATCTTTTTGACGACTCCTCCTTGAACTATACACACAAAGAACTAACTGGTAAAAGTTCCTTTATGTCGCGTGCTGCTGATTTAGCATTCGATAAAGGGATACTAATTGTTGGAAGTGCAGGCAATGAGGGTAACAAATCATGGGGAAAGATAACTGTGCCAGGCGACTCCGAAAAGATACTGACAATTGGAGCAATATCTTTGGATAGCACTATTGTGTCATTTAGTTCTAGAGGACCCACGGCAGATGGACGGATAAAACCCGATTTTGTGTCAATAGGAAAAAACACAATCACAGTTGATCAAAGAGGAGTAGTAGGAATGACAAACGGAACATCCTTTTCATCCCCTTTCTTAACGGGACTTATTGGATCGTTGTGGTCAGTCAATCCAGAAATGAATCGCAATCAACTGATAGATATTGTACGCCAGTCTGCACATCAATTCCACAATCCTGACTCCATATTTGGTTATGGTATTCCCAATTTTGAAATTGCTTATCGGGATGTTTTAAAATCCTTGAAACAAGAATCAGATAGTGTAACGACAGATTTAATTACAGTTCGAAAAACTGAAGGCAACTTTCTAATAATTACCCTTAATGAACCAGAATACCAATCACAGAGTTACTCACTGCGCATATTGGATGAAAAAGGGTATAGCATTATAACAGAATTTTTTGAATCTTCTGATATTGTTTTTGAATTGACTGATCAAGTGAGAAATAATAACGTGGAGTTATATATTGTGACTCAATCACCTTTTGCGCAACACACAGTTCGCTATAAAATTTAAACATCCTCTTGCTACATGGAACAAACTATACTATCGTTATCAGAATTAAACTTGAGTGTGAAAGAAATTATCAGAGAGAAATTCGATGATTCATACTGGGTGCGTGCTGAAACGAGCGATGTGCGACCGCATAGAAATGGGCATTGCTATTTAGAGTTTATCGAAAAAGCAAGAGATGGGCATTCCATCGTTGCCAAAGCAAGGGGAACTATTTGGTCGTCAACTTTCAGTTTGTTGAAGCCCTATTTTGAGCAAGAAACTGGTCAGCCTTTTACGTCAGGTATAACAGTGCTGGTAAAAGTAACTGTTGATTTTCACGAAACTTATGGCTTTGGGTTGAATGTTGTGGATATAGACCCTTCTTACACTCTTGGAGAGATAGCGCGCAACAGAATGCTTGTACTTAAGAAACTGGAAGAGGACGGAGTGTTGACGATGAACAAAGAGTTGCCATTGGCTGAGCCCCTCAATAGAATTGCTGTTATATCGTCGCAAACTGCTGCGGGATATGAAGATTTCAATAGTCAATTAGAGCATAATAGTGTAGGTGCTATCTTTTATACGAAGCTCTTCCCTGCAATTATGCAAGGCGACAGGAGCGAAGGTTCCATCATCTCTGCATTGGAACAAATATACGAACATAAAAAGTGGTTTGNNGTTTGATGTGGTAGTCATAATCAGGGGCGGTGGGGCTACTTCTGATTTAAGTTGCTTTGACTCTTATGCTATGGCAACACATTGTGCTCAGTTTCCTCTGCCGATTATTAGTGGTGTTGGACACGAGCGTGATGTTACTGTGTTGGATGCTGTGGCACACACCCGAGTGAAAACCCCAACAGCGGCAGCTGAGTTTCTGATAAACAAAGCTACCGTGACAATTAATCATCTCATGAGTTTGCAAGATAGATTGGTGCATGCAACACGCACTATTATAAGTCAAGAGGAAAGCCAGCTAAATGCTTGGTCCAAGGATGTTTATCACACTTCTAAATCTGTGTTGCAGTCGAACCGCAACACATTGATGTTTCTCAATGAGAAGTTGAGGAGCATTGTTTGGCGCAAAGTAGAAAAAGAGAGATTTGCCATTCAAAAGTTTGAACACTTTGTTTCTCTTTCACTTCCCGAAAATATGTTGAAGCGTGGTTATTCAATTACAACCAGGAATGGTAAAACTGTAAAATCTATCTCTGCCCTTTCGGTTGGAGATATCATCACAACTCAATTTTCCGACGGTGAGATTGATTCAAAAATTGTAGATAAAGAATAGATATATGAAAAACGAAGAGATTACTTACAAAGCAGCAAAGGCTGAGATAGAGAAGATAGTTGCGCTCATTGAGTCGGATGAGTTGGATGTGGACCAATTGACGAAGTATGTGAAAAGAGCTTCGGAACTGGTTGTGTTTTGCAAACAAAAACTGACCGAAACCGATGAGGAGTTACAGAAGGTGTTAGACGAGCTCAACGCATGAAAACTCCGATAGAGCATGCAGTTGTTATAGTTGCAGGTGGAAGGGGGCTGCGCGTTGGAGCTGATATTCCAAAGCAGTTTTTGCCATTGGCTGAAAAACCGATGCTGATGCGTACCATTGAGAAGTTTTATGATTTTGACAATGATATGCAGATTGTTGTTGTGCTACATCAAGACTATTTCAACTATTGGAGAGAACTGTGTGAAGAGTATAGGTTTGATGTGCCCTGTGAATCGGTTGAGGGAGGTGATACTCGGTTTGAATCAGTGAAAAATGGATTAAGTGTTGTTGCTGACGAAGCAATAGTTGCTATACATGATGCCGCTCGTCCTTTTGTGAC
>DENY01000269.1:32947-34204 GCA_002359825.1 Bacteroidales bacterium UBA2632
CACCACAAGTATTTCCTGCCCAGGTTATCAAGAAAGCTTACCAAGTAGATTATGATTCTCAGTTTACAGATGATGCAACAGTTGCTGAAGCTGGTGGTGTTTCTGTTAAGTTAATCGATGGGGAAGATTCAAATATTAAAATCACAACGTTGACTGATTTAAAAATTGCCTCATTCTTATTTCAATCAAGCCAATAAAATCATTTTAGTAAAAAAGGAGCCGTTTTAGGTGATAATTAGAGCATTTTAGTGCTTTGCGACAAAAATATTTGGCAAAATGTAAATATTATCAAGAAATATGCTAATTTTGAGATATTAATTTAAAATCAATTGTAATGGAGAAAGTAGACAAGCTTGATAGGCAGATTTTAGAAATTATCTCACAAAATGCACGTATCCCATTTCGTGATGTTGCAGAACAGTGTGATGTTTCCAGAGCTGCTATTCATCAACGCGTACAGCGAATGTTAGAAAATGAAGTTATTACTGGATCGGGCTATCATGTAAATCCGAAAGTGTTGGGTTTTGCAACAAGTGCCTATATAGGTGTAAAGTTGGAAAAGGGGTCGATGTATAAAAATGCAGTACCTGAATTTGAGAAAATTCCAGAAGTAACTGAATGTCATTTTACAACCGGACCTTATACTCTTCTTATAAAACTGTATGCACGCGATAACGAGCATCTTATGGAATTATTAAACAACCGAATTCAAGAAATTCCTGGTGTAGTAGCAACTGAAACTATGATTTCTTTAAGCCAAAGCTTGAAAAGAAAAGTACCTATTCTGAATAAAGAGCAATAACACTATTTATTGTCATTCTTTAAATGTAAATTAACTGATTTAGATATCAGGAAAAAGACGAGAGTGTTTAACTCCCGTCTTTTTTATATTTCGACAAAGTATTATTTTATAAATTTAGAACTGTTATGTAGATATACAAGTTTTGCAATAACTTATCAATATCCAGAAAAGATAATTGCATTGAAAAGATAATTGAAATTGTCGGGATGAGACGATTCGAACGTCCGACCTCCACGTCCCGAACGTGGCGCGCTACCAACTGTGCTACATCCCGATTGTTTATGTAGTGCAAAGTTAATTGTTTTATTAAAAAAATAAACTTCTACTACTATAAAAAACAAGAATGGTGTTCTGTCAATACAAAAATAAATGTACATTTGCAGTAATTATTTGCGGCAGTAGCTCAGTTGGTAGAGCATCAGCTTCCCAAGCTGAGGGTCGCGAGTTCGAGTCTC
>DENY01000295.1:0-565 GCA_002359825.1 Bacteroidales bacterium UBA2632
GGGATACAATTACATGAATAAAAAGTTTTTTGTCCTATTGTAGGGATACAATTACATGGATAAAAAGTTTTTTGTCCTATTGTAGGGATAGAATAATAGAAGAAAAAAGTTTTTCGTCATATTGTAGGAGGTTGATTAACCTCACTAAGAGAAATTCAATTGACAGATTTACTCTTTAACTCAAAAAACGTCAAATGTATCAAAGAAGAGGAAAAACTTACAGCTATTTTCTTTTTTGGGACATACGACTTTCGACCATGACCTATAACTATTTCAACTCAAACACCATTCTACTTCTCGAAACAGTAACGCCAGCATCGGTTACCAATTTAAATACAAAATCATTCTTGGCAACCTCTTCAAAAAACACATTACCTTTGTCACCATAGTTCAACTCTTTCAAGAAATTTATTTCAACACGTTTCAGAATGCGCTCCCTGTAGAAGTCCAAAGAAAACACATCACAAATACATTGCAGATACTTGAGTACATTGGTATGCACATTCAGGTCTAAGTCGCTATATTTTACCTCAAAGGTGTTGGCCACTTCGCCATTTATATCAGG
>DENY01000295.1:596-5586 GCA_002359825.1 Bacteroidales bacterium UBA2632
AGAGGAATACTTTGACGACTGTCTAAGTCCAATATTGCCCATGACAATGCAGCATAGCCCACTACTTTGTCACTTCCATTTGACAAACGGAAGTTGCGCGTGGTGAATACATTGCCAACATCTTTCACCCAAGTTTCGATAGAGAGGTTGTCGCCCACAGTGGGTATTGAATCCAATTCCATGGCAAAGCGCGATACTACCCACGAGCAGTTTTTCTTATGCAAGTCCATTAATCCAAATCCGTGTTGCTCTGCATCTCTACCCGCTGCATTTACAATCATATCTGCGAGTACGATAGGAGATATATTTTTCTGAAAATCAATATGCTCGGGATCAATTTTATAATTGAATGATGCTTGTTTTGCCATGTCTTTATTTACTGTTCTTTGAATGTTCTTAGTACTGAAATTAAGATACGAACACCATATGTGCTACGCATTTAATTAACAAAGGTAGTAAAAGTTGGAATATTTGATGGAAATGGTGAGAAATGATTAAACCATCCTTCTGAACAACGCATATTGCAATATGGGATATACACATGGAAGCAGTTGGATGTATAAGATTAAATTTGTAACATTGCCAGTTCTTTGCACAACTCCGTGTGTGGCAAGAATTAAAATATATGGAACCAACAACACTCTATATTCTACTCATTGTCTTTGTTGCAACATTGGTGCGATCAACCTTTGGGTTTGGCGAATCGCTGATTGCTGTGCCTCTACTCATCTTCTTTATACCTATTGAAACAGCTGTGACTCTTTCTGTTCTACTTTCCATTGTTATCGCAGCAGTAGTGGTGGTACAAGACAAGAGATTAGTGTACTTCTATAGTGCAAAATGGCTCATCATCTATGCTCTCATCGGAATTCCTTTAGGACTATATCTCCTGATATATGGCAATGAGAAACTTATTAAAGCTACTTTGGGAATAATCATTATTCTCTACTCCACCTATTCTTTTTTCTCTAAAACTAGGATACAATTAAAATCTGATAGCAAAACGTGGCTTTTTGTTTGTGGATTCTTGTCAGGTGTTTTTGGAGGAGCTTACGGAATTAATGGTCCACCGCTTATAATCTATGGCAACTTACGCAATTGGTCTGCTCAACATTTCAGAGCCACCCTTCAATCCTACTTTCTGGTTGCTAGCACCGTCGGTATGTTGGGTTATTAGTACAAAGGACTTTGGAGCTCGACAGTAAACTATTATTTCCTATTGTCACTACCCGTCATATTGCCTACCATCTTTCTTGGTAGGTACCTCAATCGCCGTTTGAAGGACAACGCTTTCTTGAAATATGTGTATGTTGGTCTTATATGTATTGGGATGGTCTTGTTGAAACAGTCCATTTTTTAGAGAAATTGAGAATGAGTGTTTTTGAGAATAAATATGTTGCGATAGTATTTGTGAGGTTGATATCTTACAACAATTATTCCATTTTCAAAATCTAAACATTAAATGTTTTGTATATTTGGAGGGCTCAAAATATAAGAGCGTCTTCATCGACTGAAATAGTAAACAGCAAAAGGAGGGGGGTAACAAGTAAAATCAAAAAGCAATTAAAATGAAAAAACAATTTTCAGATTCGGACAAAGAGAAAATGCAAGGTCTCTTTGAGCAATTTAATAGTAAAGCAACGAAACTTTTAAAAGATACAGAGAAGTTGCAAAATACTTTGAAAAGAGCATTTGATAAAGCTTTGAAGAATGAGGGACCAATTGCAGAGGTTTTCAATGACTTGAAGTTGCTGCTTTCTCTGGTTAAAGACTATACCTCTGGTGCATATAGAGAAATTCCTTACGGTTCTATTATTGCAGCGGTCGCAGGAATATTATATTTTTTATCGCCAATAGATTTCATCCCTGATTTTATACCAGGTATTGGTCTTGTTGATGATGTTTTTGTTCTTGGATTTGTATTTAAGAAAATCCATGGTGATTTACAGAAATACAAAGAATGGAAATCTTTTCGCTTGTAATTGACAATGTAAACCGCTGTGGAAGTTTACGGAACATCACTCCCTAAAACTTGAACACTATTTGCCATAAAGAAACAGGGCAATTCGTTACCGAGTTATTTTTTCTATACATTGAATTTTCTAAAAACAAATAAATAGTATGTTTAAAAAACTGTTACAAACATCCAATACCACATCCATCATCATTATTCGTTTAATGGTTGGGATGGTTTTCCTTTCCGAAGGTCTTCAGAAATTCATTTTCCCTGCCATTCGTGGTGCTGGAAGATTTGAAAAAATAGGACTTCCTTCACCCGAACTATTAGGGACATTTGTGGGAACATTTGAAATAGTTTGCGGAGTATTTATACTGCTTGGCCTATTAACGCGATTTGCAAGTATTCCCACTTTGATGATTATGATCGTTGCCATTTCCACCACTAAAGTAGAAATCTTGAACAATGAAGGATTTTGGGAAATGATGCATGCTAGCAGAACGGATTGGGCAATGTTGTTAGGTAGTTTATTTCTGATTATCAAAGGAGGTGGTAGATATTCATTAGATTGGCACATAACAAATAGAAAAGAATGAAAGATAGCGATTATAAAGGTCTTTTAAGATTGCTTACCCATAAGGACGCAGTGGCCGTTGGTTTAGGGGCAATAATAGGCGCAGGTATTTTTGTTGTAACTGGTATAGCAGCAGGTGTTTCAGGTCCAGCATTTATTATAGGACTTATGATTGCGGGGATTATTGCCACTTTTAACGCCTTGAGCTCTGCACAACTAGCGGCTATATATCCACACTCGGGTGGGACCTACGAATACGGCTATATTTTGATTAACCCTACTTTTGGTTTTTCTGCAGGCTGGATGTTCCTGCTTAGTAAGCTATCTGCTGCGGGTGTTGTTGCTATTGAGTTTGGCAGCTATTTCTATCAATTAGTTCCTATTGCTTCATCCATCACATTTTCTGTTTCGGCAGTTATTCTTCTCACAGCTGCCAACTTCTTTGGTATTAAAAAAGCGGGAATTTTAAATCTTACGATTGTGGCTATCACGCTACTTTCACTTTTATACTTAGTCTTTAGTGGTATTCCCGAAGTTAATTCTGAAAACTTCAAGCCCTTTGCCCCATTTGGAATTGTAGGAATTGCAGAAGCTGCGGCACTACTCTTTTTTGCATTTACAGGCTATGCTAGAATAGCAACACTTGCAGAAGAGGTGACTGAACCAAAGAAGACAATTCCAAAAGCAATTATTATTACCACTATAACGGCCAATTTTCTTTATGCAGCAGTTTCAATAGTTGCTATAGGTGTTATAGGTACAGAGAGTATGGCCAATAGCAAATCGCCTTTGCAACTTGTTGCCAATGCATTGAGCGCTCCAGCAATTAGCACTATAATCACCATTGGTGCATCAACTGCCATGCTGGGTGTATTATTGAGTCAAATTCTAGGGGTAAGCCGTGTGATGTTAGCTATGGGCAGGAGACATGACTTACCTCCTTTTTTCAAAACAATACACAATCAATATCGTGTACCACACATAGGGATTATCATAACTGGAGCAATTATATTGCTACTTACAGTAATTGGAACATTCGAATTTATTGTACGTTCTGCCACTTTCACAATATTGCTTTACTCAATAGTTCGGTAATTATTTGATTACTATTATGCGGCTTTAGTGCCATATACTAAGAGTTCTTTGACAAGTTTGTGATTTTTCTTTGAGTTTGGATTGATACCGAACTTGCTTATAAATAGTTCAATCATTAAATGATTGTGTAACATCAGTTTGGTGTCTGTGATAGAAAAGCTTTTTCCGTAGCCGTCTGAGTTTTGCCAATGTGAAATCTTTGCGATATTGACTGCTGTTAGTGCGAAATTGAAGTGTGCGTACAATTTGTTTAGGCTTCTTGCCTGACAATGCGTAAGACCAGTGGCTTGCTTAGCATCCCGAAATTGGAATTCTATCAAAAACCTAGTATGATATATGTCCAGCACATCCGTCGGATTCGCCTCTATGTCTGTGGAGAAGATGATTCTTTGGATGACTTTTTGGTTTTCTGTGATCCTCTCTATGATAATGAGAATATTCCTTTCCAGAGCTACAGAGTTAACCACAGCATAATAGCAGGGTTGACCTTTATAGTGGAATGTTGTAAAGTGCGAGTGATCTATATTCTTGAGGTCTATTTTTCCATCGTACTTTTTTGGTCTTCCTTTTCCTTTCTTGGGTTCTCCCTTGTAGATATACCTAAGATTTGCATTGTTTTGAAGCCGGCTCACAAGATGAAAGCCCAGATCTCGTACTCCCTGTACAAAGGGATATTTGGAGAAGAAAGCATCAGCTACTATGATATTGGATATTTCCAATAGGCTGTCTTTCTTCTTAGTAATCACATAAAGATACCAGTCAAGCAGGCTCTGAAACATTTGAGAAAGGGATTTGGTAGGAGGTGTTTGTACAGCTTCCAAATGTAGGGCTATATGGTTGTCTATATCAATAGCAGCAACCCCCATTAGTTCAAGACCTCGTTTGACGGATTGAGCACATCCTGACCAGAAACTTCCCATATAGGGGGTTTTCTTGCCAGACTTGGATATATAACTGGGATCAATAGCAATGGCACGACGTCCTGACAAATTATCTTTAACCAGATGGGAATTGAACTCCATAAAGTCGAACGGCTTTTCAAATTGTTGACGAAAGCGTTGCTCCCCATGCCGACTATATCTGCCTAATTGAAGAAAACAAATCCTGCCCGGGATGCTCATAAAAAGTAAAAGCGTCTCAAGGAGAAAATCACATCTCCACTTGTTTAATGGGGCGGAACACTTGGTTAAAGTAGACATTATGATAAAGCTTAATTGCTTATGAACCTGATTTTTCATTGCTTTTGGATGAGTGGGATTATCCATAAAGATAGTGAAAATCAGGGGATTAAGCAAGAAATAATTGACTTATATTATTGATAATCAGATGCATAAACGAAAGATTAACGAACTATTGTTTATTGG
>DENY01000181.1:0-1897 GCA_002359825.1 Bacteroidales bacterium UBA2632
AAATAACCTGTCATTTCGACCCTAGTGGAGAAATCTGTGTAAAAGTTATGAAATGGGATTTACATTGAATTCAAACTCTAGAACCAAAAAGATAACTTTTCAAGATTATTTGTTTAATCTATGAGAAAATATGTTTATATTTGGGGTTGAGAAATCTCACAAATACAAAATTGCGAAAAACATTCATATTACATATTCGAGCAATTTTTTGTTCCTAATAATTATTTCACAAGGATTAAAAAAAATAGTACGTCAAAAATTAGATGCCAAAATACTAAACTAATTCAACACGACTTTTAAGTTAAAACTGTATGATCTTAGATAACGAAAACAAGAATAAAAAAGTCCACGAGTGGATTAACGAATATACCGAAGAGGGCACATTTGATATAGTAACAGGTTACTTCACCATTGGAGCACTGGCTTGGCTATCAAGTGAAGTAAATGAAAAGATATCAAGTTTTAGAATGGTTCTTGGCGATATTGTCAATTTCGATGCAGAGTCGAATCGACCGCTCGATTTATTGAATGAGGATATCACAATTGAAGCAGCTCTCAAACTCAATAAACTTTCGCAAGAGGCAGTGAGGTTTCTAAAACAAGACAATGTATTGGCAAAAACATTAGAACCCAACTTTTGTCATGCCAAAAGTTATCTATTTAATCCCGAGAAAGACGAGAGGAATAAATACTTTATTACAGGCAGCTCAAACCTCACAGAAGCAGGTTTTGGACTAAAGTTTGCTCACAATATAGAACTGAATATAGGAGAAACTGGCAACAACCACCAATACAAAGAACTCTGTGAATGGTTTGAAACACTATCGGAAAATAAAAAAACACATAAACTGAAAACCTTAATCGCACCCGATGGTAAAGAATCAAAAATAGATTTCAAGCAATACCTTATCAACGAGATAGAGAGAATATTTATTGAATACACTCCCAAAGACTTATATTTTAAAGTGCTTTTCGAGTTGTTTGGCAATCAAATGCTAGAGATAGAGAATGACCCTGAATTTAATAGACAAATAGGTCGTTTAGAAAACTCTGTTATTTACAACACGCTCTACGACTTTCAAAAGAAGGGAGTTTTGAGTCTTATTCGAATGCTTCAAAAATACAACGGAGCAATACTAGCTGATGCAGTAGGTTTAGGTAAAACGTGGAGTGCATTGGCAGTTATGAAGTTCTTCCAACTACAAGGACGAGAAATAATACTACTTTGCCCAAAGAAACTTGAACATAATTGGAATCGCTACAGACGGAATCAAGATTCTAGGTTCGAGAAAGATCAACTCGACTATTTTATTCGCTTTCATACAGATATGAACGAAGACAGGGTTGAAACCTACAACGACAGGGGTGATAAANNATAGTTATAGACGAAAGCCACAACCTTAGAAATGATAAATCGAACAGGTATAAGTTTTTGGTAGAAGAGATATTGGCGAAAAATGAGGATATAAAAGTGTTACTCTTGAGTGCTACTCCTATCAACAACTCCTTGACTGATATTCGCAATCAGTTTAAAATGATGGTACAAGGCAAGGTGCATGGTTTTGATGAGAGTTTGGGAATAAGAAATATAGATTACTCTTTCAGAACCGCCCAACGAGCATTCAACGAATGGAGACAAGAGCCACAGCCAGTAATAAGTGAGTTCATAAAGAAACTTCCAGCCAACTTTTTCACGCTTACAGATTCTCTTATTGTAGCACGTACAAGAGCAATGATAGAGGGTGCTGAATCAAAATTCTCTTTCCCATTAAGGGCAAAACCGGTTAATCTTTTCGTTACTCCCGCAAAATTAGGCAATATTGAAACCTTTGAAGAACTATTCGAGCATTTTCCACCCATGCTTTCAGGTTATCAGCCCTCCTTCTATTTAGAAGAA
>DENY01000181.1:1906-2270 GCA_002359825.1 Bacteroidales bacterium UBA2632
ATGATGTATATATTAATGGTGAAACGGTTGGAGTCTTCTTGGTATTCATTTTTTTCGACTGTTGGAAAAATAAAAGACCACCATCAGAATGCATTAGACAAAATAATAAGATTTCAAGAGGGTATACAAGATGATAGTCTCAACGACATGTATAACACAGAGCTATTTGGTGAAGATGATATGGAAGCAGACTATCAAGATTTGACTCTTGGTAAAAAAAGAAAAGTCAACCTTTCGGATATAGATGCAGCGGGAAATTTAGATTACTACAAAGAAGACTTGAAAGACGATATTAAGTATCTTGAAAATCTATATGCCAACCTTGAAAGATTTGAAACTCAAATATCGAAAGAAACTAAACACC
>DENY01000181.1:2333-2528 GCA_002359825.1 Bacteroidales bacterium UBA2632
GATTCATGAAATCAATAAAAAACGAATATCAGGAAGAAACAACAGTAATCAGAAAGTGGTTGTTTTTACTGTTTATCGTGACACAGCACAATACTTGTTTGAACAACTAAAAAGTAGAGGTTTCGACAAACTTGCAATGGTATCAGGCTCTGGATCATTAACAAGCGACAGTCATGAAGAGACCAACAAGTTTGA
>DENY01000276.1 GCA_002359825.1 Bacteroidales bacterium UBA2632
AAGGGTGGGAAACTTGAGATAGTATGCTGTGAGCAGTGAATAATAAATAGTGAATAGTAAATAGTAAATGGTAAATAATAAATAGTGAATAGTAAATAGTGAGCAGTGAATTCTTATTTATTCTCTCTTAATTCCTATTTCTTTAATTGGCTTTCGTATTTCGTAATTATTATTTCGTAATTGAATCAAGGTGCTAATCTCCTCAATATCCACTCTTCATCCGTTTTGAAATATATCAATCTATCGTGCAATCTGCTTTGTCTTCCCTGCCAAAACTCAATGGTATGTGGTTTCAATACATAACCTCCCCAATGGAGTGGGCGAGTAATTGGTTTCTCTTCAAACTGACTTTCAATCTGCACCTTTCTGTCGTCCAACTCTTGTCGTCCGTCAATAAACGAGCTCTGAGGCGATATCCATGCGCCCAATTGACTATCTTTGGGACGTGAATTAAAATACCTGTCCGACTCTTCTTTAGATGTTTTTTTTACAATTCCCTCAATCCTCACTTGACGCTCCATTATATGCCAATCGAACACAATGCAAGCATTAGGATTCTCGTTTAGTTCCTTGGCTTTTCGACTCTCATAGTTGGTGTAGAATATAAATCCTTCTTTGCTGAAACTCTTTAGCAACACAACACGAGCCGATGGTTTGCCATCGAGGGTGGATGTAACAAACGTCATAGCGTTGGGTTCTGGCACTATTTTGGAAGAGATAGTCTCATGCATCCACTTCTCAAATTGAGCAATGGGGTTTTTGTCCACTTCACTTTCTGAGAGGGTATCTTGTTTATAGTCTTTTCGTAGGTTGTGTAGGTCGGTCATATGTTTGTATATGATTTTAGTTGTTTATTATGTCTATGATGTAATCAATAAAACAAACTGAACATAGCTTTGTTTATAACAGACGTATATAACAATGTTATATACATTGCATTATACAGTATGTTATTCAGAGAAACCCTTGTGCTTGTGTTAAGAAATTGATTATGTATCACTTACGGGTGTAATCACTATTAAAAGAGTATTAAAAGTGTATTAATTGATATCAATTGGTTGCAATTATATTTGCATATTACAAATTTGTTTGTAAATTTGCAAGGTATGAAGTTTGCGAGCTATCAAAATATTGCTCAGTGCATGTAAATATAACTCTTTAGTATCTTAAAGTATCTGATAGCGGATATCAAAACGAGAAAATAAATACAAAAAAAAGAATTAAGTGATTGTGGCCATAAAAAAGCCCCGATCACAGGAATCGGGGCAAAACATTTGCCGTAGTTTCTCACAACTACATCAATTTAATGAAAACTTACGCTAAGCCTCATTATTTGNNTGAGCAAGCTCTCCATTCGAACCATTTCCATTCATCTCAGCCAATTTCGGAAGTTCTATTCCGTTTGTGGGTGCAACAAATGTAGTCATCACTTCAGGTTTTTCACCTTCACCCTCTGGAGTCATTTCTGGTTCGTCTTCCAAACCTTCTTTCTTCTTTTTATTATATGCAGCACGAGTGTTGATCAGGTTTTTATACCTAACTATTAGCTCATTCAGCGCACTAATCATCGGAAGATAATCCAGATCCTTATTAATCACGTGCGCCACTTCTATTTGCATAAAGAGTATGTCCAACGCTTTGCGTACCGATTTGGAAAGCTCTTCCGTCTTTCCTTTCGGACGTGCCGATATTGATAATACACGTTGAGCATCGAGTCTTTGATTAGATGCATGGCTAGCTTTCAGATTATCCAAGTAATCAATTACGTTGAGCGTGTCGAGCGTAGTTGCCAACTGCTCGTTTCGCTGCGTTTCTGCAAAAAACTGCGTAATCTTACGGTTGATAACCTCCTCATTGTTANNAAAAACTGTTCGGTGGTTGCCATTGCATTAATCACGTCTTGATTGTCACTTTGCTCTTTAAGACTATATCTCAGTTGCGATGTGATTTTTGCTGCATATCGTGCACGCTTTCTGCGCAATCGATCTAAAGTAACCGTTAGCGGATGTGCACCATACTGCGCCAAAAGCGCATCAATTTGAGGCTGTTGAGCCACAAGTTGATCATATGCATCTTGGATTTTGAACTCTTCGGGGTCATATGTCTCAAATACCCCAATTACTCTCTCAGCGAGCTCAGGAAGCTCTAGCTTGAGAAGTTTAGTAATACATAAATTTAATATTTCCATTGTTTTTTGTTTTTTGGAAATTATATGCAGTGTTATTTACTATCACCAATTTCTCTTTATTCTCCTGTGCAATAAAAATAATAGAGGTGCAAGAGATAACTATCTGCATTTTCCCAATATGGGAATTGGCATTTATTCTAAATGCTCGGTGCAAATATAGATAAAGATTTTATATTAAAAAATACAAATGGATAAAAAATACTTGTTCTCCATTTAACTATTAGTATGGCTTATTTATGTAGCTGATATAAAGATGCTTGCGTGAATGTTAAAAAAGCATTAAAAAATATATTGCATAGTTTTTCCAATGATTTATTCAATTGAATGATGTTTTTGTTGTTTTGTATAAATCAGCTCTAGTTGATATGAGTTGATGTAACACATTGATTATAAATGAAATTATTCAAATTGGTGAAAATAACATTAAGAATATTAATTGTGTATCTTTCGTTGTAACTTTATTGATGTCTATTTTTTCTTCTAATTTGTTTTTCGATACAAAAATACTTTCTGCTTATGGTGTTAAGTTAAATACACTAATTTATAAATAAAAACCTGTTCTAATAGTGCCACTTTATAACAGTTTTTCAAAGAGTTTTTATTCTTACACAAAGTAGTTTATTTTTTCTGTATCTTCCTTCATGATGTTTTTTTTAGTTTAGTTTTTCTTCTTTCAATTAGTACTAGTAGTTATGGTCATATTTTTGTTTATTCAAAATCTTGCTATTGGAGTTACATCTTTTCTGCAAATATAACAAGCCACTACAAATGACAAAGAGCACTT
This sequence comes from Bacteroidales bacterium UBA2632, assembly GCA_002359825.1. Classification (GTDB taxonomy): domain Bacteria; phylum Bacteroidota; class Bacteroidia; order Bacteroidales; family Dysgonomonadaceae; genus UBA2632. The sequence continues at coordinate 2,973 of DENY01000276.1, forward strand.
TGAAACTAGAGAATTAAGAGTAATATTTTTTCATCTTGATCTTGATCCTTCACTAAGAAAATCT
>DENY01000085.1:0-413 GCA_002359825.1 Bacteroidales bacterium UBA2632
TTAAACATTTTCTACGTGCGGAAAATGTTTAGAAAAAGTTATGACTTTAAACGGGATGAGATATATAAACACACTCAATTATCGTTTTTACCTCCGTTTTTTATTATCGCTCTACGAGCTAAAACTAAAAAAGTCTGCTGGTTTTAATCCATCAGACTTTTTAAGTAATAATATGAACTTATTTCAATGTGCTTTCTAACTTATGCTTACTTTTTAAATGCTGTAGAAGCTTTAATATAGCTATCTTTCCATGCTTTGGTAACTTTCACCAAAAACTCATCAAAGCTTTCTTTTACAACATCCCATCTAGACTCAGTCATTTCTTCATATTCATTTAACTTTGAAGTGAGATCGAGTTTAATCTCTTTTAATCTTTCCATTTTCTTATTGTATTCGTCTTTCATATCATCCGA
>DENY01000085.1:418-19600 GCA_002359825.1 Bacteroidales bacterium UBA2632
AGCCTTTTTCTCCATTTCGGCAATGTGATTAATTACTTCGTCTAAGATGGAGTGTGCTTTTTGTCTGAAATCTTCTTTTTTCATGTCGTTTATTTAATTTAATGTGTACTGAATAAACGTATTTACTATAAACTTTGTTCAAATCGTAAAAATGATATATTCGAACGATTATATCAATTGAGTTATTCTTACAAAGCAAACTATTATCTATCTTTGCAGTTATAACAGTAATACTTTTTATTTATGTTGAATATTATAATTTTTGGCGCGCCAGGTTCTGGTAAAGGCACGCAAAGTGAAAAACTGGTAGAAAAATATCATTTAACGCATATTTCTACTGGTGATATACTAAGAAATGAAATTGAACGACACACAAGACTTGGCAATTTAGCCGATAAGTATATGTCGCATGGACAACTTGTGCCCGATGATATTGTGATTGGCATATTGGATGAGCTTTTTACACTTACTCCTGATAGGGTAGGTTACATATATGATGGATTTCCTCGTACTCTAAAACAGGGTGAAGCGATGGATAAGATGTTAAGTGAAAGGGGTGAAGCCATCAATGTTGTGCTGAGCCTTGAAGTAGACGATGATGATTTGACAGAACGTTTAATTAAACGTGGAGAGGTTTCTGGGCGAAACGATGACACTCCTGAGACTATCAAAGAACGACTTGAAGTCTATTATCGCCAAACAGATCAATTGAAAGATTATTATGCAAAACAAGGTAAACTTGTGAAAATAAACGGAATGGGCACCGTTGATGATATTTTTACTCGCATAGAAGAAGTAATAGATAGACTAGATTATTAAAAAAGAATAAGAGGAATAATCCTGCTTATCAATTCCGCGAAAAACAAACAGTATGAGTGAATCAAATTTTGTTGATTATGTAAAAATATATTGCCGTTCTGGCAAGGGAGGACGTGGGTCTTCTCACTTTCGTCGTGAAAAATATATCCCAAAAGGAGGTCCTGATGGGGGCGATGGTGGTGCAGGGGGCAGTATAATCCTGCGTGGAAACAGAAATTATTGGACTTTGCTTCACTTACGTTATGAGAGACATATCTTGGGTGAGCATGGCGAAGCTGGATCTGGTAAAAAATCTTCTGGTAAAAAAGGAGAAGGTAGGGTAATAGAAGTGCCTTGTGGTACTGTTGTTTATGATGCTCATTCGGGGGATTATATTTGCGATATAACAGATCATGGTGAAGAGGTGGTACTTTTAAAAGGAGGTCGTGGTGGATTGGGAAACACCCACTTTAAAACTTCTACCAATCAAGCTCCACGTTATGCTCAGCCCGGGGAGCCATTTGAAGAAAGATGGATTATTCTTGAGCTCAAGTTACTTGCTGATGTGGGTTTGGTAGGTTTTCCCAATGCGGGTAAATCGACACTTTTGTCGGTAGTGTCAGCTGCTAAACCAAAGATTGCCAACTATCCGTTTACTACACTAAAGCCCAACTTGGGTATTGTTAGCTATCGCGACAATCAATCATTTGTGATGGCCGATATTCCCGGTATCATTGAGGGAGCAAGTCAAGGTAAAGGCCTTGGACTTCGTTTTTTGCGTCATATAGAACGTAATTCACTTTTGCTCTTTGTGATTCCTGCTGATACAGACGATATTAAAACTGAATACAATATACTACTCAATGAGTTGACCGAATATAATCCTGAGTTGGTTGATAAGAAACGCCTATTGGCTATTTCTAAAACAGACTTGTTAGACGAAGAGTTGAAACAAGCTATTGCAGAGGATTTACCTGAAATTCCTTACGTATTTATATCTGCTGTGACCAATGTGGGACTAACTACTCTCAAAGATATGCTTTGGAAAGAACTCAATAGTGAAGAGGCTGTTCAACTCAAAGAAGATAAAACAGAGAAAGACACTTTAATTCATCGAAATCTTGATATTAAAACAGTACTTTTTGATGATGATGAGGATGTTCCTCCTTTTGATGAAGATGAAGAAGATGAAGATGAAGAAAATTACGAAGATTATTCCTATCTGGACCAATAGAATGTAGAACCATAAATATACCAAGAGATGAAAATGTATCCTGGCAATGAGAGTCTTCTGCAATTTTATAACTTAAGTGGATATAGTGCTATTCAGCATTTTTGCACTACACGCAAAGGAGGCGTTAGTAAGGGATTATTTTCGTCTTTCAACTTGGGAAACTTTTCAGACGATAGTCCTATGGATATCTATGAAAATAGGGAAATTCTATCACGTATGTGGTATATGGAAATTGATGATTTTATTATTCCACACCAAACACACGGTAATAATGTATTTGTGATAGATGATGCATTTATGCACTTGAGTCAATCCGATAAAATAGAGGCTTTATATGGAGTGGATGCTACTATAACGCATCGAAAAGACATTTTTCTATGTGCCACAACTGCGGATTGTGCTCCCATTTTATTGTATGACAACTTTAAACAAATTATTGCAGCTATTCATGCGGGATGGAAAGGGATAGTAGGTGGTATCATCGACAACACAATTTCAAAAATGATAGAAACGTATCATTCCAATCCTAAGGATATTATTGCTGCAATCGGACCATCGATTTCTCAAGAAAATTACGAAGTGGGGGAGGATTTGATAAATGAATTTGAAAAAGCTGGTTTTGATTTATCGTCAGCATCTATTATCAACCCTGTAACAAGTAAGCATCATATTGATTTGGCAACTATTATCAATAATGAATTGGTAAGACTGGGTGTTTCCCACGAACATATTGAAACAACCTCTCTCTGCACTTACCATTGCTCAGATTTGTTCTTTTCTGCTCGCAGACAATCAATAAATTGTGGACGCATGCTTTCAGGGATTAAGTTAGTTGATTAAAGTATATTTCCCATATCAGAAATTTATATAACAAAAAAAGAGCAGTCATTATAACTGCTCTTTTTTAATGTCGAATTAAAGTAAAAAGTTTATTGGATTCAAAACGTTTTTAGAAACGTTCGCTAATTACTTTCCAATCTAGTATTTTCCATACCTCTTTAAGATGATCAGCTCTGCGATTTTGATAATCAAGATAATAGGAATGTTCCCAAACATCCAATCCTAAAATTGGAGTCAATCCTTTTGTTAATGGATTGCCTGCATTACTTTCTTTTTCAATTGAAAGATTGCCACTGTCATCTTTTGCTAAGAATACCCAGCCTGAACCGAATACAGCTAAACCAGCGGCATTAAATTCCTCTTTAAACTTTTCGAATGATCCAAATTTAGAATTAATAGCTTCAGCTAATTTACCTTGAGGTTCTCCACCACCATCAGGGCTAAATGAAGTGAAATATAATTGGTGGTTTAATGCTTGACCAGCATTATTAAAAATTCCTCCATCACTTTTTTTCACGATAGTTTCTAAATCAGCATTTTCAAATTCAGTTCCTACAATCAGTTTATTCAGGTTGTCAATGTAAGCTTGATAATGCTTACCGTAGTGCAATTCCATTGTTTGTTTTCCGATAACTGGTTGTAACGCATCTGTTGCGTAAGGTAAAGCTACTTTTTCAAATTTCATATTGTCAATGTTTTTTGTGTTTGATTTGTACTCATTGTTTTTAGAATGGGATGATGTACAAGAAATAATTCCCATGGAGAATAATCCTATAAGCAAATAGTGTGCAATTTTCATTTTATTCTACCTTTTAATGTCTTTGTCTGTTAGTATATAACATATGCATATCAATAAAGTTCGATAACTTCAATAGAAACTATTTATGGTCAATAAATCAAAAGAAAAAGCCATAGATTATTAAAAAACCATGGCTTTTATTATGAGAGATTGTTTGGCTGTCTCACTTCTTATATACGAGAAACATTATTATTATTTTGAAGGAGTATTCTTTTCAGCTTTATCTTTATCATTTAATGGCTCGTCTTTTTCATCTTTTTTTTCTTCATTCTCCTTTTCATGAATAAATATTTCTTTTTTGCCTTTAGAAGGTGAGGTCCTTTTAGCTGTGTTAAAATCCTCAAATGTTTGTTGGTCTTGTTGCAATAATTCTTGAGAACGTGACACCCATTGGCGTTTACCAAAGATAGCTTCTAAGTCGCTAGCATATATAATTTCTTTTTCAAGTAATATTTCAGCCAACTTGCGATGTCCTTCAGCATTTTTACTCAAGATGTCTTTTGCTCTCTCATATTGTTCGGCAATGATTTTCTTTATTTCAGAGTCTATTATTTTAGCAGTGTCTTCACTATATGGTTTAGAGAAATTCCACTCTTGTCCAGCCGAATCATAGTAGCATAAATTGGGCAATTTGTCACTCATGCCCAAATAGGTGACCATTGCATTAGCTTGTTTGGTAACTCGCTCCAAGTCGTTCATTGCACCCGATGATATCTCTCCAATGAAAAGCTCTTCAGCAGCACGTCCACCCAATATGGCGCACATTTCATCCAACATTTGACTCTTGGTTGTTATCTGTCTCTCTTCGGGTAAGTACCAAGCAGCTCCTAAGGCTTTGCCTCGAGGAATGATAGTTACTTTCACCAAAGGGTTAGCATGTTCCAACATCCAGCTGAGAGTAGCATGTCCCCCCTCGTGAATAGCAATTGATTTCTTCTCTTCTTGAGTAATAATTTTGTTTCTCTTTTCAAGTCCACCCACAATTCTGTCAACAGCATTCATGAAGTCTATACTTTGCACAAAATCTTTCTTTTCACGTGCTGCTATCAATGCTGCTTCGTTACATACATTTGCGATATCTGCGCCTGAAAAACCAGGTGTTTGGCGTGCCAAAAAATCAGAATCAACAGATTCGTCAATCTTTATAGGGCGAAGGTGTACTTTGAAAATTTCTTTCCTGTCATTCAGGTCGGGCAAATCAACGTGTATTTGTCTGTCAAAACGTCCAGCTCTCAACAATGCTTTATCAAGAATATCTGCGCGATTAGTAGCCGCCAGTATTATTACTCCACTATTCGATCCAAATCCGTCCATTTCTGTCAAGAGTTGGTTCAATGTATTTTCTCTTTCATCATTGGAGCCCATGTTTACGTTTTTACCACGAGCACGTCCAACAGCATCAATCTCATCAATGAAAATAATGCTCGGAGCTTTTTCTTTTGCTTGTTTAAAGAGGTCACGAACACGCGATGCACCAACTCCAACAAACATTTCAACAAAATCTGAACCTGAAATAGAGAAAAACGGAACATCAGCTTCGCCTGCAACAGCTTTTGCCAACAATGTTTTTCCCGTTCCAGGAGGGCCTACAAGGAGGGCTCCTTTGGGTATTTTACCACCAAGGTTTGTATACTTCTTTGGTTGTTTCAAAAACTCCACCACTTCTTCAATCTCTTGCTTAGCCTCTGATAGTCCCGCCACATCTTTAAAGGTGACTTTAACAGCTGACTCTTTGTCGAAAAGTTGAGCTTTTGATTTGCCAACATTGAAGACTCCTCCCGATCCTCCAGCTCCACCCGATGACATACGGCGAATAAAGAATACCCATATCGCTATAAGAATTATGAAAGGAGCCAACCCCAATATTATTCCACTGATAGCAGATGATGAGTCAAAAGAGTATTTTAGATCAAATCCTTTCTCCTCAGTAGCATCCTGTAGTAATTCTGCTGCTTTATCAGCAGAAGGTATCGTTACTGACAATCTTGGATTGGCTTTCACCTTGTCGGCATTTTCTTTAAAGATATGTCCAACTGAGTTCTCTCTTACAACCGCTTCTGCCGTTTCTTTTTTACTATATACAACAACTTTCTCTATTCTGTCTTCATTTACATATTTTTGAAATTCTGACCATGTAACTTCTTTTACGGATACATTTCCGCCAAAAAAGAACATGCCCAAAAGTCCAATAATTATAATAGAATAAATCCAATATGGATTAAAAGGTGCTTTTGGTTTTTTGTTGCCCAAATTGGGGCTAAATTTTTTCTTGTTGAGGTTATTCTTATCCATTCTTCTTAATTGAGATACACTAAATTATCTGATGTATTGTGTAACAAGTTTGTTTGAAATATGTTCTTAATCTATTGTAGGAATCTTCTCAGTTTTGGCATCAGCCCACATATTATCTATGTTATAATAAGCTCTTAACTCAGGGATAAAAACATGTACAATAATATCGCCATAATCTATTCCAATCCATTCAGCCAATTGCTGACCTTGAACTCTTATAGGGCTTTCTTGTAAGTCAGTTTTCACTATATGTTCAATCGATTCTGACACTGCCGCAACTTGTGTGGGTGTATTGCCTTCACAAATCACAAAGTAGTCGCAGATAACACCTGGGATGCCTTTTAAATCTATAGTAGTTATATTCTTTCCTTTTTTTTCTTGAATTCCGCTGATTATGCTATCTAATAATTGTTTGTTTTCTTTCATTCGTTTGTTTTAAAAATAAGATACAACAAATATCAAGTCAATTCTTGTTCTTACTTTATATTTATGGATACTTTGTCACATCTCATTGTTTTGTGCAAAAACAATGCCAAGATATTTCTGTCTTTCAAAAAAAAGAAAGTGTTCAAAAACTTACAATTGCTATCGTTCACTAAAATTATTAAATCTGTGTTTTTGAAAGCTTGTTTTTGAACACCTTCTTATGGGAGAAATCTAAGTATTTATCTGTAACCTACAAGGTGTTTAACTTGAAGTTTTTCCAGCGTACTTTAATTCCACCACCATCATGTATTTGTAATGCAATACGACCTTGACCTTTTCCTATTTTCTCATCAGTAAGATCAATCATGTCTTCACCATTTAACCATGTCTTGATGTTGTCACCTTCAATACGAATCCGCAATGTGTTCCATTCGCCTTCTTTTAAGATCTTTTGCTGTTCGTCATTTATTTCTGCAATCCAACCACGTCCATATGATTCGTAGATGCCGCCTGTTCCGTGTCCCATTGGGGCTACTTCCACTTGCCATCCGTTCACTTTAGCTACTGGTTCGATAAATGAGCGAATAAATACTCCAGAGTTACCATCAGCTTCTTGCTTAAAATCAACTGAAAAATCGAAGTCGTTATAATAATTGCGAGTTGCTAGATATCCATACAATTTGTCAGGACCACTTTCGCAAATCAACTCACCATCTTCAACATACCATTTTTCTGTTCCGTACACTTCCCAACCTTTAAGGTCTTCGCCATTGAATAGAGATACTTCTTCAGTTTTGCGAGGAAGTTCCTTTATTTTCACGTTTCTAAACCAAGCAGCTGATCCGTGATCTTGTAAACAGATGAGTCCTTTTTTTGCTAAACCATACTCGGGAGCATCAACCCATTTTCCACTGTTTTTGCGTTCGTGCCAGTCGTCTGTCCACGCTTCAAACTCGATTACTTTCTCACCGTTCAACCAATGCTCTACATGCCCATTGTCAAAAAGGATTTTAGAAGTGTTCCATTCGCCAGCAGGCTTAACCTTAGTTTTTGCGGGATCAGTTGTATGCATGGCATAGTCAGCAGCAGTCTTTTGCCAATCTTCAAGAGGACTGGGGAATCCTGCGTCATCAATCAGTTGATATTCTGGTGCAGTTACATAAGGTACTTTGAATTTAGGATTTTCAACTACATGATAAAGTACACCACTATTTCCCTCGGGAGCAATTTTCCAATCCCAAGTAAGTTCAAAATTTTCATACTCTTTCTTGGTTACTATATAACCACTAGCGTCACCACCATCACCTTTGGCTACAATAGTTCCATCTTCTACAAACCAAGGGATTGTAAGTTCTTCACCATTGTAGTCGCGCCAATTGTCTAATGTAGTTCCATCAAACAATAGTTCCCAACCATCTGATTTTTCAGCTTCTGAGAGCTGGTTGTGCGGAGCATTCTTCTCAACGCACGAAGTAAGAGCAAATGCTCCAGTACATGCCATTAAAATTAAATTTTTGATTTTCATTTTCTTATATTAAACTAAAGATGAATAATTATTCAGACAAAGATATTGATAATTTCATAATTTACTGCGATATTTGCAACTAAAAGATAGATAATGTGTTTGTTTGCTATGCTTTTCGACTAAATGGCAGCTTAAAGATTTTTTCTTGTAGTATTTGACACAGTAAATCATTATTCTGTTTCCATAAAGCAACATTGCTCTCTAAATAATGCTATGTTGTTGCATTACAGTAAAAAGAGTGTAAATATAACATTATCCTAAAGAGAATTGTTTTGAGAATTATAGATTTAAATAAACACACACCTCCCAAAGGGATGGTTACCACAATGGGTTTTTTCGATGGCGTACATCTTGGTCATCGTCATCTTATCAATCAAGTTGTGAGTGAAGCAAAACGTATGGGGCAAGAATCGGCAGTGATTACCTTTCCTGTGCATCCCCGAAAAGTATTAGACAAAAGCTATCAGCCACCCTTGCTATGCGGATTCGACGAGAAGTTGGAACAATTGGCATCAACAGAGATTGATAATTGCGTTGTGCTCGATTTCACCATCGATATATCTCAATTAAGTGCCAAAGAATTTATTCAAAAGATACTAAAAGGAAAAATTGGAATACAGACCTTATTTATTGGTTATGATCATAGATTTGGAAAAAACAGAGCTGAAGGGTTCGACAATTATGTGCAATATGGCAAAGAGGTGGGCATTGAGGTAATCCAAGCCTCCGTTTATCAGTTTGGAAAACAAACTGTAAGTTCTTCTCAAATTCGTTACTTACTTGCTCAAGGAGATATATCGCTTGCAAACACCTTTTTATCCTACAATTACACAATTACAGGAAAAATAGTCGAAGGATATAAAGTTGGCCGTCAAATTGGCTTTCCCACTGCCAACATCAAGTTATGGGAAAAATATAAAGTAATACCTACCGATGGAGTGTATGCCGTGAGGGTGCACCTCAAGCCAGGCATTTTCGATGGAATGCTGTATATTGGTAACAGACCGACTCTTCACGAAGGTTCGCACACAAGTGTAGAAGTCAATATTTTTGACTTTGATGATGATCTGTACAACACAACTCTTACGGTCGAATTTGTAGCTTTCGTTCGCCCTGATATAAAGTTCAATGGTGTTGAACCGCTCATTGCTCAAATAACTAAAGACAAAGTTACGGTTACGGAGAAATTAAAGGGTTATGATGCGAAACACAGAAAATAATTACGAATTACGAGTTGAGAATTAATTGTCTAATCCTGAATTTAAATTGCTTTTTATGTAAAACTATTTCAGGACAAGACATAGACTGACAGGACAGTGTTTTACTCCTCACTCCTTACCCTTTACCCCCTCATCCTTCCCACAACAATTTCATATTCTCATTGTTATACTATATACAAATCCAGAAGTATAACAGACTAAAACAATAGATTATTATGAAATATCAAAAATTAAACAATGGGGTAGAAATTCCAATGCTGGGCTTAGGAGTGTTTCGGATGGAAGATGAAAAAGTAGCGTATAATTCTGTGCGCAAAGCAATAGATTTGGGTTATCGCCACATAGATACAGCAAAGGTTTACGAAAACGAAGAACCTGTTGGTCGAGCCATTCGTGAGAGTGGAATAAGCCGAGAAGAACTGTTTGTTACCACAAAACTTTGGAACGAAGATATAGCTAATGATAATGCAGCAAAAGCTTTCGAGACAAGCCTAAAGAAATTGGGACTCGATTATGTTGATCTTTATTTGGTGCATTGGCCAATCAAAGATAAATATGTTTCTATTTGGAAAGAAATGGAGAAAATAGCACAGTCAGGTAAAGCTCGAGCAGTCGGTGTGAGTAATTACCAAGAAAACCATTTACAAAAGATAGTTGACTTGCGGTCGCTCATGCCTGCTGTCAATCAGATAGAGCTTCATCCCTATCTATCACAACAACCATTGGTTGAATTTTGCACTCAGCATAACATTCATGTTGAATCGTGGAGCCCTCTTTGTGCCAATAAAAACAATTTGCTTCAAGAACAATCACTCAATGAGATTGGTGAGAAATATTCTAAAACAGCTGCTCAAGTAGTGTTGCGTTGGAATATTGAGCGTGGATTGATTGTAATTCCTAAATCTTCAAATCCAATAAGACAAGCAGAGAATCTCGATGTGTTCGACTTTGAACTTACGGTTGAAGATATGCAGTTGATTGATGCATTAAATAAAGATTTGAGAGTTGGGCCTCATCCTGACGAAGTAGGTTTTTAGGGTAAAAAGTGAGTAATGAGTAAGTCGACAAGGGAGCAACATCTTAAAGGTCATGAAATAGGTTTATATAAAAAGTAAATTAAAATCAGGGCAATGAAGATGCGTAAAGGGTGAGGATTACTCATCCACACAAACCACACCTCCGACTTTATTTATAAATATTCCTCTCATTCAGTGCCCTCTGATATTTTCTTGCATTGCGTATATGTTCTGCATGCGTTGTAGAAAAATTGTGACGTCCTGATAAATCATCCTTGGCGACCATAAAAAGATAATTATGATCGGTAGGTGACAAAGTGGCATCAATACTCTTAATGGAAGGAATGCGGATGGGGCCAGGTGGCAGTCCATCGTTTCTGTAGGTGTTATAGAGTGATTCTACTTCCAAGTGTTTATAGAGAATACGGCGAAGTGCAAAGTCGCCCATTGCAAATTTCACTGTGGGGTCTGCTTCTAAACGTTGTCCACGTTTTAAACGGTTGAGATACAATCCCGCCACAATTGGATATTCATCCGAATAGGTAGCTTCTTCCTCCACAATTGATGCCAATGTTGACACTTCAACGGGAGACAGTCCAATCGCTTTTGCTTTTGCTTTTCGACTTTCGTTCCAAAAAGTATTGTATTCCTTTTGCATTCTAGCAAGTAATTTCTCCACACTCGTATCCCAATATACTTCGTATGTGTTTGGGATGAACATGGCCACTACAGTGTTGGTGTCAAACCCTAGTAACTCTGTTTGGTTAGCATCTTTAAGTGCCGATAACAATGTCAAACTGTCCAGCATTAATTGTTCCGAGATGCGGCCTGACAAATCTTCCCTAGTTCGCATATTATTAAACGTCAATTTCACTGGCGATTGATTGCCTGAACGCAGCATTCTAATCATTTGCGGAACGGTCATTTCATTTATAATGGCATACCTACCTGTTTTGATATTTTCGGCATAGTTCATTTTACTCAATAGTAGCTCGAATATCTTATCTGAGGGCAAATTCACTTTTTCTACTATCTGATTCATCACCTCTTCATAGCTAGTTGTTGGAGTGATATAAATATACGCCGTTTCTGTCAGCTGGAGTTGTTTGAAAACTGTGCTTCTTATATACAACCCCATTACAAGTGCTATCACTATTATGGTGGATATAATATATATAGAAATCTTCAATCGTTTATGTTTGATCTTTGCCATAGTTTGTAAATAGAGAAATGAATATGAATTATTTTTTGTGCAAATGTAAATAAAAAGCAGTAATGTATCGCTTGTTTTCACCTATACTCCATCAAAATATCATTCAGGAGCAAGCATATATTGTTGGAAAATGAAAGTGTAACGAAATATCTATACTTTTTGTTTGAAAAGTCAAAAACAAACATGTATATTTGCACCCGAAATTATTTCAGCATTCAAACATTATCAAAAGGAAGTGTGGGTGAGTGGCTGAAACCAACAGTTTGCTAAACTGTCGTACGGGTAACTGTACCGGGGGTTCGAATCCCCCCGCTTCCGCTGATGAATAAAAAGAAGGTGTTAATTAAGTTGATAAGACTTTATTTGCACCTTTTTTTATTCGCAATTCTTTTGAAATAATTGTGAGCGTGGCATTGGTATATGTATTCTTACTCTGATGTAATCGTATATTGCAGTGTCTGCAAAAAAACATTGGGTTTACTTACCTTTTTTTCTAGAACTTCTGTTCTGTCATTAGCTATTTCAATCTTAGATGTTTAAACTGAACTGATTGAATCATTTTTATTTAGCACATTGCGTTATCTATTGAATAAAGAATGCTGTGACTATGAAATTATAAACTACTCAAATCTCTCTCAGGATATTTCTCTTGTATTTTGTCCAAATCAAGGAAATCCATTATTGCAAACAGATCGTTAAATTTCCGCTTAATGTAGTCGCTACAACAGGCATCTAGTTCTGGCAATCTCTGGTTAAGCTTTTTCTCAAAAACTACCAAAACTTCAGGCTCCATTTTTTCCATAGCAGACGACATCGCTATTATGCTTGATTTTAAATATTCATTCCTGATTACTGGATCTTTACTGGCAAGGACTTTTCCATATTTATACATCTGGCCTACAGAGTTTTTATGCAATTCGTCAATTTCCATTTCAAACTCTGCATCTATTATGGTATATTTATCAAGCAGATTACCGATTTCTTTAAATACTTGAGCATAGATTGTGGCTGTTTCTTTAGCAAACTGTTCTTTATTTAATTTCTCAATTTCACTTATGTCTTTAAATCTAATTTGAGAATGGTCACTACCACATCCATTTATAATTATGGTTGTCGTTATGAGTGTAAATAGAATTAATTGTTTCATTTTTTTAAGATTTCTTTTTTAAGACTTTTCGATTCTAATAATGAATTTATGAATTACAATGGAGGAGGAGTTGCTTCAAACAATTGAGCCAAAGAAGGAATTAATTTGGCTACCTTCCAATCTTTCATTCCTTTTGTCCAAGCTAGAGTGTCTAGGGTAAATTCTCCTTTTTGTGTCATTTGCTGTATTTGGCAAAGCGAAAATGGGCCTTGTTGTACTCCATCTATTGCTACATGATATATAGTCTCTTGCGTTGTTTTTATCGACATTTTCATGCTTGAGTCTAAACCCTCGATATTACTGGCCAGCTTACTGCAACCTGAAGGATTAGTTTTTGTATCTTTTGATGAATCATCAAACAGCATTTGTGTATAAGTTGTCATGTTACCAATAACACTTGTACTAGTTCTACTGTCGAGTGATGCTTCTATAACCGCAGGCAATGAGATGTTATCAACTAAAAAGTTGGTAAGTTCAATCCCGTATTCAGAAAAATTGTTTTTTAATGCAATCAAGAGTTCGCTTGAAAATTCATTAAGATTGGATGCAAGGTCTAATGCTGCAATTTTTGATTCCGCTAAATAATCAGTGAACTTTGCAATCACAAAATTTCGAAGTTGTTCTGTAATGCTTTCGTTAGAGAAGTTGCCGTCTGTTCCTGCTACATTGCGGATAAACACGATAGGATTGTGTTCTACTCGAAAGCAATATGACCCAAACACGCGTATACGAATTGGACCAAACTCGGGGTCACGCATCATAATAGGATTAGCCGTACCCCAGCGCATATTCACAAATTGTTTTGTGTTTACAAAATATACATCTACTTTAAATGCTGACTTAAAGCCATGCTTCCATCCTTTCAGAGAAGTGAGAATGGGCATATTTTTAGTTGTGAGTTCGTATTGTCCAGGTTGATAAACATCTGCAAACTCTCCTTTATCTACCAATACAGCTGTTTGGGTTTCGCGAACTGTTAGTAGTGCTCCGTTTTTTATCGCTGCTTTAAAGTGTGGAAACCGCCAAACAAGGGTGTCGACACTGTTGTCAGTCCATTCAATGATATCAATAATGTCACTGAATGATTTTTGTTTGATTATGTTGAATAAATTCATTGTTGATTTTTTTTAAAGGCTGGTTAAACTAATGCAGTTAGTATTTTTAATTAGATGAGGAGAACTTGCAAATATATCAGAGCTCTCTTAATTTAAGTTGCATTATTTCAACAATACTTGATTTTTAAATTGCTTAAATGCGAGGGTTTAAAAAGTTGTTTGTATTGAGTTGGTATATTTGCGTAAAAAATAGTGTTTAATGTGACGATTAAGCTGATTAAAATATAGGTTGCCTATTCATCTTTTACAAGACGAGCTGATAATGCATTATATTACAATGTGGTTGTTATTATTACCAAAGAGAGTTATATATATTATTTTCATATCCCATAAGAAGTCCCAGTTTCGCAAATATTCCATATCACAATCAACTCTCTTATTTGTTCTCCATAACTCGTCTGTCAATTCTTCGTATCCATTCACTTGTGCCCATCCTGTAATACCTGGCTTTACATAATGTCTAACTCTATAATGGTCAATTAATGCCTCATATTGATCTTTATACTTCAGCATATGGGGTTGTGGACCAACAACTGACATATCACCAAATAAGACGTTAATAAACTGAGGCAGTTCATCTAAATTATATTTTCGTAAAAAACTTCCTACTTTGCTTACATGAAGCTTCCTAACATTGGATTTACTTAAGTCTGCAACTTCATTTTCCATCGTAGTGCGAAACTTTATACAGTTAAATACCCTATTATCAATTCCCGTGCGTTTTTGCAAGTAAAACACAGTGCCTTTTGAATCTAATTTAATGATTAGTGCAATTATAGGAAACAACCAACTAAAAATGAGTAAAATAGCGAATGTGGCTAACATTATATCAAATAGCCTTTTGAGGTAAATATTTGATATATTATCCAGAGGTATTTCTTGAGGATTGTGGATGGTCAATGTTTTAATATAGTCAGGGTCATTTACTCTTCTTTCATTCCAATACGAGTTCATCATTACATACCTAGCTTTTAATCCAACTTTATTACATCTTGCAAGAAATTTGCGTGCATTATTTACTTCAAAATACTTTGATGGTGTAACAAATATCTTCTGAATTTGGTGCTTTTTCATTAAGTTTTCTAGTTCTCCTATTTCTCCTAATATTTTTTCATCTCTTAGATCGTAATCATCCGTATCAGCAATGTATCCAATGAGATTAAAACCCATAGTTGGATTTCTTTCAATTAAATGACCCAAAAGAACATCCGCATCACTTAATCCTAAAATTGCGATGTTTCGTAAATAGTGTCCATTTTTTCTTTGATGACTCAAGAATTGTGTGAAGACATATGCCATGATTATTTTAAGAATATAAAATATCCCTGTGTATTGCAATATAATTTGAGAGGAATAGTTTATCGATGATAAGTATTTTGCAAGAACAAACACAATTAAAACAAACACAATCATTCTATATGAGATGTTCTTAATGCTGTTTTTATAAGTATCTTGAAAATAGTCACTCTTTTTTGAAAAAAAAGTATACGTTATTATCTCAGCAATAGCAGCGTGTAGAAAATATATAGTATGATTGAGTTTCCCTAATGGATTTACACTGTTTATAATGATAATAGCTATATAGAGCAATGACAAATTCACAACAAGAAGTAAAAACCTTGTTTCTTTCTTTTCTGCTTTCATATATATGTTTTTTTATAAATTTATTTATCAAATAGTTGTTGTTACATTGACACTTCACTTGCTCGAAATTCTACATTGTCTTCAATATATTCTTCCCCCACGCGATATGATCTTTGCCTATTTTGCATGATACAAATATAGCGGGATAACATTAGAGTAATTTGTATTATTTGAGCAATTATTTGTATATATATATCATTAACAACTTGTGTAAGTAGGATTATTTGCGCATGGAAAGTGCATATATGGTTGTTAGTCAGAATCATATACGTTTTGGCAAATACAAGTGAAGTTTCAACTTGTTTTTTATCGGACGGATTTATTGCTATTTATAGGTGGTTTTTTTAGTCATACTTATATATCACACCACCCATGAATGATAGTGGAAAAGTAGTGGATGGTAAGGCTGAAAAGTTTAATCAAAATTGCAAGAGGATAATTATTACTACTCCCTATTCGGATATTCACAGTGTACTGAAAGCTGTTAATTATTTGTTTCAGATCTAGAAGAACAGCTATGAGACAAGAAAATTCAATTTACACTAGAGGTTGGCATTTTTTGATAGTGAGATGGTGACACACCAAATTCTTTTTTGAACACTCGGGAAAAATAACTGGCATCATAGAAACCGCAAGCATCGGACACTTCTGCAACGGTTAGGGTGCCATCAACAAGCATGTTTTTCGCCTTGTTGAGTTTGAGGCGGAGTACATACGATATGGTAGAATAACCTGTAATGCCATTAATCTTTCTGCTAAGCTGAGATATGCTCAACGCCATTTTATCAGCAAGAAAATTTGAGCTCAACTTAGGATTATTTATCTCTGAATGGATGATATGGGTGATTTCTTGCAAAAACTTCAGGTTGGCATCGTTGTCGATCTTATTAGCCGAATCACTTTGTGTGATGGCACTCAAATATTTTTCTTTGAGAATTCGTCTGTCTTTAAGAATATTCTCAATGTGAATAAGCAACTCTTCTTGATGAAACGGCTTTTGAATATATGCCTCCACACCACAGCGCAAACCTTTTATGCGGTCTTCATCCGTAGTCTTGGCAGTCAACATAATAATGGGAATATGGTTGAGCAACATGTTTTGTTTCATTTCACTTGCGAATTCATAACCATCTTTCACAGGCATCATCACGTCTGTGATAACCAAATCAGGAACACCTTTTTCTGCAATCGCCAAACCTTCTTCACCGTTTCTTGCCGTTATTACTTTGTAATGATCTGTTAGAATTGATTTTAGATATAAAGTTNNTAAGAGGTTTTATTGTAGAGCCTTGTTCCTCAGTTGTTATTTGTTGATCTTCCGCTTGAGTATTTAAAATTAGATCTTCTGGTGAATAAATAATTGGTTTTCCTTCTTCTTTGAGTGGTATAATATTGGATAGTTGTTTGTTTTTCAATGGTAATGTGACAGTGAAAACACTGCCTTCTCCCAAGTGGCTCTCAACCTCTATTTTTCCTTTCATTCTTTCTATCATCATTTTTGTGAACGCAAGGCCTATTCCTGTTCCTCCAGTGTTCTTGGTCTTCGAACTTTGATAAAAGAAATCAAATATGTTCTCCAAATCTTCCTGTGGAATACCTTCTCCAGTATCGGTGATGCGTATGCTGATAGTATCGGGACGCTGTCCATTACTTACAACAAAATCTATTTTATCGCCCGCTTCAGTATGTTTGATAGCATTTGAAAGTAGGTTGCTAATAATTTTATCTCAATAAGATGGAATGAAATCCATCTCTCTCACGGGTGTGTCACTATAAAACATAAGGTCTATCTCTTTTTCATTTGCATACAGGCGATATGACTCAGCTGTCATTTGCAAGTAACCATTTATATCGCCGCGCTTCCACTGGGGTTCATCCGTTCCTCGCCTAAGCTTTGCAACATCAAGCAATTGGTTTACCAGATTTNNCCCTTTCTTCTGCTGCATCTGCTGGTTCAATCCATGTATTACAGTAAGAGGTGTCCTAAATTCATGGGTAATATTGTTGAAAAAGTCAGTTCGGATTTGTGACAATTTTTTTAGTATCTTGTTACTACGTGTACGTTGGCGATAGGCGTAGTAAAGCAATGCTGTTATGATAAATGAAACAATGACAATTAACCACGATATATATATCACATATAGTTTTTTTTGTTGCTCTTTTCTTCCTGCTTCTTCCATTTGTCCTAATAGTAGCGCATTTTTTTCCTGCTCATATACTAGGCGTATATCCATATATCGATTTGCTTTTTGTATTCCTTGCACACTGTCTTGCATTGCTTTGTGCTGTTTGTAATATTGAAGTGCAAGTTGATAATTGCCTTGCTTGATATCGTATTCGTGTTTCAGTAAATAGACTTCGGCAAGATGTTCGGGTGATTCGATTTCGTTTGCGGTGCTTTCCGCCAATTGGATGTAGCTATTAAATTCAGCGATATTACCTGTAATTAGATTTATACGTGCAATTGATAGGCACGCATGTAGCCAGTGCCATTTGTTTGCAATTTTATCCATCAGCTCAAACGCTTTTTGATATTCAGTTTTTGCTAAATCGTACTTTTGCTCTATTTCATACAATTCGCCATGGTGTATTAGGGAAAGGCCTATTCTTACATCCGATTTGGTCATTTTGTTTAGCTCCAGTGATTTTTTATAATAAACGTGTGCCGAGTCATATTGCTGGCGTTTTACGAAAATAGTTCCCAGGTTGTCATAGTTAATTGCTTGTCCTTTAAGGTCTTTCATTGCAATTTCCTCTTTCAAAGTTTCGCGGAATATTTTTTCGGCATCGTTATAATAACCAAGCATGAGGCTGACATTTCCTATTCCGTTAAGAGATGTAATGCGGTTTTCAGTGCCAGTTGGCGTATGTAGTCCCGACCAAGTTTCTGCATATTGCAATGCCTGATAGTGGTGTTGCGAAGCTTCGCTAAGTGCCCCTCTACGTTGGTAGTTGGTGCCTAGGTTGTTCATAGCTTGCACTATCTCTATGGTGTCTTTCAACTTTAGTGCTATTCTCAAGCCGTGCTGATGGTTGCTAATGGCTTCAGGATAACGTGCACTCGCACGCTGCAAAGATCCTAAGTTCTTGTAACAAATCATTTTGCCAATATCATTTTTCTCTTCAGAAAACTGTTGTAAGATTATCAGAAGCGAATCCTCGTTTCTTATTTTAAAAAGTTTTTCAGAAAGGTCTTTCTTATATTCGGATTCTTCAACCGTTTGCTTTTTGGGCGAAGTGCACTGACTCAATATTGTAATCACAACAAGTAAAATAACAAGCTTTATTATATTCTTGCGTACATTTGTAGTAACTTGATTCATGATTCTTCCCTATTAATAGAATTTTTCTCTATATATTTATTTACTTACAGCAGTTCACGAGCGTATATATGTTTCGGTTTCCTTTCGTTAAAGTGGTAACAAAGGTAATCAGATATTTTAGATACAATGCATATTTTAAAAGAAAATTCACATCCTGTGTGTTAAGTATCAGTAATATTAGGTGGTTGCTTAAGGGGTTGTGTTAATATTTGATAGATGTGTAGCGGGCTAATCTGAAATCATGATTCGCGGTTAAATTCGAAAATAATTTAAATTAAATTTTGAGATCATCATTTTAAATATTATATTTGTAGAGAAATGATATTTACATATTTGCTTGTGACAAGGAGTATTGAAAAAAGGCCTAAGTCACGTGACGTACGTTTTTTTTATTGGTTAATTGTGCTTAGTAATGTCAATAAGTTATTGACAAGCTTATACCTTTGCTCGTGTCGATAATTACATCATTGAACATATGCACTAGCAAAATAGAAAATCATTGCAGCATAAGCATAAAAAACCCCGACTTGTAGAAATCGAGGCTTTTTATTTAAAGTATTAGTTTATCAGATGACTGATAAGAGCATCAA
>DENY01000088.1 GCA_002359825.1 Bacteroidales bacterium UBA2632
TGCAATACCTTGAGATTTTAGGGCGTTTATTATTTGCTTGAACTGTGCCTGAAAATAATGACCTAAAGCAATACGTGAGTAAACTTCTGTGTCTGTAATGTGTGAAACATTTACATTGAATGTTTTTAATGTATCCCTACTTTGTTTTCTGAGCCAATCTCCAAATGATTCTTGAAGCAGAGGTATCTCCTCTGACGATATATTGGAAAGATTGTATATATCGGTCGTTACAGGATTGTAGGGCATACCCATACCAATAATTCCCTCTTTCTCGAAAATAGTTATGTTTTTAATTTCATCTCTCAGAACATCGATATGATCCAAAATGTATTTGAATAAATAAAGTGCAGTCGGACCACTACCTATTACGGCGATATTTGATAAATTACTCATAGAATTGTTTTATTGGTTTGATATTTCCACTTACATATTAAAACATTATAGCATAGATATTAGTTTGACAAATTATTAAAACAGGTGTGCTTTAATGCATTTTTAAACATATATTGTACATGGTGCTATTTGTAACGAACTATATAGAAACTTCTATGTTTATGAGATGCATTAGCATAATATGCTGTCGACTACACTTGAAGAAATATCTATAATGGAAAAAATACAAGGGTTTTTAGAAAAATGGACAAAATTTGAAATATATGACACCGATAAAGAAGGCATATATCAGATTTACGCAGGGATATCAAAGAATGGAAAACACGCTGATCTTTCTAATCATGGGTTCAATCTTTTTTTCGGAAAGGAGAAAAATCTCACAAAAGACATTCATGAATATGGATTTAGTTCGCTGGATTCTTTAAAAGAGCTGTTATAATTTCTTTGTATTACATTTCCAAAATTAGCGCAGAAGAGATAGTATGCGAATATATTGTTAATGCTTTGAGAAAAGGTAAAGCATTGGAACACACTGATGTAAATTATTATATTTGGGAAGCAATATCTGAAGATTGTCCAGAAAAGTGGTCTATCTATATGGATTTAACGAAATTGGAGTAAGTTAGTAATGTTACAACACATGACTAGTCATTTTTTGCTTCGTGAAGGAGAAATAAATAGTGCAAGATATAGATGATTTTCTCACCGACTCTGAAAGGGTCAAATGTGAATAGTCCTGCATTCCATGCGGGGTTATGTGCAATGTCATTAAGTTAAGCTATTCTATAATCCATCTCTGCTGTTTTTAGCTAACGGTCTGAGATCAGTTTTGCTATTTGCATTTAAGGCCCGAAGGGCTGTCATATTTCAGCCCGAGGTGAAGCCTCGGGTATTTGTCAGACAATAATCTTGAGGGTTGCAAGCCTGACATATTAGTGTCCATACTTATTCTATATCAGGCTTTTGAGCCCTCGCAACCTTTCATTCAACTCATACACAGACCTTACAGCCTGGGCTGAAATATGGCGGGCTTACGAGCCCTAAAAATCTCACCTCGCAATGCACATCACACTTTTTATTGGTGCGAATCCTAAATGTTTTGTCTTATATAACAACCAAAATTATCAATTTAAGCAAAAGCTATTACTAGTCAAATGTTTAACTCTTAACTTAATGACATTGGAATCATGTGTATAAGTAATGATCGGAAACCTAAAGAGACTCAATTAATATTTTCTATAATTACAAGTAAATTTTGTTTGAACAAATTGTTCCCACTTCGGGGTTCTGAGGTGTTTGATGATTATCTCCACGAGTTTCACTCGTGGCTATTCACGTTTAACCACTTCGTGGTAGAATAGGAGCATGCGAGGAGGAGTAAGTATCACATTCGACCATGTTGTGGTCGAATCTTTTATTAATTCAGATTACCATATACATATAATCCCTTTGGGATTGGAGAATAGTAAACCTCCAACACTCTATAGCAACACATGAAATGGTATTGAGCAAGCCTTCTTTGCGCCTTAGCCTCTTTGCTAGAAATCTTTTTATTCGGGTCACAAAACATTGAACCTCTAGGATTTGAGATGCAAGAACCTTCTTAATTCGCAATTATTAATCTGTATTCATTCGTCACATCAGTGTAATCTGTGTTTCAATCCTCTATCATTCAAATCATTTAACCCATTAAATCAACGGCTCAGACAGTTAATAAAATCTTCCATAAAAAATGCGCTGTAGTTTGTAATAAACTACAGCGCATTTTAAATTTACAATTGATTAAAACATTAATAAGCTTTGTTTCCCTTCACCTCTTCAAGTGATGTGTGACTTTTTTCTAGAGCACGCCATGCATAGAAAATATACCCTATAACAATGGGGATGAATAGAGACACCCAAGCCATTGCATTGAGAGTGAATTTGCTGGAAGAAGAATTCAGAAGTGTAAGCGAACTTTGCAGATCAGACACTGATGGATAGAAAGCGGTATTGTTTACACCTGTAATGAATATCAACATAGTCACTGTCAAAATTGCTCCAGGTCCTGCAAACCAAATTCCTTTTCTAAATTTAGGTTTCAATGCAGATGCTATTATTCCATACAACACCCCCACTACACCAATCAAAAAGACCACCAATAGTACGGGCATCTGCAAGAAGTTATTCAAATACTTCATAGGCTCCATATAGATCTCTTTTGTTTCAGGATTTACGGCAAATCCCTCTGAGAACAATGTCCAAATTACAAATATAAGAAAGAACAACAAGAACGGAGCAGCATTGTAAGTAAGATACTTGTGGGTTCTTTTCTGCAATACAGGATGATCTAATCTATTGATAAAATATAGACAAGCCATAGTGCGTGCTAAAAACAGAACTGCAAGTCCCAAACTCAAATTGCGTAAATTGATCAATGCCTCCAAACCATGCCAAGGGTTTTGCCACTGACTAATGATAGGACCTACTGTTCCAACACCTGCTATGTTTCCTTTGCTCATAGTAAATTCCGACCCAGTGAAAAATGTAGCTAAGGCTACACCTACTAAGAATGTGCCTAATACGCCATTGATAAATAAGAATGTTCTATAAGTTTTTTTGCCAAGAAAATTTCCGGGCTGCGATTGAAACTCATATGAAACGGCTTGTAAAGTAAAGCAAAATAGAATAGCCATCCACAACCAATAAGCACCTCCAAAACTAGTTGAATAGAACAAAGGGAAGGATGCAAAGAATGCTCCACCGAAAACTACTAGCGTTGTAAAAGTATAATGCCACTTGCGACCAAGTATATTAGTGATAAGTTTTTTTTCATCTTTTGTTTTCGAAAGGGAAAACAACATAGACTGTCCGCCTTGAACAAAAAGTAAAAAAGCAAATATACCAGCTATCAACGATATTAAAAACCACCAATAATGCTGCAAAAATGAATATGTAAACATAATATTATATTTTTTATTGAGACAATGTATTGATTAATAAACAGGTTTATTGTCGCCCACTTCTTCTGGTCCTTTTTTTATTTGCTTAACCATAATTCTTACTTCCGCAATTAATAAAACCGTGAACATGACAAGAAACATCATGAAACTAGTGATAACTGAACTTGTTTGTATTCCTGAAATAGCTGCTTGAACTGGTAAAATATCTTGAATGGCCCATGGTTGTCGGCCAACCTCAGAAACAATCCAACCCGCTTGTCCAGCAATGTATGCCAAGGGCAAACTCCAAAGCGAAACATATAAAATCCATTTATTATCGGTAAGTTTTTTCTTGTGATAGAAATACCAAACTATGGCAAACAAAAGAATATAGAAGAAACCAATACCAACCATTACTCTGAAAGTGTAGAACAACAGGGGTACATTGGGTATTGTTTGCTCGGGTTTGTCTAGATATCCATATCCGAAATAAGCAAAATTTTCTTGAAGTGTTGCTTCAAAACCAGCTAGCTCATCATCTCTACCTTCGTCTTTTGCTATTTGATAGTTAGCTAATGCTTCAATTGCTTTTTCACCACGTATTCTTTTTTCTTCAAAGGATAGCGCTATACTACCATCTTTTAAAGTATAACCTCCATCAATTATATCATTTATTCCAGGAACAAAGGCATTTAAATTGCGATGTCCCATAAGAGAAAGAAGTTTGGGGAGCTCTATTTTGAATAAAAATCCTAAACCTTGATCGGCATATTTTGAATTATCGGCAGTACCCGGATGTAGAACACCCAATGCAACTAAACCTGCTCCTTCTTTACCATGATAAAGTCCTTCCATAGCCGCCATTTTCATGGGTTGTTTCTGTGCTACTTCATAACCTGATCCATCACCCGTAACTGCAAGAAGCACAAACGAAATTAACCCAAATATAGCTCCTATTTTAATGCTTTTTAAAGCAAAACCATGATTTCGTTTTTTAATTAAGAACCATGAACTAATGGCTACAACAAATGCAGCACCAGTGGCCCATCCCGAAAGAGTTGCGTGAAAAAATTTATTGATTGCAACTGGAGAGAGAGCAATAGCCCAGAAATCGAGANNGTTACGAACAGTCTCTGGATTAAATTCCATCCCAATTGGATGTTGCATCCATGCATTGGCAATTAAAATCCATAGAGCCGAAAGGGTTGCTCCTATAGTTACTAGCCAAGTGGCTGTCAAGTGCGCTTTCTTGCTTACTTTGTTCCATCCAAAAAACATGATAGAAATAAAGGTTGCTTCTAAAAAGAAAGCTATAATTCCTTCTATGGCAAGAGGAGCTCCAAATATATCTCCTACAAACCAACTGTAGTTTGACCAATTTGTCCCAAATTGGAATTCGAGAATTATTCCAGTGGCTACACCAATGGCAAAGTTGATTCCGAAAATCTTCATCCAGAACTTTGCTGCGTTTTTCCATTCTTCGTTTCCAGTGCGAACGTACAATGTCTCCATGATGGACATTATCACTGCAAGCCCTAAAGTTAGCGGTACAAAAAGCCAATGGTATCCGGCTGTCATTGCAAATTGCAATCGTGACCAATCTACTACTGATGAAAAATTAAATAAATCCATAGGTTGTATGTTGTTGATAATTAATTTGTGATAGACTAAGTTGTTTTAAAAAATTATTGTTGAGGTTTTTCTATTAATTCTTTGCGTACATGATCTGCTTTATCTTCTGCATTATCAAACTTTGTATTCAAGAAGTTTGGCGAAAATATCGGCTTCATAATGAAGAACATGAAAATTAATTTTATAATGACAATGATCCACAATGTTTTTCCAAGGGTTGTCATGTTAGTGAAACCCTCCCAAAACATTTTGAACCAGTTAAATCTTTTTTTTGTTGTAGCCATTTGTGTAATGAGGTTTGTGATGTGAGGTTTGAATGGGTAAGGAGTGAAGAATGAGGGCTTGTTCCTTGTCTCTTGTTCCTAGTTCCTTACTTTTTAATTTTTAGTTTTTGATAAGAAAGAGGCAAAAACAAGAATAACGCAGTATTTGCCTTTTTCTTGCTAAAACTTTTATGCTTGCCCCACTCCACCTAAGGGAGGCAGAAATCCAAGATTCTCATTATTGATAGAAACTGGGCCATTCATTTTTTCAAACTTCTCAATATTTTCTTCCAAGGCAGTCAATAGACGTTTGGCATGATCTGGCGTTAAGATGATGCGTGATTTCACTTTAGCTTTAGGCACACCGGGTACTACACGTATAAAATCTAACACAAACTCAGATGAAGAGTGTGATATGATGGCTAGATTTGAGTAGATTCCTTGTGCAATTTCTTCTGAAAGTTCTATTTCTATTTGATTCTCTTGATTGTCTCTATTCTGATTCATAAGATTGATTGATTATTGTATTATATTTAACATCCTGATTTTCTGCATTAAACTAAATCAAGGTATGTTCTTATTATTATTCTACACAGTGAAAACAACTGTTGAAACACAAATGTAAAACAAATATCCAAATTTCAGATATTTTATTAGTTAATTAAGTGGTGTTAAAAGAAAGCGTTCAATATTACTAATGTAAAATATTGAACGCTATTTCTTAATTTTCAATTTATGGGAAATTTTATATTAAAGGCTT
Organism: Bacteroidales bacterium UBA2632; assembly: GCA_002359825.1. GTDB lineage: Bacteria > Bacteroidota > Bacteroidia > Bacteroidales > Dysgonomonadaceae > UBA2632. The sequence goes on from DENY01000088.1 coordinate 5,970, forward strand.
CTATTATTTTGAATGTGTTGCATCTCTTTCAATAAATTTTGCAATGTCTCTTTGGCATCGCCCAATTTCAGATAAACTCCTTCCTTTCGTTCGTAAAGAGGATTATCCACGCCAGCATAACCAGGATTCAAATCGAAATTGCAAATGATAACCTGCTTGGCTTCATCTACATTCAATATGGGCATACCATAAATGGGAGTGTCTGCAGCGTCTCTTGCAGCTGGATTCAATACATCGTTAGCGCCAATTACTACAACTGCATCCACACTCTTAAATTCTTCATTCACAGCATCCATTTCATAGAGTTGCTCATAAGATACATCGGCTTCTGCCAACAACACATTCATGTGACCAGGCATGCGTCCTGCCACAGGATGAATGGCATATTTCACTACTGCACCATTCAGCTCCAATTGATCGGCCAATTGTTTTACTAAATGTTGTGCCTGAGCCAGTGCCATGCCATAACCGGGAACTATGATTACAGAGTGAGCTGCGGCTAATATACTTCCTGCAATGGGAGCTTGTTTATCCAAGTCAGTTTCAAATTTGGTGTCAAAAGTTGGTTGGTCATCTTGAAGCTCTGTCAGTAAGTCTCTCAATGTTTCTTTTGCATCACCTAATTTCAAATAAACTCCTTTGGTTCGTGCATAAAGTGGATTATCTACTCCAGCATATCCAGGATTGAGGTCAAAATTGCAAATAATTACTTCCTTAGCTTCATCCACATTCAAGATAGGCATTCCGTAAATAGGAGTGTCTGAAGCATCGCGTGCAGCAGGATTCAACACATCGTTGGCACCAATTACTACAACAGCATCCACGCTCTTGAATTCTTCATTCACAGCATCCATTTCATAGAGTTGCTCATAAGACACATCGGCTTCTGCCAATAATACATTCATGTGCCCCGGCATGCGTCCTGCCACAGGATGAATGGCATATTTCACTTTTGCACCATTCAACTCCAATTGGTCGGCCAATTGTTTTACTAAATGTTGTGCCTGAGCCAATGCCATGCCATAACCAGGTACTATAATAACAGTTTTGGCAGCAGCCAAAACATCTGCGGCTGTTTTTTCTTTGTTTTCTTCTTTTATTGAAGGTGAACTCAATGGTTCTACTTTTATTTCAGAACTTTCAAACTTTACTTCTGATTGAGTTTTTTGTTT
>DENY01000149.1 GCA_002359825.1 Bacteroidales bacterium UBA2632
GTTGGGTCCCATACTTTTACAACCACTTTGTTGGCACCCGACTTTTTTAACGCAGGGGTAATGTCAAAGCTAAATGGAGTATATCCACCCGCGTGTTGACCAACCTTCACATCATTCACCCATACATCAGCTTTCCAGTCAACTGCACCAAAATGAAGTAGCACATTATCGCTCTTCCATTTAGCAGGAATAGTGAATTCACGCTGATACCACAATTCATTGTCTCCGCCCAGCATTTTTTGCACACCAGAGAGACTTGATTCAACGGCAAACGGCACTAATATTTCTCCATCAAACTTAGTTGGCTCTTGTTGCCCAACAGGAAGTATGGCATAATTCCACAAACCATTCAGATTTTGCCATTCTGCTCGCTCCATAATGGGGCGTGGATATTCAGGCAATACCTTGTTTACATCAATTTGCGATGCCCACTTTGTTTTAATTTTGTCACCCGCAGGTTANNNNACACAAAAATACATATATTTATTGCAAAACACTGTAAAAGATCAAGCAAATAATTCGTTTTAAACTCAACTCTCCCGTTACTAATGATGCACTCCTAATATAAATTATAATTTGATACTGAAATAACAAATTGAAAAGCATTGCATGAGAAAAAGATGATAATGCGAAGAAGCAACAAAAATCAATGAACTTTTAGTTGCTAAGATGTTTTAATAAAAAAATGAGACGATTCTCTTTATTTAAACTCGAATTTAATTAACTTTGTGATACACATTGAAACAACATGGATAAAAAATTAAAAGAATTCACTTACATCTTTTCAGTCATAGTTATGTTATTGTTTGTGCAATGCACATCCAATGATAAAAGATTGCATAAAGAATTGTCTAAAATGGCTACCAACCTGAATAGGTCAGCACCGACTGCACTGGACCAACACACTCGTTTTGACAGCGTGGCAGTTACTTCAGACAATATCTTTCAATATTACTATACAATTACCAATATAGAAAACCCTAGAGAATTGTTGCTAGAACAGAAAGACGAAATGATTGAAAATATAGAGAAAGCATTTGCAACTGATAGGTCTCTTCAAATATTTGTAAAGAACAGTGTCACCATGGAGTATATTTATAGAGACATATCCCAGAAGGTAATAGACACCATAACCATTGATGCAAGTACTTATAACAAATAACAAACCTTTAACTCGCTTTTGATATGAACAGATATTTTTACATCGATTCCGAAGGAAAACAAAAAGGCACTTTTTCGCTCGAAGAGCTAAGAAAAAAACGCATTGATAGAAACACATTGGTGTGGACACAAGGGATGGAGGAATGGAAGCGTGCTTATGACGTTGTTGACTTGCAGCCTCTGTTTGATATCTCGGCAACAACATATAGTCCTATAGGAGATACCACCCCACAACAAGCATCATCTTATCAACAAGAGCAGCAATACAATATGCCCATAATGCCAAAATCATGGATGGTTGAATCGATTTTGGTGACAATACTACCATTTGTATTATGTGGAAATATTTTTAGCTTATTGGGAATAACAGCCATTGTGAATGCTTCAAAAGTAGAACCACTTTATCGCCAAGGACTTTTTGCACAATCTCAAGAAGCATCTGCAAATGCAGCACGTTGGACAAAAATAACATTATGGATAGCCATTGGAGCAATAGTATTAGCAATTGTTGCCATNNTGTTGTACTCTTTGGTTCTTTAGCCGGAATTGGAAGTGTATTATCAGCATAAATTTCAGAATAAAAAAGTAGAACTATCAATTTATAAATAAAATATTTTAATATGGAAAACCAATACACACCGCCACCAGTTCCGCCAACGGATATCCCAGCGAGACCTAAAACTTGGCTGGTAGAATCTATTCTTATCACCATTCTTTGCTGTTTACCATTTGGCATTGTAGGCATAGTAAATGCAGCACGTGTGAACTCTCTATATGATCAATCCTTATATGCAGAGTCAAAACGTGTATCAGCAAATGCAAAAAGATGGTGCATGTTTGGATTGATTGCTGGCATTATTTATCTGATCTTTGTAATTGTAATGGTTTCAATGGGATGGTTCACAGGTATGAATCTTCCAGGAACTGAAGGACTGACATTTTAGAAATTCGATCTTGTGAAAGATAAAAAGAAGATTTTCATTACGGGTGCATTTGTTTTGTTAGCAACCGTAGTGGCTATTTTCTTTTATATTGATCCCAACGTTTACCCAGTTTTTCCTCAATGCCCTTTTCTTAAGATTACTGGTTATGAATGTCCTGGTTGTGGATCACAACGTGCTTTCCATCAGCTACTTCATTTAAACATTGCAGGGGCATTTTGTCACAATCCACTCGTTGTTCTTTACGGACCCTACCTATTATTGGGTCTCTATCTCGAATATATGGGAGGTAAAGAAAAGTTTCCAAGCATCCAAGCCTTTTTCTTTGGAAAACAGGCTGTAATAATTATATTAACATCAATCATTTTCTTCTGGATAGGAAGAAATATATTCTAAACAGACAATTTATTATTTTATTATGAAAGCGATTTATTATTCATTTATCCTCGTTTTACTCTCTTTTTCGATTGGATGTGGTGGCGAAAGCAGTGATCCAAAAAAAGCAGAACAGATATTTAAAATTGCGAGTTACAATGTGCGCAATGCAAAAGGAATGGACAATGTGACGGACTTCGATCGTGTTGCCAAAGTAATTAACGACATGGATGCTCATGCTATTGCCATTCAAGAATTGGATAGCGCCACAGAACGCAGCAATGGATTGGTAGTTCTGGATGAATTGGCAAAGAGAACCAACATGCATGGTTCTTTTAATGGTTCTATTGAATATCGAGGAGGTAAATATGGAATCGGTATTCTGACCAAAGAAAAACCATTGAGCATAGAAGGAATTGCATTGCCAGGTATGGAAGAAAAGCGTAGTGTGCTAATTGTTGAATTAGAGGATTTTGTGTTGTGTTGCACACACTTGTCGTTGACTGAAGAAGACAGACGAACCTCTATTAATCTTATTGAACAACACACTGAAAAATATGATTCTAAACCTGTTTTCTTAGCTGGAGATTTGAACGCTAAACCAGAATCAAGCGAAATAAGAGTCTTATCAAATAACTGGGCTATGTTGAGCGACATAACCGAGCCAACATTTCCATCAGACAATCCAGATAGAGTAATTGACTATATATTATTGAAGCCAAATAGCAAGTTTACACACAAAGTGCTGGATGCACAAGTGGTGGATGAGCCCATGGCCTCTGATCACCGACCTTTGTGGGTGGAGCTAAAAATAGAGTGGCAATAATTGAAACTATTCAAAAGTTATATAAAGCGTCTGTAAGTTACAGACGCTTTTTTTGTTTTTTGGAAAGGAGTACTCAGACAAGTTCAGTTACCGTTATTTAAAAATTATTAGTGTCCGCTAAAATTTTTCTCGACTTAAATAATTTAAAAGTAAAAGGGCTGGTTTCCAAATGAGGAAATCAGCCCTAAACGTCTTATCTTAGTATCGCAAAACATAAAGAATTAAGACATGAGCAAAAGTACACATTTTATCGGACAGCCGCTACTAGGACAGATATTATCTTTTATTGACCATGCAGAAGTACTTCGCATCAGCAAGGAGCATGGGGGAGAGCACTATGTCAAGCATTTTGACGGTTGGCATCATCTCGTTACCATGCTCTATGCAATCATTATGAGGTTTGATTCATTGCGTGAGATACAAGCCTCCATGGCAGTTGAATCAAGAAAGCTATCGCATTTAGGATTGATTAAAATACCAAGAAGAAGCACGCTCTCTGATGCAAATATAAGGAGACCAGAGGAAGTCTTTGGCGCAATATATACCACGCTATACCATAAATACAAAGGAGTTCTTTCATCGGACAGCCGAAACCGGGGGAGTGATCCCAATTGGCTTAAGAATTTGAAAATAATGGACTCTACAACTATCAGCTTGTTTTCCAATATAATCTTTAAGGGGGTTGGACGCAATCCCATAAAAGGAAAGAAGAAAGGTGGCTTAAAGGTACATGCCATAATAAATGCCAATGAAGGTGTCCCTTGTGATGTGCAATATACATCCGCAGCCACTCATGATCACTTCTTACTTTGTCCCTCTAAACTCAACCGGGATGATATAATTGCATTGGACAGAGCTTATATTGATTATGCTAAATTTGAGGAGATGACTCAGCGAGGTACGGTGTATGTTACCAAAATGAAGAAAAGCCTCGTATTTAAGGTTCTTGATAATGTTATATATCAAGATAGATCAGGTAAAATGGCTCTCAGAGTACAGCGGGTGGTATTCACCAAAAAGACTAAAGAGGTGATTATTACACACCATGCACGAATCATTACATATCCCGATATACAAAAGAAGAAGCTCATATCCTTATTGACCAATGACTTTGAAATGACGCCAGAGGATATTATAGACATTTATCGTAAGAGATGGATAATAGAGAGCCTTTTCAAGCAACTTAAACAAAACTTCCCTCTTAGATACTTTTATGGTGAAAGCGCTAATGCTATAAAGATACAGGTTTGGTGTACATTGATAGCCAACCTATTGTTAATGCTGATTAAGTGCAGCGTGAGGAGGTCTTGGAGTTTCTCGGGATTAGCCACAATGATAAGGATTCTTATGATGTACTACGTAAACTATAAAAGTATCCTCGAATATCCAGAAAAAGATTGGGACGTAAGGATTGAAGAACTCATAAGACCGCCGGATCACCGAACACTTTTTAATTAAGGGGGCTTGGAATAATAAAAATACCTCTCAGTCATCTATTAATAGATGACTGAGAGGTGTGATATGCCCTTTTTTAGCTTTTAGCGGACAGTAATAAAAAAAATAGGTGGAAACAAATTCACGACGATGGATTAGACTTTCATCTGATGAA
>DENY01000087.1:0-11172 GCA_002359825.1 Bacteroidales bacterium UBA2632
TTCAACCGTTGAATCATTCCATCATTAACAAAAGTGGAGCAATTCAACCGTTGAATCATTCCAATATTAATAAAATGGAGCAAATCAAGCTTTGAATCACTCCAAGACGTATCGCCTTCACTCAATTCAAGGGTTGAATTAAGCAAACTTTGTGAATGAGGTGTTAAATCAACAGTTGAATCATATTAAAGTAACGTGATGTTGGTCAAATCGAAATGAGTTTGATATATATATCGCTGCTTTATTGGTTTTGTCAGTTCTCCAAGGTATCAATTTTTCAGATGAAAGACCTTGTGCAAGTGCTAAGAGATATAATCTTTAGCAGAGTTGTTATCTGATGGTGATGGAGAGATATTGTTTGTAGATGAATGGCTATTGTGATGCCACTAAGGTATCGAAAGCAAAGACAAACAGATATAACAATGTTACAGAGGTATGAAATGTGGAGATTTTGTGGTATTGTAGAGAGCTGAAGGCAAGAAATTCAAAGATTATGGGGTGTTGTAGATAAAGGATAGTAGAAGATAGAAAATTACTTTCTTTAAGGGGAATCATTCAAAGTGATGAATAAAATAAGGGCGTTTGAAAATAAATTCAAACACCCTTATAACTATACATTTTATGATTTAGCTCTTTAGTTATGTATCACATGTTACTGTGGAACATCTATTGTTCTTTTTTCCTTATCGCTCTGTATGGCAAGTTCTATAATTTTCATCACATTGGCACCCTCTTCAGCAGTTACTGCTATTTCAGCTTTGCCCCATATAGCATCTCGAAGATTGATAAAGTAGTCACGATAATCTCCGTTCTCACTTTTGATTACGCTACACATCTCTATGCCTTCAACTTCGGCTTTCAATGTTCCCCATATAGCTTCAGGTTCCATGCCCCAGTTGGGAGTGTTGGGGATTGCTCCGGTCTCCAGAGTTTCTTCTTGCACATCCAGTCCGTATTTAATAAACGAACCCTTTGTACCATGAATTTGATAGGTGGGACCAGGTATTTTTACTAAAGTCCCCGATTTCAGCGTGGCTGTATGAGTGGGATAGTGAAGTTTCACATCAAACGAATCGTCGGCTTTTGCCCAAGGTCTCACTGCTTGTATGTGGGCTGTCACTGCTTGTGGCATCCCGAAGAAATAGAGCNNCGATCGAAATGAGTTTCATAATCCACCACATCGCCCAAAACACCGCTTTTCAAAATCTTCTTTACTGTTTTGGTGTCGCTCGTAAATCTGCGATTGTGATACACGGTCAGTATCTTTTTCTTTTGCTTTGCCAGTTCTACTAATTCTTCTGCTTCAGCTAATGACACAGTAAATGGTTTTTCGACCACTACATGCTTGTTGGCAAGCAAAGCTGCTTTCGCCCATTTAAAATGAACTGTATTGGGCGATGTAACAATGACTAAGTCTATGTTGTTATCGTCGATAATACTTTGCCCATCTGGCACAATAGGTGTGTTGGGGTATCTTGACTTTGCAATGCTAATGTTGTGTGGATTGGCTGTACTTATTTTTGAAAGTTCAAAACCTTCTACCACATCTATGAAGGGAGCATGAAATACCCTTCCAGATAAACCATAGCCAATAATGCCTGTACGAATAACTTTTTCCATGAATGAATATTTTTATGTTATGTTATTTAGATTCTTTTTGTTGCAACAAGAAAGCGACCAACTTTTGTGTTGCTATTGCCCGGTGACTTAAACTGTTTTTTATATCGTCGGAGAGTTCGCCAAATGTTTTATCATAACCCTCAGGTTTGAAGATGGGGTCGTATCCAAATCCATTGGTTCCTTCCTTTTGGTGAATGATCTTACCACGTATTATTCCTTCAAAGTAATGTGTTTCTCCGTTTAATATAAGTGCAATAATTGTTCTGAACTGAGCATTTCTGTTCTCTTTGCCTTGCAATTCGTGCAATAGTTTTCGCATATTGTCTTCGGGATTACAATCAGGTCCTGCATAACTCGAAGAGTATATGCCGGGCGCATTGTCCAAAGCCTCTACTTCTAAGCCAGTGTCATCTGCAAAGCAGTCAAGTCCAAACTTGTCTTTCACAAACTGCGCTTTGATAAGGGCATTTTCTTTCAGCGTATCGCCTGTCTCGGGTATCTCCTCGTGACAGTCTATGTCGCTTAAGCTGAGGATGTCTAATTGGCCTTTGCTTATTTTCTTTATTTCTCCGAGCTTGTGCTGATTGTTGGTTGCAAAAACTATTTTCATATATAATGTTACTGATATTGTGTCTTCTTATAGCAAATGTGATGCTACTTTATTTTTTTGAAGCAAAGATTAATTAGTGGAGGTAATCTCTTTGATGGGAGTCAATTCAACTTTTCTAAACTCCACTTCGGAGCCTTCGGCCTGAATGGCAATCTGTCCTTTATGTGCTGTGCAGTTATATCCTTCGTTCACCAATACATCATTCACCCACACTTTCACCACGTCCACCACACATTCTATCACCATGTTGTTCCATTCACCAAGAGGTTTCTCAGCACCTTCTACCAACTTTTTAATGCGACGAGCCTTCCCTTCTGTTACTCCCCATTCTTCTTTCGGTCCTCTTCGGTTTTCCATATCGGGTACGGTTATGTCTTCCACAATACACCAGAAGTCCCCTGCATTTTGATGCTCCATCTGTACTTCCATCGATTTTGGAAACATGTCATACAATGCTCGAGGAGTAGATGCATGCACCAAAACACCACAATTGCCAGGTTCCCCAGCAAAGCGATATTCTACTTCCAATCGATAGTTCTCAAATTCATTGTCTGTGATGAGGTGTCCTCTTGGGTCACCCAAGCTAACCAACAAGCCATCGCGCACTATAAAAGGATTGATGGTGTCGGAATTGTTGTCCATGGCGGGTACATCCACGTGCCAACCAGTGAGGTCGATTCCATTGAATAAGCTTTGGCTCTCAGGTTGTTGCTTTTTCTGGCTACACGCCGATAGCATAAATAGAGAAGTAAGTAATAATAAACTTGTTTTCATTTCTGTTGCTATTTTAGTAATAAATATCTGATTGTTTGCTTATACGATTAATGAGATTGTGTTATTTCAGTTATTGGAGTCAGTTCCACTCTCTTGAACTCAATTTCAGACCCTTCTGATTGAAGCGCGATTTTACCTTTTTGAGAGGTACAACTATATCCGTAGTTTACCAATGTATCGTTAAGCCACACTTTTACTTCATCGCCCACGCATTCAATCACCAAATTGTTATATTCACCTGCGGGGTGCTCTGCATCTACTAACTTTTTGATGTTGCGAAGTTTTCCATCGGTTGACCCCCAGTTTTCTTTCGGTCCACGTCTTTCCTCCATATTGGGTACTTCAATATCTTCTTGAAAGCACCAAAAATCACCAACATTTCCATGCATCATTTGCACTTCCAATGATTGAGGAAACAAATTATTTACTGCTCTAAGGGTTGAGGAGTGTAGCATAACGCCGCCATTGCCAGCACCTTCCACGAAACGATATTCTACATGTAATCGATAGTTTTCGTATTCATCATCCGTTATAATATGTCCAAGAGGTTCGCCCAAAGTAACCAACATGCCATCACGTATTATAAAGGGATTAATGGTGCCAGGGTTGTTGTCCATGGCAGGCACATCTATATGCCACCCATCGAGTTTGTTTCCATTGATTAGGCTTCTGGTTTTGTGTTGCTGTTTCTCTCCACAAGCCGAGAGTACAAACAAGGTAATAAGTAAAAACAAACTGGTTTTCATGTATTTGGATGTTTTAAAATTATAATTACTCATTAATATCATTGTTTTATTAAAATAGGCGAATGCAATAGCGCTACTTGCAGTGAAAAACTGAGCTTGTTAATTATCGTAACAAATATAAGCAATATCTTTTTAAGATTGGGGTTTTATTTACTTTTTGTAAAGAAACGATTGATATTTTAGCGGTTGAAGAGAGTTTAAGTAATATAAAATAGTAGTATTTAGATCAGACTGTCGTGTATTGGAAAGCCAAAGATAGATAGTTAATGGACAACTTAATATTTAAGAATGAGTAAGTTGCTGTAGGGGTAAATGAAGAAACGTCGCAACTATTAATAGTTACGACGTTGAGCTTTCTACAAAGTTTGTGCGGCTGAAGGGACTCGAACCCCCACGACTCGCGTCACTAGATCCTAAGTCTAGCGCGGCTACCAATTACGCCACAGCCGCAAAAAGCGATGCAAAGATAGTACAATTTTTTATTTCCAAGCAAGTTCCTTGCTTATTTTCTTCGAAAATGGCATTTTTTCCTGATTTGGTTTGCAAATACTTCTTTTTTAAAGGTATTTCTTATCAGAAANNTTTTGGTTTACAAATGCTACTTTATTAAAGGCGTTTCTTGTCATAAATCTACTTTCGATCAAGTATCACCTGTTCTATTATGCGAGGAAAATGAGTGTACTCTAATTTATGTACTTTGTTTGCAACATCTTCATACGTGTCTTCAGGTAGAATGTCGCATGAAGCTTGAAAAATGACTTCTCCCTCATCATACTTCTCGTTCACATAGTGTATAGTAATGCCTGATTTTGTATCGCCCATTTCAATTACCTTTTTGTGTACCTTGTCGCCGTACATTCCTTTACCACCATGTTTGGGCAAAAGAGCAGGATGTATATTTATTATTCTGTTTGGGTATTTTTCTAATAATGTATCGGGTACTTTTAGGAGAAAACCTGCCAGTATAATAAACTCTATATTATAGTCAGACAATAGCTTTAAGAGAGGTGTTCCTTCCATGATCTCGGCTTTGGTAAAACTGTAAGAAGGTATCCTTAAAGCTTTTGCACGTTGGTGTACGTAGGCCTCTTGCTTGTTTGATATTATCAGAGATACTTTAGTCTGACTGTTTTTATCAAAATATTTGGCGATATTTTCCGCATTTGTTCCGTTACCTGATGAAAAAAGAGCAATATGTGTCATAAAAACTTTGATTTTTGCACAAAAAACTCAAAATTGTGCACTTTTGATGAAATAGTAGGATGAAAGTTTGCTTTATTCAATAAAAAATGATTTACTTTGGATCGCAAAATTAGGAATAAAAATTTATTTATTTAATTAATATCAAAAATTATGTCTGAAACAGCATCAAGAGTAAAAGCAATTATCGTTGATAAATTAGGCGTTGAAGAATCTGAAGTTACCAACGAAGCAAGCTTCACAAACGATTTAGGAGCAGATTCATTGGACACTGTAGAATTGATCATGGAATTTGAAAAAGAATTCAATATCTCAATTCCAGATGACAAAGCTGAAAAAATTTCAACTGTAGGCGATGCAGTTCTCTATGTAGAGGAGCACGCAAAATAAATATCCATTAAATAATTATATGGAATTAAAAAGAGTTGTAGTAACAGGTCTGGGAGCCATTACTCCAATTGGCAACAACGTTAATGAAACGTGGGGAAATGCCATTGCGGGTAAAAGTGGCGCCGGACCTATTACTTTGTTCGATTCATCATTATTCAAAACACAATTCGCTTGCGAAGTTAAGGATTTTGATCCACTTGAACATTTTGATAGAAAAGAAGCGAGAAAACACGACCGATATTCGCAGTTAGCAATAGCTGCTGCAACAGAAGCTGTAAATGATTCTGGGCTGGATTTTGAGAAAGAGAATTTAGACAGAATTGGAGTTATATTTTCTGCAGGAATTGGTGGCATTAAAACGTTTGAAGACGAGGTAGGGAATTACGCAATAAATAAAGATAAAGGACCCAGATTTATNNTAGCTGATATTGCCACTGGGCACATCTCTATGATTTATGGACTGCGGGGGCCCAACTACGCCACAGTATCTGCCTGTGCTTCATCAACTAATGCGATTGCTGATGCTTACAACCTAATTCGTTTAGGTAAAGCAAATGCTTTTGTTACAGGTGGTGCCGAAGCTGCAATTACAGATGCAGGAGTGGGCGGTTTTAATGCGATGCATGCATTATCTACTCGCAATGAATCACCCGAAACAGCATCGAGACCTTTTAGTAAAAGTCGTGATGGTTTTGTAATGGGTGAGGGTGCTGCTTCTCTTATTTTAGAAGAGTTGGAACATGCCAAAGCTCGTGGAGCAAGAATATATGCTGAGGTGATAGGAGCAGGAATGTCTGCTGATGCTTATCATTTAACAGCTTCACATCCTGATGGAGTTGGTGCTAAACTTGTAATGAGAAACGCTTTGGAAGATGCTGAAATGCAACCCGAAGACATAGATTACATAAATGTACACGGTACATCTACACCAGTTGGTGATATTTCTGAAACGAAAGCCATATTAGATGTTTTTGGTGAACATAGTTATAAGCTAAATATTAGCGCAACTAAATCTATGACTGGTCACCTTCTTGGTGCTGCTGGAGCAATAGAAGCTCTCTTAAGTGTTTTATCTATAAGAGATCAAATTGTGCCACCTACCATCAACTTCGAAGAAGGAGATGAAGATCCAGAGATCGATTATAATTTGAATTTCACATTCAATAAACCTCAGAAAAGAGAAATTCATGCTGTTCTTTCCAACACCTTTGGATTTGGAGGACACAATGCAAGCGTAATTTTCAAGAAATACACCGAGTAAGTGTGATAAAAAAACTATACAAAAAGATAAGGGCTATTCCACGAAAAGGGAAAGAGCCCTATCTTACATTCTATAATATCGTAGGTTTTTATCCTCACGATATTTCTTTGTATCAACAAGCTGTTGCTCATAAATCATCGTCAATAAGATTAGACAACGGAAAGTGGGCCAACAACGAGAGATTGGAGTTTTTGGGTGACGCCATTTTGGACGCTATCATAGCTGATATTCTTTATAAAGAGTTCGAAAATAAAAAGGAGGGTTTTCTTACCAATATGCGTTCACGCATTGTTCAACGTGAAACGATGAATAAATTGGCGGTAGAAATGGGGCTCGATAACCTATTGGTTACATCGACGCGCAATGTTGCCCACAATACCAACATGTATGGAGATGCATTGGAAGCCCTTATTGCAGCAATATATTTAGATCAAGGCTACAGAGTTGCCAAGGAATTTGTGTTTAATACACTTATTAAGAAATATCTCGATTTTGAAGATGTGGTGAAAACTGAGATTGATTTTAAATCGAGATTGATAGAGTGGGGGCAAAAGCACAAACTTGAAGTTCGGTTTGATGTCATTGATTCTTACTACGACTCCAAACACAATCCAATATTTCATTCAAGTGTTTTGATAGCGGATGTAGAAACTGCAGAGGGTGTTGGTTATTCCAAAAAAGAGTCTCACCAAAGAGCTGCCGAGAAAGCATTGAAAATTCTTGAAGAAGATCTCCATTTTAAGAAAAGCCTATTGGATATGTCTGACGACGCAATGGGCGATAATAAGGAAGATGTTGACGCAAAACGGCCTGTGATTTAAATCAAACTGAATATACATCATACATAAGACAAGTAAAGTTTGCTGTGAGCTATGAAACAAAAAACTCCATTTCAATAAAGAAATGGAGTTTTTTTAGCTTTGTATGTTATTAATCTTCGCTGACACCAAATGAAATACCAATTCGCTTTCCTTGAATAATTAAATTGTCGTCAGGTTTAACCAATCGTAGTTTGCCTGCCACCTCTGATAAAGGCACATCGCTTATGCCACGACCCTTCACAGAAACCATTCTGCCAAACCTACCTTCATGAATAAGCTGAGTTGCATGACCACCAAGCTCTGTTCCAAGTGTTCTATCGAAGGGTGAAGGTGATCCACCTCTTTGCACATAGCCTAATACTGTTTCACGAGTTTCGATGCCTGTCTCTTTTTCAATATGATGTGCAAAGTAGCTTGCTGGGCGCATCTTGCTACCATGAATTTCAATTCCTTCAGCAACAGCCACAATCGAATATGGCTTCCCCATCTCCAATCGTTCTTTTATTTTATCAATAACAACCTTCATGTTGTATCCTAACTCGGGAAGGAGTATGATGTCTGCACCGCCAGCCATACCACTATGAAGAGCAATCCAACCTGCATGATGTCCCATCATCTCTATCACCATCACTCTTCTATGTGAGCTCGCTGTAGAATGTAGTCTATCAATAGCTTCCGTAGCAATCCCTACAGCAGTGTCAAAACCAAAAGTTATGTCGGTTCCATAAATATCGTTATCGATAGTTTTGGGAACACCAATTACATTGAGCCCCATTTCAGAAAGCATCCATGTTGTACGTTGTGTTCCGTTACCGCCAATACAAACTAAGCAATCAAGTCCCAGCTCGTGATAAGCTTTTTTTATTGTCTTTCGATCCTCTTCATCGGGTGAAGTAATTAGTTTACGAAATACTTTTTCTCGTGCAGTTCCTAATATGGTTCCCCCTAAGTTTAATATTCCCGAGAGTGAGCGTTCGGTTAATGTAGAAATGTCTTTATGTAATAATCCAGAAAAGCCATTGTGAATGCCAATAACTTCCATCCCAAAATGGTTGATAGCTGTTTTGCCAACTCCTCTAATGGTTGCATTTATGCCGGGACAATCGCCGCCTGATGTAAGAATTCCAATTTTCATGTGATAATAGCTTTATGTGATTTATAAATACAAAGAGAACAAATATAGTGAATTCTTGAAAGTTTATCAGGTTTTTTGAAATTATTTTATTCGATGATAATTGAATGGAGCATTAATTTGATATCTTATCATAGATTAATTTTGCTGCTTTGTTCGATGTATTCTCTGTGCCTAAAGTTTCTTGAATTTGTTGATATTCCTGCAACATCTTCTGTCGGTACTTAGTATCAAATAACAATTTGCGCGTTTCTTCTTGAATAATGTCGATTGTGAAAAACTTTGCAAACAGCTCTTTCACTACTTCTTTTCCAGCAATCAGATTTACCAACGAAATATAGGGCGTTTTCAAAATATGTTTGAATCCCCAATATGCTAATTTTGGAACTGGTGTTTTATAGCATACTGCTTGCGGAGTATTCAACAGTGCCGCTTCCAAAGTTGCAGTGCCAGAGGTCACTAAAGCTGCATCTGCTTGAGCAAGTATTTCATAGGTTTGTCCAAAAATCAACTCTACATCTTTATTTGCGATGTTTTTTTGATAAAAATCTTTTTCAATTCCCGGTGCCCCCGCAATTATTACTTGATGGCTGTCAAATTTTTCAATAGACTTGAGCATCACAGGCAAGTTATCTGTGATTTCCTGCTTTCTACTACCCGCTAATAAAGCAATAATTGGTTTGTTTGGGAGTCTATTTAATGCTACAAACTCTTGAAAAGTCTGAGTGCTATTTGCTCTTTTCCTTATTGCATCCACTGTTGGATTTCCCACATAGTTGACAGGATAGTTATGTTTTTTATAAAAATCCACCTCAAAAGGAAGTATACACAGCATCTGATCTACATATTTCTTAAATGAATGGATGCGATATTCCTTCCACGCCCATATTTTGGGAGATATATAATAGGTAACTGGGATGGTTGTGTTTTGTTTGATATACTTCGCAATTTTCAGATTGAAACCTGGATAGTCCACCAAAATCACGACATCTGGAGCAAACTCAATGATGTCTTTTTTGCAAATTTCAAGGTTGCGAAGTATTGTTTTTAAATTCAACAATACAGGGATAAAGCCCATAAACGCCAACTCTCTATAATGCTTTACCAAAGTTCCCCCAACTTTTTGCATAAGGTCACCACCAAAAAAACGAAACTTTGCTTTTTCGTCTTTTTCTTTTAATGCTTGCATCAAATTGGATGCATGCAAATCACCAGAAGCTTCTCCTGCAATAAGGTAATATTTCATAGGTGTTGATTTATTTTTTGAGGATGAGATTTAATCAGTAGTGATTTCTTGTTCCCAATGCTTCAACAATTCGATTGTTTCATAGTGAGTCATATCAATTTTAACTGGAACAACAGCTGCGTATCCATTTGTAAGTACCCACTCATCACTTTCTTTGTTTTGTTCTTCCCAATTATCAAAATATCCGCGCAGCCAAAATACATCTCTTTGTCCCGCATCTTTAGATGCATAGTATTCGTTGGTCCATTTGCCTTGCGTTTGTGTTGCTATTTTAAGACCTTTAATTTCGCCTTTTGGTACATTTACATTTAAGCAAACACCTTTAGGAAGTTTTTCCTCCCACACTTTCTTCGCAATTTCCGTTGCAATCATTCCACTCTGAGAAAAATCGGCTTCTGCACCAAAGTCACATAACGACATTCCCACCGAGGGGATACCGAATATACATCCTTCTATTGCAGCACCCATTGTTCCAGAATATAAAACACTTACAGCAGCATTCGAGCCGTGGTTGATACCCGAAAAAATCATATCTGGCTTTTTTGGTAAAACATACATTGCCAGTTTCACACAATCAACGGGAGTTCCGTTACAAACGTAGGTTTTTACGTTTTCCTCCTCTTTATATAAAAAGTATCGCAATGGGTTGATAGATGTAATAGCACTTGACATACCTGATTGTGGTTGATCGGGTGCAAACACTATAATGTCTGCAACATCTTTTAGGTAGGCAGTGAGTGTACGTATTCCTTTTGCTCTGAATCCATCATCATTGGTGATAAGGATAAGGGGTCTCTTTTTGTTAGTCATATTCTATAAAATGACATTTCATGCAAAAATACTAAATTAAATACACTTTAGATTGTTGGAGATGTTATATAACACTATAAAGGTTAACACATAAGAGATACTTAACTGTCAATTTATCATGATTTAAAATATGTATTATCTTTGCCTTGAAAAAAATAAAAAGTATATTTATAATGAAGAAAACAATTTTACTTTCATTCTTGATAATATTTGCATCTTTCACCTTTGCCCAAGAAGTGAAACCTGTGAAAAATGTTATCCTTATGATTCCAGATGGTACATCTCTTGGTGCTTATTCAGCAGCAAGATGGTATAAGATATATAATAAATTGGGTGATGGTCTTAACATAGATCCATTTATTTCTGGTACTGTTTCTACCTTTTCGTCAAATGCCCCTATTGGAGATTCAGCACCTACCACATCGTGCTATATGACGGGAGTTCCATCTCGTGCCGGCTGGGTTTCTACTTATCCAGTGGTAGATCCAGGAAATGATTTGTATCCCTTAGATTCAACTATGACCTATCAACCGCTTGCTACTATTTTAGAAGCTTCTAAAAT
>DENY01000087.1:11265-12232 GCA_002359825.1 Bacteroidales bacterium UBA2632
AAGATCACTTTAAAAACAATAACACTGTTCTCCTTCAAGATGACAGAGAGGCAATGCTGAACTATAATGGAAATAATCCAATTTGGTCATTGTTTGGAAAAGATGCTTTTCCTTTTCATTTAGACCGTGACTCAAAAGAAATTCCATCGTTAGCTGAAATGACAGAAAAAGCATTAGAAATTTTGTCAAAAAATGAGGAAGGCTTCTTTTTGATGGTCGAAGGAAGTTTAGTGGATTGGGCGGCTCATGCAAATGACCCTGTAGGAACGATTACTGAATTAATAGCTTTTGATGACGCAGTTGGTAAAGTGATGGACTTTGCTCAAAAAGATGGTGAAACTGCTGTTGTTATTCTATCCGATCACACCACAGGTGGACTTACTATTGGTAAAAGAGAATGTAAATCTGGCGGTGGTAAGATGACATTGAGTGAGTTATTCGGCCCTGTTTCAAAATTCACACTAACCTCATCCGGTATCGAAGAAAAACTCTTGAATGTAAAACCTGAAAATATGAGGGCAGAATTCAAAAAGCACACCGATATTGAACTANNCTATAAAGAGGGAGACTATACACAAGTGGCCAATAGTCCAAGCTTTAGAAACAATATTATCAGTGTAATGAATGATCACATGTGTTTTGGTTTTACAACGGGTAGTCATTCGGGTGAGGAAGTATTGCTTGCAGCTTATCATCCTGATGGGCATGTACCAAAGGGACATCTTAAAAATACAGAGATAAATGATTATTTATTTAAAGCTTCAGGTCTAAAAACTCCACTTTCCGAAGTAACTCAAAACATATTTGCCAAGCATACAGATGTTTTTTCAGGAATGAACTATTCAATAGAAGATAAAGACGGGAAATTCCCTGTATTGGTCGTGAAAAAGAAGAAAACAACTTTACGTATTCCAGCTTCTTCTTCTGTAGGGTATCTCAACGGAAAACCATTTGATATTGGTTCTGT
>DENY01000087.1:12253-12582 GCA_002359825.1 Bacteroidales bacterium UBA2632
CTTCTATTTGCCAAAGAATATGGCAGATAAATTGAAATAACCATACATTTAATCGACAAATAAAAAAAGCCCGATAAATTCGGGTTTTTTTTATGATTACTATTTGTCATTCTTTATTTATTCTCTTTTCGTGGTTCAATAGTTCCTTGAAAAGATATTGACTGTCGACTTGGGTCTTGCACATCTAAACGACCTGTACCATTGTCCCACAAATTAAAATAGAGTCTCATTTGTTTGGGAGTGTCTTTTGTCAGAATTGTCACAAGCCAATTACCTTTTTTGTCACCTTTTTCAACTTCATATTCAAAATCTGTGCTCTCAAACTTTAT
>DENY01000087.1:12631-21355 GCA_002359825.1 Bacteroidales bacterium UBA2632
CGTAATAGGGCAGATACACAGAGACCGTATCAGCAGAAACAGTTACGTCGTAATAGGGTGATAAGTATATTGACCCATAATTTGTGGGATAAGCATACGTTGCAAGAAACTTGAAGTCAAAGTTCGAAATTTGTTCATTTAGTTCTTGTGCTTGTTTGGCTTTTTCAGCTATGGTCTTTGATGATCCACAACTAAGCAAAAGTATGCTACTTAAAAAAGCTATGAATATTGTTAGTTTATTGATGTGTTTCATATTTCATGTCTCCTATTTTTTTGATACTTAATACTTAATGATTTATCTATTAAACAACTAACCTGGTGTTTTGTTAGTAAGATCATCAAAAAAGAAGAGGTTTTCCAATAAGGTGATAAATAAAAATCAAGGACAATCCACTAAAAAAAGTGAGGAACAAGTATATTATTCCTTTCGTTTTGGTGTAGGAAAAATAATGGGCAACTATAAAAGTTAGCATAATTATGGTTAGTTGCATAAAGAAAAAGGTTTGATGCCAATAGAGTAAATGAAGGATTGTACTGAAAAAAGCTATTAAAATTATAAATGAAAGCGTCTTCTGAGTCAATACCCGTTCTCTTTGAAATATTTGGATATCCATCACCACAATTATTATTACGAGCAGTGATAATAGACCAATGATAACCCATGTAATGAGGTGATAATGAGGAACAGAAAAATTGATACTATTGAAGTGTGTAAAGGGTGTAAGAAAGTTTTGTAAACTATCGAAGAGAAAGTAAAAGCCTGCTACATTCCATAAAACAAGCAGCACACCCAATAGAAGTGCAAGAAATGATTTCATTCTAAATCCATGCATGGATGTTTCTCCGTACCACCAAAGAGGCAGAAGAGCTAATGCAAGAACTTGGAAAGTGCCCGATAAAGCAATAAGAACTCCTGCATTAAATGCAAAATTACGCGGAGAGGAGCGTTGATAAGATTCCAATAGTGGAGAGATTGCAACAAGTAGGAGGATGACGCTCAAATAATTGGGCGACATTGCTAAAAAATGGGGGTGAATACTTAATACAAATAAGATCAACACGAAAGGGAGTGATGTTCTAAATCGAGTTAAAGTATACCCTTGATTGAGATTGGAGAAAAGAAATGCAATTAAGAAAATCGAGGCAGTACTTGCGCCCAATGATATCCAATCGTTTGAGAACAATGGACTCATTACATGCCATGCTAAGCTTGTTGGGTATTCTTGTGGCTGAATACCCACGGACAAAAACAAAGCAAGTCGCATAGCCATTGCAATAATTGCAAATATAATGGGAGCGAAGCGCGACTCTACAATATTTCTTCTAAAACTGTTTGATATTTGATGCATTACCTTATGAATATTAGACTACTAACGTAGATGTCTACTTTTATCTAAATATCAAATCCAATATCCTTGCGATAGTATTTTTTGTCGAAAGAGATTTCTTCCGCACTATCAAAGGATTTTTTCAATGCTTCATGTTTTGTATCTCCAAAAGATGTGAGTGCCAACACACGCCCTCCTGCTGTGTAGATGCCTCCCTCTCTGGTTACAGTTCCAGCATGAAAAACCAATGTGTCTTTTGTTTGATCTAAACCTTCAATTAACTTGTCTTTTTCATATACCTCTGGATATCCACCTGATACGAGCATAACTGTGGCAGCATAACGCTCGTCAATTATTATCTCTTTTTCATCAAGATTGCCATTGGCAACACCTTCTAAAAGGTCCACAAAATCTGATTTTATACGAGGCAATACAACTTCAGATTCAGGATCACCCAATCTCACGTTATATTCAATAACGTATGGTTCATTATTTACAGAAATCAACCCAATAAAAATGAATCCTTTGTACTCAATTTTTTCTTTTGCGAGTCCCTTTACAGTAGGCTCGATGACTCTCTTTATCACTTTATTCATGAAAACATCATCGGCAAACGGTACAGGTGAGATGGCTCCCATGCCACCTGTGTTTAATCCTGTATCTCCCTCTCCAATACGTTTGTAATCTTTTGCGATGGGCAGTATTTTATAATTCTTACCATCGGTAAGAACAAATACTGAGCATTCTATGCCTGACAAAAACTCTTCGATCACTACTGTTTGACTTGATTGGCCAAACATTCCCGATAACATCCTATTCAACACATTGATAGCATCTATGCGTTCATTCAAAATTATCACACCTTTACCTGCTGCCAANNTTTACCTGCAGCCAATCCATCGGCTTTCAATACATAGGGTGGCGAGAGTGTTTCCAGAAACTCGAATCCTTCGTCAATGTTTTCTTTTGTCACACTTTTATATCGCGCAGTTGGGATATCATGGCGCATCATAAATTCTTTTGCAAACTTCTTACTCCCTTCCAGTTTTGCACCTTCTTTTGATGGACCAATAACGGGAATATCACTCAACTCACTATCTTGGCCAAAGAAATCATATATGCCATTCACCAATGGATCTTCGGGTCCAACCACCACCATGTTGATGTTGTTGTCTAATACAAATTGTTTAATGGCAGGAAAATCAGTTGTTAGCAGAGCTACATTTTCACCTACCATATCTGTACCTGCATTGCCAGGGGCTATATATAGTTTGTTAGTTTTTTCACTTTGTTTTATTTTCCATGCCAATGCATGTTCGCGACCACCAGCGCCAAGAATAAGAATATTCATCAGTGTTTCAAATTAATTATTAATCATCAATTATACAGAGCGCAAAGTTACTAAAAAAACTCGAAAGTGCCTCTATCACTTATGTTGTTCGTCTAAATAATGTACCTTTGTACAAAATCAATGTATATTATGAGAAGAAATAAAATAACAGAACTATTCGATATAAAATACCCCATCATACAAGCTGGCATGGTTTGGTGCAGTGGGTGGCGCCTTGCTTCGGCTGTAAGCAATGCAGGTGGACTTGGATTGATAGGTGCAGGATCGATGTATCCTGATGTGTTGCGTGAACACATCGTTAAGTGTAAGGCCGCAACCGATCATCCCTTTGGAGTAAATGTTCCTTTGATGTATCCTCAAGTTGAGGAGATTATGAAAATTATAATAGAAGAGGGAGTACCTATTGTGTTCACTTCTGCAGGAAATCCAAAACTGTGGACATCCAAGCTGCAACATGAAGGTATCAAAGTAGTGCATGTTGTGTCAAGCTCCAAATTTGCACAAAAGTCTCAAGAGGCAGGTGTTGATGCAATAGTGGCCGAAGGTTTTGAGGCAGGTGGTCACAATGGTAGAGAGGAGACAACCACACTTACACTCATCCCTCAGGTGAGCAAGTCTGTTGACTTGCCAATAATTGCTGCTGGAGGAATTGCTTCGGGGAGAAGCATGTTGGCTACAATGGCACTTGGAGCAGATGGAGTGCAAGTGGGTACCAGATTTGCCTTAACCCACGAAAGCTCTGCCAGTGAAGCATTCAAAATGCGTTGCCTCAATCTTCCAGAAGGAGACACCATATTGTCCCTTAAAAAAGTGAGTCCAACCCGATTAATCAAAAATGAATTTTTTGATCAAATTCAAGAGATGGAACATCGAGGTGCTTCAGCCGATGAGATTCGGGAAGTTTTAGGCCGCGGACGTGCTCGTAAAGGAATATTTGAAGGCAATCTTGTAGACGGTGAATTGGAAATTGGTCAAGTAGCATCTCATATTCCATCGATTATTTCTGCTCAAAAGGTGATAGAGGAAATGATTAGTGAATTTAATGAAGTTGCCCTTCAAATGGGACAAATCAAATTTTGATGTTCCTTTCCTATAAAATGCTATCTATTTGAATCTTGCTTCAAAATTATTTTTGTGTTTTAGACTCCTAAAGCTTACTTTTTTTATCTGAAATTACTCTATTTCACATTTAAAGTATTACTTTTGTGCTGTAAATTGCAAAAAGCAAGATAAGATGTCAATATATTTTATTGCAAATGCTAAATGATAATCAATTACAGATGACATCGCTGTAGTATAAAAAATAATAATGAAGAATTTAAGTTATTCACTTGGCATGAGTATGGCCACCCAACTTATGCAAACCGGATTAGAAAACCTTGATGTTGAAGCTTTTGTAAAAGCTTTTACTGAAATTATGAGAAATGAAGAACCTTCTATATCTTTAGAAGAAGCTTCAAAACACATTCAAGCATACTTTAATGCAAAACAAAACGAAATGTTAGAAATGAACAGAAAAGAAGGCGAACGATTTTTGTCTGAAAACAAAGAAAAAGAGAATGTTGTGAGCCTACCAAGTGGTTTGCAGTATGAAATTTTGACTGTAGGTGATGGACCAGTACCAACTGCTACGGATACTGTAAAATGTCACTATCACGGAACATTGATTGATGGAACGGTGTTTGACAGCTCGGTGCAAAGAGGACAACCCGCTACATTTGGCGTTACTCAGGTAATCAAAGGTTGGGTAGAAGCTCTTCAATTGATGCCAGTGGGCTCTAAATGGAGACTTTTTGTTCCTTCCAATATGGCTTACGGCGAGCAAGGTGCGGGAAATGATATTCAACCTAATTCAGCTCTTATTTTTGAGGTTGAATTGTTGGGAATCGAATAAAAGTATTCAATAAATATTCAATAAATAAAATAAGAAATTAAACTATTAAAATGAACATGAAGAAAATTAATCTACTTGCACTTTGTGCAATTGTTGTTGGAAGCGTGATGCTTGTCTCTTGTGGAGGCAACTCTACTCCAAAAGCATCTCTTAAGACCGATGTTGACTCAATCTCTTATGCTTATGGAGTTAACTTAGCAGATCAAGGTTTGATGCAGTACCTTGAGCAATTGGGTGTGGTTGAAAGTCCAACCAACATCGAATATGAATATCAAATGAAGATTTCTGCAGCAGATTCTACTGAAAAAGTAACTCTTCAGAAAGAGATGAAAACTAAAATCGATTCTTTGAATAAAGCTAATGCTCCAAAATTGAATCAATTTTTGAAAGGTTTAAAAGAAGCTGTTAATGCAGGTGAAGAAAAATCATCATACATACAAGGCTTGAGCATTGGTAATCAAATTTCACAACAAATGATTCCACAATTCTCTTCCATCATTTTTGCTGCTGATACAACTAAAAAAGTGAACATTGATCAATTGATTTCTGGACTCGTTGGAACGTTGAAAAACGAAAATCTTGCTATTTCAAAATTAGAAGCTGGAGATTTTGTTCAAAGCAAAATGGAAGCAGCTCAAGAAGAATCTCAAAGAAAAAATGAAGAAGATTTGAAGATTGAATACAAAGACGATATCGAAGCAGGTGAAAAATTCTTGTCTGAAAACGCAGAAAGAGAAGAAGTAGTTGCATTACCCAGCGGTCTTCAATACGAAGTGATTAAAAAAGGAACAGGTGCAATACCAACAGAAAATGATCAAGTGAAAGTACACTATCATGGTACATTGTTGGATGGTACTGTTTTTGACAGTAGCGTAGATAGAAATGAGCCAGCAGTATTTGGTGTGAACCAAGTTATTCCAGGTTGGACTGAAGCATTGAAGTTAATGCCTGTTGGTTCGAAATGGAAAGTATATGTTCCTTACAATTTAGCTTATGGAGCTGATGATAGAGGAACTATCAAACCATTCTCTACTTTAATATTTGATGTAGAATTGCTTGCTATTGAAAAATAAGAAGTAAATTTTCCAAACAAAATAAGACAAAAAAAGGCTCCAAATTTGGAGCCTTTTTTTTTGTCTTATTCAATTGTGAATTTCTTTATACAACATTTTCACGGCGATGGATGGGACATTCATCTTTTTTTCAAACATTTTCTACACACAGTAAATGTTTTGAAAAAATATCCATTGAATGCCACTTACAGATAGGTTATCAATAACACTTTCCTTTCAAAGTCTTTCATCTCTCACCACCCTATAGATCATTGCTATATGAGTGTTTAGCTGGTAAAGGGGTTATTTGGCAATCGATTCATTGAAAAATTCACATACTTTTTCAAACACTTTGTCAAAACTCTCATCCACTTGTTGTGAATTTGAAACATTCGTAGGGAACGGATTCTCGTGAATGTAGTCATATTCAAAATCCATTTCATCCATTCTGATGTCTATTTCTCGATAAGCTCCCTTCAGTGTATTCATTATTTCGAACGAAGGTATCACTTCATCCTTGGCCAGAGATATGGCGTATATTTGCTGTTCATATTTCTTCAACTGTTTCTCTCGAAACTTTCGCATCTTTTGATAATCGAGCATAGCCGAAAAGGTTTTCCCTTCCGTGTGACCATCCTGTATATAGTGACGTAGCACGCTGTCTCTTTCAAGCATTTTATCAAAATGTTCCACCAAATATGAGTACAAAGCAACATTTGCTTGGCTGTCGAGAATAAATTTCGAGACGGGTGACAAACGGTTGAAGGTGGCACCACTACAAAACAGACATACTTTTGTCTTCTCGAAGTAGCCTTTATAATTGGTCAGCTTCAATATCTGCGCCAGAAATCCACCAATGGAGTAGGCAAATATATCGAAATCGAAGTCTTTGTCGATATGATGATTGTTGCCGTTCTTGATGTCTTCAATTAGTTGAATCACATCGTAATATGTTTGCAATCCCGACCAAATGAAACGTTGTGGCATGGCATGTAATCTCATACTTATGGCCACGTTAGACAGGGTCGAGTTGACAATGTTGGGAAACCGCTCTTTACGGTGTTCACTTAGNNTCGTTGCATGTGAAATGCAATAGGAAACAAAATTATTGCGCTACCTGTGCCATCACTTATGGCTTTTGCCCATGGCAAATATTTACTCCAATCTTTTTCGTTGAAACCATGAAATAAAAAAACAGCTTTCTTGGCTTTGTTTGTCCCTTTTGGTTTTATTATTTGGTAATTGAAGCGTTGGTTCTCTTCAACAAAAATATCCTTGATATGTACATTCTGATCTATTGTGCCAATCTCTGTGTAAAATGAGAAATCCTCTTTCAACGACACATTGTGTATATCGCACCTGTACTCTTCTATTCCTGGTAGAATGCCACACGAAGCAGACTCAAAGCCTAAATCGTGTAACTCAATGGTGTCAAACTCTTTGTTTGTTTCTGACGAAGCGAAGAGTTTCTGTAAAGCAGTGTAGTCATTAGAGTAGTTCATAGTGCAATGTCGCTTGTTTGTGAAACGATAATTGAGTGTGAGGTTGGTCTATGCTCTCTCTCTCTCTCTTATCTTCATCTTTTTTGTGTTATACACAAAAATACAAAACATTCCGTTATAGTATTCTACAAAATACGAAAAAAACAATGGCTATTTATAAAACTCGCACACCCTGTCAAACACCATTCTAAAACTCTTATCTACTTTTTCTGAGTCTACTGCTATCACAGGGAAAGGATTTTCGTGTATGTAGTCATATTCAAAGTCCATCTCATCCACCCGAATATCAATATCACTATTTGCGCCCTTCAGCGTATTCTTTATTTCCAAAGGAGGAACAATGTCGTCTTTCGTAAGCGATATGGCATAAAACTGTTGCTCGTGTTTCTTTAGAAGCCTCTCGCGAAACGCTCTCTCCTTATCATAGTCCAGCATGGCATAAAATATTTTTCCTGCCATGTTTTCCTCCCTAATATAATGATGTAGCACATCGTCTTTTTTCAGTATTTCATCAAAATCTTTTACCAAATAAGCGTATAAAGCTGCATCAGTTTCGCTATCAAGAATAAACTTCGACACTGGGGCTTGATGGTTGAATGTAGCACCACTACAAAACAAACACACTTTTGAGTTGTCGAAATAATTGTTGTAGTTGGCCAACTTCAATACTTGTGCCAAGAAACCACCCACAGAAAAAGAGAAGATATCAAAGTGAGCATCCTTATCGATGTGTGTGTTGTTACCTTTTTTGATCTCTCTCATCAATTGTAGCACATCGTTATACGTTTGCAGTCCCGACCATATAGCGCGTTGAGGCATAGCATGAAGGCGCGTACTCACAGCCACGTTTGTTAGGCTTGAGTTTTCGATATCGGGAAACGCCTTCTTTCTCTCCTCGCTCAACCTAAACATTTCTCGCGTGTTGCTCCACTCTTTTGGTGCCCTCTGCATGTGAAATGCAATTGGGAATAATATTACAGCACTTTCCGTGCCATCGCTTATCGCCTTTGCCCATGGCAAGTATTTGCTCCAGTCTCTCTCGTTGAATCCATGAAACAGCAATACAACTTTCTTTACTTTGTCTATCCCCTTTGGCTTTATTATTTGATATTTGAAGCTTCGGTTCTCTTTTGCAAAAATATCTTTGATATGTACACTGTTGTCTGATATACCGTTTTCGGAATAAAATTCAACCTCTTCCTTCGATGTAACATTGTGCGTGTTGCACTTGTACTCTTCGATACCTGGTAAGATACCAAATGATTGAGATACAAATTCGATGTCGTGCATCTCTATTGTGTCAAACTTCTTATTCGTTTCGGTAGATAAAAACAGCTTCTTTAGAGCAGCGTAATCTTTAGTATAGTTCATAATACAATGTGTCTTGTTTTTTGTAATGGTGTGGTTCAATGAATAGCGTTTTTTTTATAATCTACACCATCAGCGGATGTTTATTTCATATATGTGTAGTGCAAAAATACAAAACATTCCGCTATTGTGTTTCACAAAAACAAGTAATACATATTTAAAGACTTGGCAGACTGATGATAAAGCTCATTGGTCATACATTCTCAATACACTTGCCGAGTTGGCTATA
>DENY01000192.1:0-2401 GCA_002359825.1 Bacteroidales bacterium UBA2632
ATTGAGAGAAATGGTCAAAATTGCGACTTTTCATCCCTTTTTAGTCACTTTTTGGCTGTTTTTGATGTTTGTGCACACATTTCTACGACGGTAGACAGGACGATGCAAGTCTCCTTTGTTCTTTCTACGGCCGTAGATTGGAAAAATAAGTCTCCTTTGTTCTTTCTACGGTCGTAGATTGGAAAAATTAGTCGTTTTTGCTTTTTCTACGACATAAGATGAAAGAAATAAGTCTTATTCTTCATTTCTTCGGCTGTGGAAAGAGTGATGTAAGTCTCTTTTGTTCTTTCTACGATGGTAGATTGAAAAAATAAGTCGTTTTTATTCTTTCTACGGCATAAAATAGGAAGAAAAAGTTTTTTCATACATTTCTACCGTCGTAGATTTGACGTATGAGACTTACATCGTGCTTTCTACCGTCGTAGATTTGATAGGTAAGTCATATAAATCCCATTTTGAGTTGCAGATTGAACGAATAAGTCTTACAAATTCAATCTTAGGTGGAAGATTGAACAGATGAGTCTTACAAATTTTTTCTGCCTTTGTAGATGAAGCAGATGAGTGAAATTGATAAATGTTTGCAATTAAGATGAGACAAATAAGTCTCCTACTTTGTGATTTGAGTGATAGACGCAACAGATAAGTCATAAAAATAGGAAGTGCTATATACAATCTGGAATATACGAATGAAAAATGGCTTGTTTTTGGTATGTAAATATTACTGTGCTTTTTTTCTGTTACTGGGTCTTATTATTAAAATGAAATGATTGGGTGTGTGAATATATAGATACCCCATATACATATATTAATAAAAATGCAACTACTTTTAAATGTTTAGAATGTGTGTCATCAAAATATATGTGATCAAGTAAGATATTTAGCAATTAAAATGGTTAGATAGAATACTTTGTAATATAATTAACAAAGCGTTCGTTTAAAACTTCACATTAGCAATCATAGATATGTAAAATGTGTAAACATGAAATAAACAACGATTTATTATTTTAGTTAAACGGCTCTGTTTCAACATTATAATATTTTCAATGAAATACTTATCAACAAAATGCAAATTTTAAATCATATTTTTTGGGTAATATCAATTCTTTTCCCTATCATTGCAGAATCGATACAATAGTTGTGTCGATTCGACTGCCGATTAGCAGGTTATGATGCAAATGGCTCTTTTATATTGGCGTAAATTTGATGCAGATAGATTTTACAAAAATAAATTAAAGGCAAGTGCATTATTCATTTAAATTTTAATTCATATGAGTAAAAATTCAAAATTAGTTATTCTAAGAGTCTCTAATTCTAGATTGCTTAAGTTGGAAGTTCCAGAATTAGCAGAAAATGTGATAGGAATTGTGTCGAAACACGATCCTGAGTTGTTGCAAATTGAATCTGTGTTTGATTTGCTAGTGAATAAACAATCGGAAATAGTTAAGCTGAAAGCGCCCTATGGCGTAGACCCCATGATATTGGAGTTGAAACTATTGCACGAAAAACTGAGGTTGGACGTGGGAGCTATTAAGCTTCACATGAAAATGTTGCGGAAGACCAATGACAAAAAGGATCTTCATCTTGTGGAAACGGTTATCAATCGTTATTTTACTTATTTGTATAAAAAAAAGAACAGAAAGGAAATCAATCAAAGAGTCGAAGGATTTTTGGATGATGTGAAAACGGACGAAGAGGTAAGCACTGCTTTCAATGAATTGGGTTTTACTACTCATGTGGACACGTTGACGGCATCTCTTTCAAAAGTGAGACGGGTATCGAGCAAGAGGGTGAGTAAGCTTGCGCAACGTCCTGGAGAGGCAACTAGTGAACTCACAAAGTCTGTTCTTGATTCAATTGAGGATCTTTTTAAGGAAATTGAAGTGGCTCAACTCAGGAATCCATTGTTGGATTATAAACCATTGGTGAACGAATTGAATGTTCTTATGTATAAGTACAAAGAGTCAATCAATCTCCGTCAAAAATTCAACGAGCGCAAAGCGGCAGAGAAGAAGGGTAATGAAGCTGACAATGGTGTAGAAAACGACACGGAAACTGAAGTTCCTAGAACTGAAGTTTATGGAGTATTTGGAAAGTCTGCAAATGGAAACATAAGCGACATTGAGACACCTAGCATGAATGGCGATAGCCAATCTATCAGCAACACCGAAAATTTGGCGTTGAATGAAAAAAGTGGGAATGGGAGAGACAAAGATTTCGATCTGAGTTTAGACCAAAAAGAAGCAGCTGCAATGTCGTCGAAAGCCTTGCAACTGCCCCAAGTAAATGATGATGATGATAATGTGTCGAAATGAATATTTTGATGCACATATCAGTCATCTGATCTGATAATACTTTTATTAAAAAAGCCTTGATTTCTGCAGTCAGGGCTTTTTTTATGCCC
>DENY01000192.1:2476-2667 GCA_002359825.1 Bacteroidales bacterium UBA2632
TTAATTGTCACAGGCAAATTTACAACTATAATTGAACTTTGCAAATATGTTTGCAGAATAATATAACATATTTGTTGCGTTTTGGTTTTTTGAAATAGTAAAAATTGAACCCACTTTGGGGTTCTGTGGTGGTTGATGATTATCCCCCACGGGTTTGCAACCCGTGGCTATTCACGTTGGACCACTTCGTG
>DENY01000055.1:0-5651 GCA_002359825.1 Bacteroidales bacterium UBA2632
GGGGACATCCACCCTAATTACGTGTGCTTATTTTGGCATTATTCTGAGCGCTGATCGCTTTGGTATGTGTAAAAAGAAAGTGACTCCTGCTATGGATATTTCCGTAATGAACATTGACAACTTACAACAAGTGGGAGGAGTAGATGATGAGGAAGGTAAATCGCTTGAGAAATCTATTAGTCATGAAGAGTATGCTCCCGAAGTAGAGTTTGAAATAGTAAAGGCATAGGATGAAAACCTAATGAGTAGGTATTTGTTTATAGTAAAAAACATGTATGTTATTGCTTTTTTTAAAATCAATGTACAATGAAAGAAATTGAATTTATACTTTATGTCTCTAATCAAGAGAGAAGCACAATGTTTTATCGCCATTTGCTGAAAAAAAAACCTGACTTATATGTTGATGGCATGACGGAGTTTCAATTGTTGCCAGGCGTAAAATTAGGATTAATGCCTGTAAAGGTTGCAGCCAAAATTTTGAACAACAAAATGCTACCTCCATCAGAAGGTGACGGGATACCAAGATGTGAATTATATCTCAAAGTGACGAATGCCGAAAAATATATGCAACGTGCTATTGAGCTTGGTGGTGAACTAATTTGCGAATTTGCTCCACAAGATTGGGGCGATACTGTGGGGTATTTAGCCGATTTAGATGGACACATTATTGCGTTTGCAGAAGCCTGAAGCCTACATTTATTTATGTCCAAAAATAATCGTCAACAATAAAACAGCATAATGATAAAGGTACGAGTTAGCCCCGATTTTAAAGAGTTGAAGAGTTTTTTGAAGTCACTTCCTGCTACTTTTGAGAGTAATGGAGAAACCTTGAAGGATGATCGCAACGAAATAAAGATAATTCAAAGCGAAGAACACAAATTGTGCATCAAATCTTTCAATTGGGTCACTGCTTTTAATCGATTGATGTATTCGTGGTTTCGTGGCACCAAAACCAAAAGGTTGTACAAAGTGGGACGTCGCCTGCAGCAATTAGAAATTGACACTCCCCAACTAGTGGGATATGTAGATGTTTATGGACAATGGCATATTATATTTCGCTCTATCTGGATCACCAATGACATGAAGGATGTGTTAGAATCAAACGTACTCAAAAGTGCTTCTTGTCGATCAAAAGCATACTCGCTAAATAGCAAGACCGCTTTTTGCTGACGAAATGCACCCTCGCTAAAAAAAAAGACCACTTTGTGACGACACAATGCACCCTTGCTATACAAAATTGGCCTTTTTGTCATCATTCTAAAAGAAAGTTACCCCAATTATGTCTATTTTTTTACACAAATGCTCTTTAAACTTCACCAACATTTACACCTAAATAAATTAAATTCGATATGACTGTTCTGTACGAAGACAACCACATCATCATTGTAAACAAAGCCTCATCCGAAATTGTGCAAGGCGACAAAACGGGCGACAAGCCCCTGTCGGAAATGGTGAAAGAATACTTGAAAGAGAAGTACAACAAACCCGGCAATGTTTTCTGCGGTGTAACGCATCGACTGGATAGACCCACAAGCGGCATTGTCGTTTTTGCCAAAACGAGCAAGGTACTGCCTCGCCTCAATAAAATGTTTAAAGATGATGAGGTGGAAAAGGTTTATTGGGCCATTGTTCAAAATCGGCCAACTAATGACACTGGTACTTTGACCCACTATCTCATCAAAGATGAGAAAAGAAACAAATCCTCGGCCTATCATACTGAGAAACCAAACACGAAGAAAGCTTTGCTTCACTACTCACTCATCGACCAATCTGACAACTACTACCTGCTCGAAGTGAAACTTGAGACTGGTCGCCACCATCAAATACGAGTGCAATTGGCTAGTATTGGTTGTCCTGTAAAAGGTGATTTAAAATATGGTGCAAAGCGTTCCAATCGCGATGGAAGCATCAGTTTACATGCTCGAGGCATATCTTTCATTCATCCAGTATCGCAAAACAAGATTGATATCACTGCACCCGTGCCCGATGACAATTTGTGGAAA
This sequence comes from Bacteroidales bacterium UBA2632, assembly GCA_002359825.1. GTDB lineage: Bacteria > Bacteroidota > Bacteroidia > Bacteroidales > Dysgonomonadaceae > UBA2632. The sequence goes on from DENY01000055.1 coordinate 2,004, forward strand.
GCTTTTGAAACAAGTGTTGGGTGAATTAGATATTCATTTACATTCGTTTCCTTTTTTGATATAAAAATCTTACATTTGCAAGAGTAATATATAAAAAAGAAAAACCAAAATATGAAACCAACTTTATTAGTATTAGCAGCAGGTTTAGGAAGCCGTTACGGAGGATTGAAACAATTGGATGGATTGGGCCCGAACGGTGAAACAATTATGGATTACTCAATTTACGATGCAGTGAAAGCTGGATTTGGAAAAGTAGTTTTTGTGATTCGCAGAACGTTTGAGGAAGAATTCAGAGAGAAAGTTACAAAGAAATACGAACACCTACTCCCCATTGAGATTGTTTTTCAAGAATTAGACGATTTACCCAAAGGTTTCGAATTGAACCCCGACCGTGTGAAGCCATGGGGTACAAATCATGCTTTGATGATGGGCAAGAGTGCAATCAACGAGTCCTTTGCTGTAATTAATGCTGATGATTTTTACGGTAGAAAGAGTTATCAAGTGATTTGCGATTTCTTGTCGAAGCTAGAGAATACTGAAAACAAATACTGTATGGTGGGCTATAGAGTTGGCAACACGTTGTCCGAAAGTGGAACTGTGGCGCGGGGTGTTTGCGAAACTGACGAAAACAGCAATCTTACTGGCATTGTAGAGCGCACACAGATAAAAAGAATCGACGGTGTTGTAAAATATAAAGACGAGAACGATGAGTGGATATCTTTACCAGATAACAAGCCTGTTTCTATGAACATGTTTGGTTTCACACCCGATTACTTTGATTACTCTGATGAGTTTTTTGTGAATTTCTTGAACGAAAATGAAAAGAAGTTGAAAGCTGAGTTCTTTATTCCAACTTTGGTGAATGACTTAATTGTAGATGACAAAATTGAGATGAAAGTACTCGATACCTCATCGCAATGGTTTGGTGTGACTTATCAAGAGGATCGACCTTTTGTGGTTAGCAAATTTAAAGAATTGGTAGAACTAGGTGAATATCCTTCTCCGTTATTCTAAAGCGTTTTTCTAGATTGTGATTTAAATTAAAATCATTAGATGATTTACATTCTGGTAATTGTTATTCTGATTCTGTTGAACGGTTTTTTTGCCCTTTCTGAAATAGCTTTAGTGTCTAGCAAGAAAACACGTTTAGAAACCTACAGCAATGAAGGTCATAAGGGAGCCAAGGTAGCGCTCCAACTTCAGTCTAAATCGGAGAATTTTCTTTCTGCCATACAAGTTGGTATAACACTTATTGGAATCATTAACGGAGTGTATGGAGGAGTGACAATTGCAGCAAAAGTTGCTCCTTTTTTCAAACAATATCAAGTTTTAGCTCCTTATGCCGAGAATATTTCTTTGGCATTGGTTGTTTTTATAATTACTTATGTTTCTATTGTTGTAGGCGAATTGGTGCCAAAAACTATAGCACTGAATAATCCAGAAAAGGTTGCAAAAGTTGTTGCCATTCCAATTTCTTATTTCAGTAAAGCTTTTCATCCGTTTGTGAGTTTGTTGTCAAAATCGACACATCTATTGAATAAAATGCTGGGGATACAAAAAGAAACAGAAGTAATATCTGAAATGGAACTACGATCGATGATAAAAGTTGCATCAATGCAAGGTGTTATCGAAAAAGAACAAGATATCATTCACGAGAGAGTCTTTTATTTCTCGGATAAACGTGCAAGGCATTTAATGACTCATCGCACAGATGTCGATTGGATAGACATTAATAATGCTCAAACAAGCATTATAGACGAAGTTATAAATTCTCGCCATAGCAAATTGATTGTTTGTCAAGACAGCTTAGATAATTTTCTTGGCGTTGTTACGGTTAAAGAGGTATTGGTCGAATTATTGAAAGATACAGATTTTTCTTTACAGCAATTCATTATAGAGCCTTTGATTGTGCCCTCATCGATTCGTGCTCAACGTGTGCTCGATCTTTTCAAGAAGAATCAACAATATATAGCCTTTGTAGTAGATGAATACGGGAACTTCGAGGGGATAATGACTCTTCATGATATTATTGAAAATCTTGTAGGTGATATCCCGCAAGAAGACGAAGAAATAGAACCGGATATTTTCATTCGCGAAGATAATTCTGCTCTAGTTAGTGGAGATGCCTCCATAGAACTAATGGCTCATTTTATAAAAGACTTTATAATTGATTTCGATGAAATAGATTATTCAACAATTGCAGGTTTTGTGTTGGCTAATATAAATAAAATACCTCAGTTGGGTGATAAATTTGAATATGAGGATTTGATTTTTGAAATAATCGATCTAGATGGTAATAGAATAGACAAAATTCTAATCACAAAAAAGCAAAAATAGATGTCGGAAATTAACATTGAGGCTGTTTTATTCTGATATTTGCGTTTATATGTTTTACAACACCTTTTTTTGATTTAAAAATTGATACGGATGTGTTATTTTTACACGGAAATAAAAAACAGACTGAACTAATTATATAAATTTTATGGATGCCCCTATAGCAAATACATTAAGTGGACTCTCTGTCGATCAATTTAAGAAGATAGTTGACGATAAAAAGACCAATCTTTATATTCTCACTAATAAAAATGGATGTGAGCTAACTGTGACCAATTATGGAGCAAAGATTGTATCGCTCATGGTGCCCGACAAAAACGGAACGTTAGTTGATGTTGTAACCGGTCACGGATCAATTGATACATACTTAAGTTCCGAAGAGCCTTATTTTGGAGCAATTTGTGGGAGAACCGCAAACAGAATTGCTAATGGAACATTCACACTTGAAGATAAAACATATTCTTTGGCAATTAATAATGGACCTAATAGTTTGCATGGTGGCGTAAAAGGATTCAACGCTGTTGTTTGGGATGTGAAAGAGGTTTTGGCAAACTCCATTAAATTACAATACTTGTCAAAGGATGGTGAAGAAGGCTATCCAGGCAATTTAATAGTGACCGTTACATACACTATGACCAATGAGAACTCAGTGATAATAGACTATAAGGCTACAACTGACAAACCCACCATTTTAAATCTCACCAACCACTCATATTTCAATTTGTCTGGTGCAGGAGATCCATCTATTAAAGATCATGTTCTGACAATTAATGCCGACACATATCTTCCTGTTGATGCAACAGCCATTCCATATGGCGATGCAGAAGAAGTGAAAGGAACACCTATGGATTTCACCACACCACATACTATTGGTTCGCGAATAAATGATGATTTCCAACAGTTATTGTATGGTAAAGGATATGATCATACTTATGTTTTGAATAAAAGATATAAAGATGAGTTTTCTTTTTGTGCTCGTTGCGAATCTCCTAAAACCGGAATCGTTATGGAGGTTTATACTTCCGAACCAGGCATGCAATTATATACAGGCAACTGGATGACAGATAAATTAACTGGTAAAAATGGATTAAAATATCCTGAACGATCAGCCGTTTGCTTTGAAACTCAGCATTACCCTGATAGTATAAATAAACCAGACTACCCATCAACGGAGCTTCATCCAGGTGATACATTTAGGTCGAAAACATCTTTCAAATTTAGCGTTAAACAATAGAAACCGATAATTCATATTCATATACATTCTATATCAAATCAATTATTAATAACAATTTAACATGAACAAATTAAAAACAA
>DENY01000055.1:5661-14878 GCA_002359825.1 Bacteroidales bacterium UBA2632
TTTATCACTATGGTGATATTGATGTCCCTAGTAGGATTGATTACAAGCATCAATCAACAATTTCAAGCGCCGATGCAAGCGGCATATTTAAGACAAGCGGGTGACCTAGAAAACACTTTAGCTACGCTTATAAACTTCTCCTTTTTCTTGGCATACCTAGTTATGGGTAATCTAGCTGCAAAAACAATAGACAAAGTGGGATATCGCGGTGCTCTTATACGCGGTTTAATTATTTTGATTGCAGGATTTGCTCTTTTCGAGCTTTCAGCACTTCAATTTACTTTATTTCCTAACACTGTTCATATTGCAGGTGCAACTATTCCTTATGCTTATTTTGTTTTTCTTCTTGGATCTTTTGTAGCGGGTACTGCTTTAACGTATTTACAAGCAGCAATTAATCCTTACATTGTTGCAAGTAAAGTACCCGGAACAAGTGGTGTTCAACGCCAAACTATCGCTGGAGCTGGTAACTCTTCGATGACAACTATTGGGCCACTTATCGTAGCTTTCTTGATATTTGGTGGAAAAGAAGCTGAACAAATTTCAGTTAGTTCGCTTTTTGTTCCTCTTGCTGTTCTTATCGGTATTGTTGCAATTTTAGCAATTGTATTGAAAAACTTGAACTTGCCAGACATTGAAGGAAGTACAGCTGAAAAGGACGAAGTACTACCCAAAAGTGTATGGAGTTTCTCTCACTTAGCACTTGGTGTATTAGCAATTTTCTTTTATGTAGGTGTTGAAGTTGCTGTTGGAGCAAATATCAACCTTTATGCTATTTCATTGACAGATGCTGATGGAAACAGTTTATACACAATTGCACAAGCAGCTCAAATGGCAGCTTTGTATTGGGGTGGTATGCTTGTAGGTCGTTTGTTTGGTAGTTTTGTTAGTAAAGTATCGGCAAATGTTCAATTATTAGTGACTACTGTTGGAGCAGGTATTCTTGTGGTTCTTGCTATGATGACTGGTAACCCATGGTTATTGGTAGGTGTAGGTTTATTTCACTCAATCATGTGGCCTGCAATTTTCTCTTTAGCTATTGAAGGTTTAGGTAAATATACATCTAAAGGATCTGGAGCATTAATGATGGGTGTTGTAGGTGGAGCTATTCTACCTTTCACTCAAGGCGTTTTTGCAGACGTTCTTGGAAGCTGGAGTTTGACTTGGATTATTGTTATAGTTGGTGAAATATACTTGCTATACTACGCCCTTGCTGGATATAAAGTAAAACAACGCGGAGACGAAGTTACTGTTTAATCCTACTCCTTGTTTTAAATAAATGATGGTAAACTTTGTCGGTGCTTAAAAGCATTGACAAAGTTTTGCCTGATTTACTAAATTCATACATATAATGACAAAAGACACTGTATTAAATAAATTCAAAGAGCATTTTGGAAATCTAAAGCCCGAAGTGTATACTTCTCCTGGTAGAATAAATTTGATTGGAGAACATACAGATTATAATGGTAGCTTTGTTTTCCCTGGAGCAATCGACAAAGGTATGATTACAGCCATCAGATTAAACGGTACCGATACAATAACCGCTTACGCTTTGGATCTGAATGAAAAATCTGAATTCGGATTAAACGAAGAAAATTTACCAAAGGAAGGATGGGCCAAGTATATTTTCGGAGTTTGTAGAGAAATCATTAAAAGAGGAGGAAAAGTTGAAGGATTTGATACTGTTTTCTCAGGAGATGTTCCTCTTGGAGCAGGTATGTCCTCGTCTGCAGCATTGGAAAGCACTTATGCGTTCGCTTTGAATGATATGCTGAATTTAGGTATCGATAAGTTTGAATTAGCTAGAATTGGTCAATCTACTGAACACAACTATGTTGGTGTAAAATGTGGAATCATGGATCAATTTGCTTCTCTTTTTGGGAAGAAAGGACATTTGATACGTCTTGATACTAAATCTATGGAATTCGAGTATTTCCCATTCGATCCGAAAGGATATAAATTGGTGCTTCTTGACACACGAGTGACTCACGAATCGNNAGCATATAATAAACGGAGAGAGTCGTGTGAAAGAGCTGCAAAAGCTATTAGCAAAAACCATTCACAAGTTGAGTTTTTACGTGATGCTTCTATGGATATGCTTAATGAAGTCAAAAACGATATAACCGAAGAAGATTTCATGCGTGCTCAATATGTAATTGAAGAAACACAGCGTGTACACGATGTATCGGATGCATTAGAACGAGACGATTACGAAACAGTAGGTCAAAAAATGTATGAAACACATCACGGAATGAGCAAGCTTTATGAAGTGAGTTGCGAAGAGCTTGATTTCTTGAATGACTTAGCAAAGAAGCACAACGTAACAGGTTCACGTGTTATGGGTGGAGGCTTCGGGGGTTGTACAATCAACTTGGTAAAAGATGAATTATACGATCAATTTATTATTGATGCCAAAGCTGAGTTTAAAGAAAAATATAATCATGAGCCTAAAGTTTATGACGTAGTTATAAGTGATGGTGCTAGGAAGCTTTAAAATACTTATCTGATTTTTTCAAGAAGTTGGGAGTCTGTATTAATTAAATAGACTCTCAACTTTTAATATCATTAAACACACCAATGTAAATGTTAATATCTGAACAATATTATTTAAACAAATCCAAGTTTCTAGTTGCAGCAGATTGTATTGTTTTTGGATTTAAAGATAAAGAACTCCATATCCTGCTTACTCGTAGACCAGTCCAACCACAATATGGAGAATGGTCCTTAATGGGAGGTTTTGTAGGAGAAAATGAAAGTTTGGAAACTGCTGCAAAGAAAGTTCTTTTCGAATACACCCAACAAAGAGGCATTTATATGGAGCAAGTAAATGCTTATGGGGAAGTTGATAGGGATACAGGGGGACGAGTAATTTCTGTTGCTTTCTATGCACTCGTCCGATTGGAAGAATTCGATACAAGTTTGGCTCAAAAGTTTGATGCCCGTTGGATTAACATCAAAGATCTTCCTCAGCTTGTGTTTGATCACAACAAGATGGTAGAAGATGCATTGACTCTTTTAAGATTTAAAGTTTCTATGCAACCCATTATATTCAATTTTTTCGATGGAAAATTTACGCTACCCGCATTACAAGATTTATATGAAGCAATTTATCAACGTCCCATTGATAAACGCAATTTCAGGAAAAAACTTGCTTCTATGGATATATTAGATAAATTGCATATTAAAGAGACTTTTTCGTCAAAAAGAGGCGCATTTTATTACATATTCAACGAAGAAAAATATAAGGCTTACTTGGCAAGTGGTAAATATTATTCATTGTAATCATTAAAATGAATAGTTTTTAAAATGCTTCACAAAACTCAGGGTGTTGTATTAAGTGCAACTAAGTATAATGATAGGTTTTCTATTGCTCAAGTTTTCACTTCTGACTTCGGGCGAATGGCTTATTTGTTGCCAATATCAAAAAGTAAAAACCGCAAAATCAATTCAGCTCTTTTCTTTCCTCTCTCAGTCTTAGATTTAGAAGTTGAGCATTTTCCTTTGCGACAGATACATAGATTGAAAGATGTTCAGCGTCAATTCCCCGTATATTCAATAAATGTAAATGCTGTAAAGCTATCAATTACTTTCTTTTTATCTGAATTTCTCTCGAAAGTATTGCAAGAAACTAACGAAAATAGCCTGATTTTTAATTTCATTAAAAATTCAATTCTAACACTTGAGCAAAAGGAAAAGGGATTGGCCAATTTTCACTTAACTTTCATGTTTAACCTTGCTCAATTCATGGGCATAACACCTAATCTTGATAATTACACTAATACTTCTTTCTTCGATTTATTAAACGGTGAGTTTTCACTTGTTAGACCTTTGCATAACCATTTCCTTAATCAACAACAGAGCTTTTTTTTGAATGAATTCAAAAAAATAAATTATAACAATATGCATCTTTTTGGATTATCGCAAAGCGATAGGAATATTGTTATAAACTATATGTTGGATTACTATAGAATGCATGTTTATGATTTCAGTGAAATTAAATCGTTGGAGGTTTTGCGAGAGTTATATTAATTAGCTTCGGAAAATGATTTTAGAATTAATCAGAGTTGATTAAAAAATAATCCTATTTACTTCTTCCGCTCAAATGTTCTATAAACGATTGTTCTTCCTCTTGTTTCTATTGTGAATGAACTTCCATTTGACTTATTCAAAGTTCCTTTCCATAGATTATCTAAAACAAGGTTATTTAGAGGGTATTTTAAATTATGAGAAGTTACTGGACTATTATCAATGTTGAATATTGAAACTTGTTGACCCACTGCACTTTCAAAAACTTTTGTAGATGCTATAGGAGTGAAAATCCCATAATCAGTAATCATTTCAACATCAACATTCTCCATGTATTCTAACATTAGCGAGATGTTACCTAAAGTATGATCTTCTCTTTTTCCTGTTGCTGCAACAATCTTTATTTTTTTGAACTCATTTTTGATACAATAATTTACGGCTTTAGTCAGATCATTGGTATTTTGATCTGTTATGAGTTCAATAATGTGAGCATATTGTAGCTTCAAAGTATTCGATATCGAGTCACAATCTCCAACAACTCTGTCTGGAATGATGCTGTTTGCTAATGCAGTTTCCAATGCACCGTCTAAACAAATAATATAGCTTGCATATTTAATGCAATCTAATGGATAATTGTGTGTTGGGTATTCTCCATTGGCTATAATTACTGTATAATCACTGCTCGTATTTTGCATGGTTAAGAGGTTGTAATTATTTTCCAAATAGCATCTATCCAATAATTCTCATAATTGAGAGAAGGGATGAATGTAAATTCTTCACCTCCGGCATCTAAAAATAATTTCCGTGCCTCAATATCAATATCGTATAGTGTTTCTAAATTATCAACAGGAAATCCTGGGGCTATAACTAAGATTTTTTTCCAGCCTAGTTTTGGTAAATCACCAATATCTCTGTTTAAATATGGTTTCAACCATCCTTTTCCACGTTGAGATGAGTAGAGTAATATAGTTTTGTTTAAACTAATTCCCAATTCATTAGCTAATAGCTGATTGGTCTCTTTGTGCTGATATACATAATCAAATTCTTTACCTTTTTTCCAGGCCTTTTCAACCTGATGAACAGGTAAGCTGTGATAGGAGAAAACCAATTTGTCAAAATTATTAACAATATATGGTTTAACATGTGTAGTAAGTGCACTGATAAATGCAGGATGATTGTAAAATGAGGGTGTAATTTTCAATTTAAATGGATATGAATTCTCCTTATATATACGTCTGATTTCACCAATAGATGTTTGTGTTGACGATTGTGCATAGTGTGGTAGTAGCGGGAAAACAACAACTTCTGTCAGGTCAAAACATCTTTTATGCAAAGTATCAAAGGCCCTCTTTATTGAANNTGAAGGTGATCCGTAACGCATTGCAATTTCAACGGCAACATCTTTTTGTTCTTCCAATTTAGCGCCAAGTTGCTGCATATAATATAAAATTGGAGAAAGCTGCGGTTCTTTCTTTCTCCAAATCATGGAGTATTTTCCCAGAGATTTAGTCGCAGATAAAGGAGCTATCACTTGACGGGCAAGAAATTTGGATGCAGGTTGAAATTTATCTAACACTAAAGGATCAGAAAGCATATCTCCAATAAATTGTTCAACGGCTGGTTTTGAACATTCAGCTGGTGTTCCAATATTTAAAAGTATTATTCCTCTCATTTATATTTCAAGAATTTGTTTATTTTACAAAGGTTTGTAATAGTTTTATTTTAGTTTTCGGATAAATAGTGATTTGCTGTGTATCTGCCGATATTAATATTGTTTCGCCTTGCGTTAATGTAATTTTGTTTAGCTTTTTATCTTCCAACTCGCAATCACCCTCAAGGCACATATAGGTTATAAAAGAATCGATACTTGAAATGTTTTGTTCAAAAGTTTTATCAAGTTCAAGTAAGTTTGTGGTAAAATACTCACAACTCACGAGTTCATTTGTTTCGTTAGGAGCTGATTTGTAATCTGTTTTATAGGAATCATACACGGTGTAGTCAATAGCATCCTTAGCGAACTCTGTATGCAATTCTCTTGAATTACCGTTTGCATCTTTGCGGTTGTAGTCGTAAATACGGTAAGTAATATTAGATGTTTGCTGAATTTCAGCTACGAAACAACCACTCGCTATCGCGTGAACACGCCCGGCTGGAATAAAATACACATCTCCCTCTTTCACAAAGTGTTTTTCGAGAACTTCAGTGAAAGTGTTGTTTGCTACTCTTTCAACATATTGTTCGGGAGTGATTTTCTTTTTGAAGCCTGAGAATATAAAAGCTTCGGGTGTTGCTTTCACAATATACCACATTTCAGTTTTCCCAAAAGAATTGTGTCTTTCCTTTGCCAACTTATCATTTGGGTGCACTTGAATTGATAAATCATCTTGAGCATCGATGAATTTTATAAGAAGTGGAAATTTATCACCAAACTTTTTATATACTTTTTCTCCAACCAACTTTCCTTTTGCTTCATTTACTAAAACATCCAGAGGAGTTCCAGCTAAATTGCCATTTTCAATGATGGAGACATTGTCTTCCACTGCTGATATTTCCCAACTTTCGCCGATTCCAGTTTTCTCATTTTCCAAGTTCTTGAATTTGGATATCTCTTTGCCACCCCAAATAATAGATTTGAGTATCGGTTGAAATTTTAATGGATATAAGTTCATTTTTTTCTTCGTTTTTAGTTTAGTTGCTTATTTTCTTTAGAACAACTGCTGTATGAGCTGGGATATAGACTTTGAGCCATCCTTTGTTGTGCTTTCTATACAGCTCGTCAAAATGAGTGAAATGGTGTACATCATCATCTGTTAGACCGAAACCACCAAAACGCTTTTCATCAGTATTCAAGATCACCTTGTATTCTCCTTCAGGAACTAACATACCGTAGTCTGTAAATGATTGAGTGGGGTTGAAATTGAAAATGAATAATAAATTATCGCGCATATAAGCTAATACATTATCTCCTTTCTTCTCCCATATTTTAGTGATAGGTAGATCTTGAAAGTCGCGCACCGATTTTAGTAAAGATATCATTTCTATGTCGAAATCACCCATATAATGGTATCTCAAATTCGGATCTTCGTTCAAACTCCACTGTCTGCGAGCAAATTTGTATGACCAATCATTTCCTTCACGTGGAAAGTCAACCCATTCCGGATGTCCAAACTCATTGCCCATAAAGGTTAGATACCCTCCATTTATAGTTGATGCAGTAACTAATCTAATCATTTTATGCAATGCTATGCCTCTGTCAACTATTATGGATGGTGTAAATTTCGACATAAACCAATACATTTGTTTATCAATAAGTCTGAAGATAATAGTTTTATCACCCACCAATGCTTGATCATGACTTTCGACATAAGAAATAGTTTTTTCATCGGCTCTTCGATTTGTTACTTCCCAAAATATAGCTGATGGATCCCAATCTTCGTCGTTAAGCTCTTTGATCGTTTTAATCCAAAAGTCGGGAATATTCATTGCCATGCGATAGTCAAAACCATAGCCACCTTTGTCAGGATCAACAGCTAATCCGGGCATACCACTAACTTCTTCGGCAACGCTTATTGCATGAGGATTAACTTCGTGGATTAATTTATTTGCCAACGTTAGATAACAAATAGCATCCAAATCTTGTTTGTTATTATAGTAGTCATCATATCCCATAAAGGATTCTTCCAAACCATGACTGTAATATATCATCGAAGTTACGCCATCAAAACGATAACCATCAAACTTGAAATCTTCAATCCAATATTTGCAATTCGATAACAAGAAATGCAACACTTCATCTTTACCATAATTGAAACAGAGGGAATCCCATGCTTTATGTATACGTCTATCGTCGCCATGAAAATAGAGGTCGTAAGATCCATCGAGTCTTCCCAATCCTTCAGCTTCATTTTTCACAGCGTGTGAATGTACAATGTCCATTATGACTGCAATACCCATTCCATGAGCTTCATCAATGAGTTGGCGCAATTCATCGGGAGTGCCGAAACGCGATGAGGGAGCAAAAAAACTTGATACATGATAGCCAAACGAACCATAATAAGGATGTTCTTGTATGGCCATCAACTGAATTGTATTGTAACCTTTTTCTTTTACTTTTGGGAGGATGTTTTCTCTGAAATCATTGTAAGTGCCAACACCTTCTTTTTCTGAACCCATCCCAATATGGCATTCGTATATAAGTAGGGGAGAAGTATCGGGTGTGAAGTCTTTGTTTTTATAAACGAATTTGGTTTCGGGCTCCCATACTTGTCCGCTAAATATGTGCGTTTTATTGTCTTGTACAACATATCTGCACCAAGCAGGTATTCGTTCGCCCGATCCTTCATCCCATTTTACAAAAAGCTTGTAATAATCTAAATGGTTGATGTCATCTTGACTTAAATATAATTCCCAAACTCCTCCACCAATCGGTTTAAGCTTATATTTATCTTCCTGTTTCCAATTATTGAATGAACCGATTAGGAAAATCTCAGTTGCATTGGGTGCCCATTCTCTAATTGACCACCCCTCCAATGTTTTGTTCAAACCAAAATACATATGCCCATTTGCAAAATCAGACAAGCTAAAGGTGTGGTTTTTGGTAATCTCTTTTTCTTTAAGACGAAACTTGTCATATCTCGTTTTAATGAATTGCTTGTAAGGCTCTAACCAAGGGTCGTTTTTAATTAATTCTAGCATTGGGTCAATTATTATCATAGAATGTTAGTCTATGGAGATTTTAAAAATTATTTTATTCAATGTGCCTGCTCCAATTAACGGAGCATGGGCATCTTCAGAAAGAAAAATCACGAAATCACCCGGAGAAACAGTGAAATAGGTGGCAGGGGTATCGTTGAAAAACTCGATATCCCTCTCCGAATCGTATTTACCCCTACTTTTTTCAATTGCTTTAATAGATTTCCATCCAAAAGTTTCATTTCCCGATATCGGAACGTGTATATCTAAATATTTTTGGTGTGCTTCTAACAACGCATCATCTTTGTTTTTTAATTCGTTTGTGCTAATAATTGCTTTTATATTATTGCCATCTACTTCAAAAGTTCCTTCAGAAACATTGTCAGTATCTATTGTTTCAAGATAATCAAAAGCTTGTTTCAACCTCTTGTGGACACCATAATATAGAGGAGCATTTTTTATATTGTCTAAAATCATATTTTTCCGCTTGTTTTATATC
>DENY01000055.1:14940-15268 GCA_002359825.1 Bacteroidales bacterium UBA2632
CTTACTTATCTATCAGGCTATTTTATTGAGAAAAATCATTTATCTTTGTTTTATGTGATAATAGTTATCATTTTATTTACATGTTTAAAATTTACGCATTATGAGACGTATAGTTTCTTTCATAGTTCTGTCTTTTATATTATTACAATTAAATGCACAATCAATTCCAGTTGTTTGTCGTGCAGGTTTCGCTTTTGAAATTAGCAACAATGCAAACTGGGGGAATGGTGAGCCTATAGTAATAAATATTACTCCAGGATCGCCAGCTGAAAGAGCCGGGTTGAAGTTGAATGATATAATTCTTGAAGTCAATAATAAAGGAACATAC
>DENY01000055.1:15285-20454 GCA_002359825.1 Bacteroidales bacterium UBA2632
TAAATCTTGAAACAGACTTTAAAACCATTACAATTGAAAAAGATTGTAAAACTCCAAATGGGATTGATGAATCGAAACTTGCTTCAGTATTCGCTTTTTATAGTTTAGAGGATGTTCAAAATCGCACTTTTCATATTCCAATGAAAATTACAACTCATCCTAAAGCTATTTTTTCTGATTATAGAACTTTTGACTTTGCTCCCGTTACTGATGGAACACCTGATATTGATGCTCGAATCTCAGCTATCTTTGAGCGAATGCTTAAAAAACGTGGTTTAACAAGAGATACAAATGATCCTGATTTCATAATACAAACTTTTTATAGCTATCAGAGTAATCCCGCTTATAAAGCCGAATTCCAAAATCAAAAAAAAGATGTGGCTAATTGGCGTTTTGATATGCAAAAAGACAGAATGGTGAAGCTACCTCTTTTCTCACCCACTGAAGTTGTGGAAAACAACGAAGTTCCTTATTTCTTAGAGTTTGGTTATCGTTTCTATGATAGAAAACAATTAGAACCTGGTGAAATGGTCCAAATATGGGAGTGTGAAGTGAAAGAACGTGCCAAATCTAATTATGGATTAGAAAATTATTTAGAAACTAACTTGCCACTTATATTATTGAAATATCCATATCCAGGTAATGTGAACTTAGCAACCTATGAAGTAAACTTCTTGCAATTCAACTATACTGGTATAAATTATAATATTGATAATATTGCCAGTGTGGCTTATGTAAATCCAAATTCTCCTGCAGCAGTAGCTGGAATTAGACACGGAGATATTATAAAAAGTATTGAAGGAACAAAATTAGATAACAATTTGAAAGCTCTTACCGCATCCTACAGGCGATTTATAAATGAAACTATGGATTTGCGCAACCCAACTACACGCTATACAGATACTAATGGTTATAAAGATTGTATGTTTTGGGAAGTTGGAAAGTATAATCAAGTCTCGAAGATATTGAACAACAAAAGTTATCGTACAGCATTTGCCTACCTGTTCAATTTGAATCAATATATAGATTGGGACACTTCGAGAACACTTTCAATTGAAGTAGAGAGAAACAAAGAGAGAATCGAGTTCGAGATTACACCAGAAGTGTATAAAAGTGCTCAAATATCAGCATATTGATATTTATGAAGTTTCATATATGCATAAATAAATCCTGATTTCTTGCAAACTACCTTTCTTTAATGTTTTTCTGGGCTTTATTAAATAGGTTTTTTTTAAAACATTTCCCAGCTGTAGGAAATGTTTAAAACAGATGAAAATTGCATCCATGGGATAGAAAATGTTTGTAAAAAGATTATTTCCATTTTCTTGCTCCTATTTGCGCTATTTATTCCTTTAAAATTCAATTACCTCTGTCTGAATCCTTTTTTCATCTAATTATTTTTTAATTTTTGCCTTGTATTTATTTTATCAAAGCATTTTGCTCTCATATTTGATCTAAAAAGCATTATTTTGCCGATTCAAAACATTTCCACGGCCATGGATTGCGTTTTCATCAGATGAACGTCTAATCCTACGCTGTGGATTTGATTTCCATCTGTTTTAAGTTGCATTTTTTGATAAATTGTAAAAAATAGCTGGCTGTTATTTGCAAATTGATACTTATTGGAACGTAAGAATAATGTGTCAGAAACAAACAGACTTCAAAAATCGCACCAGATTGATTTAATTGAAATCGTTAGATGTTCATTAGATGTTCAATTTATAATATTAATTGACAATTGCCTTAAAATGCTTTTTCATAAATAGACGGTATATTTAATGACAGTTTGTTTCAATTCAACTGACTGTGAAAATTCATGTTATGACTATGATTTTAAAGTCCATCCTCATTTTAATAAACTTTTATCTCTTGCTTTTGTTTCTATTAGAATTAACAGACTAATATAAACTAATATACTATGAGCAGTTACTCTATTAAGTCATTAGAACAATATTTCAAGGTATACAGAAAGTCCATTAATAAACCGAAAAAGTTTTGGGGTAAAATTGCAGAAAACAATTTTACTTGGTATCAAAAGTGGGACAAGGTAGTTGAGTTTGATATGCAAAAAGCCGAATTCACATGGTTTAAAAACGCTAAAGTAAATATTACCAAAAACTGTATCGATCGTCATCTGGCTAATAAGGGGGATGAGACTGCAATTATATTCGAACCTAATGACCCTACAGAAGAGGCTAAGCACTACACATACAATCAATTGTATGCCGAGGTTTCTAAAATGACAAATGTACTACGTGACCACGGAGTGCAAAAAGGAGACAGAGTGTGTATATATCTGCCCATGATTCCTGAGCTTGCCTTTAGCATTTTAGCTTGTGCGAGAATGGGGGCAATACACTCAGTGGTATTTGGTGGTTTTTCCGCAAATGCATTATCTACTCGTATCAATGACTGTACATGTAAAGTTCTCATAACTGCTGATGGAGGATTTAGAGGAGCTAAA
Organism: Bacteroidales bacterium UBA2632; assembly: GCA_002359825.1. GTDB lineage: Bacteria > Bacteroidota > Bacteroidia > Bacteroidales > Dysgonomonadaceae > UBA2632. Next base: position 17,750 of record DENY01000055.1, read on the forward strand.
ACAATTGATTTGAAAGGAATAGCCGATGAGGCTGTGAAAAAAACGCCAAGCATCGAAAAAGTATTTGTCGTAAAACGTACAAATCAGGAAGTAAATATGATGGAGGGACGCGATTTGTTTTTGCAACCTCTATTAGACAATGCCGATACAACAAGTGTTGCCGAAATAATGGATGCAGAAGATCCTTTATTTATTCTGTACACCTCCGGTTCAACGGGTCAACCCAAAGGAATGGTACATACAACTGCGGGATATATGGTCTATACTGCCTATACTTTTAAAAATGTATTTAATTATTCTCCCGGCGATGTTTATTGGTGTACGGCCGATATTGGCTGGATTACTGGTCACTCTTACATTCTCTATGGTCCGCTACTCAATGGAGCTACAACTGTAATATTCGAAGGTATTCCATCATATCCTACACACAGTAGATTCTGGGAAGTAATTGACAAACATAAAGTTAATCAGTTTTATACAGCCCCTACTGCGATTAGATCTTTGGCGAAAGAGAAAATTGAATTTGTTCAAGACTTCCGTTTAGATTCATTGAAAGTTATTGGCTCGGTAGGTGAGCCTATCAATGAAGAAGCTTGGCATTGGTATAATGATCATGTGGGTAACAAACGCTGTCCACTTGTTGATACTTGGTGGCAAACTGAAACAGGAGGAATTGTTATTTCAGCTATTCCCTTTGTTACACCCACCAAACCAACTTATGCATCTTTGCCTTTTCCTGGAATTAAACCTGTATTAATGGATGAGTTGAGAAATGAAATAGAAGGCAATCAGAAAATGGGTAATTTATGTATTGAATATCCTTGGCCTGGAATTGCAAGAACTATTTGGGGCGATCATCAAAGATATATAGACACCTATTTCACAACTTTTCCTGGTAAGTACTTTAGTGGAGACGGAGCTTTGCGTGATGAAGTAGGTTATTATCGTATAACCGGTAGAGTTGATGATGTGATAATAGTGTCGGGTCATAATCTTGGTACTGCACCAATAGAAGATGTGATTAATGAACACCAATATGTAGCAGAAAGTGCTATTGTAGGATATCCACACGATATCAAAGGCAATGCACTATATGGATATGTCGTGTGAAAAGATGCAGGTCAATGGCGTGATAAAAATAATTTGACGAGAGAAATCAACCAATTGATAGCTGATCAAATAGGCCCCATAGCTAAGTTAGATAAGATTCAATTTGTAAATGGCTTGCCAAAAACACGATCAGGAAAGATTATGCGTCGAATTTTAAGAAAGATTGCAGAAGGTGAATTGTCTGATTTTGGGGATATAAGTACTTTGCTGAATCCGGAAATAGTAGATGATATTAAAAACAATCGGATATAAAAACACATCCATCGTTAGATTCTTAATAATAGAACACAACAACTATTGGGTCACTTAATATTGAATGGCTGTTATCTTATCATTTTTATGACAAACTTTCAAAAGTGATATTGTAGCTAATAACTTGTTGAAATAGAGCAGCTAGTAGTAGATGTTGCATGATATTACAGCAAAACATAGGTTGTATGTGATTAAATATATGAAGTTTTATATTTATTTTAAGTGGCTGATTGATAGACTTTAAGCTGAAAGGTAATCTGAAGATGAGTCACTGTAAATGGTGTTACTGTTCAGATTATAATGCATTTATCCATCTTTAATCTGCAAACCTAGTTTGAGAAAAATAGTTGCAGATATATTTGGATGGTAATGATAAATTGCCGTATCTTTGCACCCGTTCTGAAAGAGATTAGAACTTTTCAAAAAACTTGTTTTAGATTTATTGATGATAGAATAGGGGATTTAAAACTTCAGCTTTATCACTTTAAAAAATAAACTTCAAAAAACATTTGGTGCTTTCAAAAAAAGGTTCTACTTTTGCACTCGCTTTTAGAAATAGAGGCAGTGGGTTTGAAAAGCGATTCAGATTCATTTGAAAATAAATTTCAGAAACATTTGGTGCATTCAAAAAAAGATATTATCTTTGCACCCGCTTTGAGAGATAGTAAATATTTCGAATCAAAGCAAAACGATCTTTTAAAGACTTACATACACGTTTATAATTAAAATAGACAATACAGTATACAAGGAATCTGTCATATAATATATCAAGTGAAACGCTAGCAATAGCCGACACTCTAAAAATGGCAGAATGTTTTTGGTACCCGTTCAATTTTTTTTAGATAACAGGAAACATATAATAAATCGTGAATCAAGAGCAATTAATAAAAGAAAGTAACGATGGTATACACAAGCTTCGGCTTTATATCAAACATACTTTATAGATATTAAAGGACATCTTAGTTTGGATGACTGATGTTTTACTTTTTCTTTCGTAAATGATGGCCGCGCTTTTTTATACAGCAAGGACGTTTCAAAAGAGATTAAAATAACAAATATACAACGAAGAGTTTGATCCTGGCTCAGGATGAACGCTAGCGATAGGCCTTACACATGCAAGTCGAGGGGCAGCACAAAGATTATAGCAATATAATTTTGGTGGCGACCGGCGCACGGGTGAGTAACGCGTATGCAACCTACCTACTACTTTGGGATAGCTCGTTGAAAGACGAATTAATACCTTATAAAACAGGGGCTCCGCATGGAGATATTTGTTAAAGATTTATTGGTAGTAGATGGGCATGCGTTCCATTAGTTAGTTGGTGAGGTAACGGCTCACCAAG
>DENY01000148.1 GCA_002359825.1 Bacteroidales bacterium UBA2632
CGCGGAGCTGGAGCTCCCCGCCCCCAGGTTTTGCGCGGAGGGGGAGCTCCACGCCCCCAGGTTTCCCAGGGAGCTTATTATTCTTCATTCTCTAATATATTATCCACTTCCCCCATCAGCCTCTCCGTTTCTGTCAGTGCCACAATTATCTTCTGATAGTGCATTATGTCATCCACACCAAGGGTTCTGCCGCGTCTGTCTTTCAGCCATTTTTGGGCAGGTTGGTAGCCACCAATGTAGAACTCCCAAGCAGAGAGCGGAATGTTGTCAAAATATTGCGTTTCGTTGATCCAAATGCGGCCCAGTTGTTTCTCTTCGTCGGTTATTTCCCAATCTTTGCGGGCAATGCTTGTGGTGATTTCATTGTTGCCCTCTTTGGGGTAGCCAGTGATATATTTTCGCACAATGGGCGATTCCAATAGATGAATCTCTCTGATTTGACCACCAAGGTGTACCAATTTCCAAAACGTGTCCACATCTTGGGGATAGGGCACACGGGGGAAATCTATTTTGAGAAACTCTTTGTATTTCTCTCTATAAGATGGAGAGTGCAACACGGCATAGATGTAGTCTAACAGATCGATGGGTGCAAAGGTCTGTTTGAATTCGTCTCTCAACTCATCATTGTTGTTGGTAAAACAAAGATTGCTTTCTTCTTTCTCGGGAACAAATGTCAGGCCCAATCCTTTTTCAATTTCTCTAACTATTTCGGGATTGAGGTTGGGTGTTCGTTCTGTGGGTTGATCAAAGGTGGGTTGGTCGGTGGGATCGGGGTAAAGGTAGAGTGGGAAAATATAATTTACTTCACCTGTTTGAAGAGATACTGAACATCTTTCTGATATTTTGGTTGAAAGAAAAACATGTTGAAAGTCAAATGAAGTTTGTTGTCTACAAGTTAATAATGCAAGATTGTCTCTTAGCATATGTTTCATCACTCCATTTCTAGGTCTACCCATTATCCCATTGGACGCCCCTGTGTAAATAGTATATTTTGAATCAAACGGACGATAATCAATACTAGTAATTAAAGATTTGTTACTTTTAATATCATTTATTGCATTCTTTACTTTAGATGATTTTTTCGCATCCAAGTTGTATTTAAGCATAATTTCATTCTCATTTTTACTCTTCAAATCATCAAGAAGAACTTCTGTTTCTTTTAGAGAGTTTTTAATAACAAAAGCATCAAATTCTGTAGCTAATCCTGCATTATATAAATTGAAGATATCACTTACAGAAAATCCTATATCATATTCCTTTTTCTGTTTAAAATCTATAGGAGTAAAAAAGAAGTTCTTATTATCAAATTGAATACTCTCCCAATTAATAGAACTTAAGTTATTCATATTTAGAAAGTCATACTTCTGACTGCGCTTTCCATAAAGATCGAAGTGATACATCTCTGCAAGTTGAGTTGTCTTTTTATTTNNTTAATAAAAATATTTATTGAAACTCCTGCCATAATATCAAAAACATTCTGATCTGGACTACCATCTGGTGATGTTTCTTTAATTCTTGCATTTCCATGCAAATCAAGAATATATATCTTATCAAATGTTTCCAATAAGTTTTTACGCATTTGTCGATGAATTATGCCATCCACAAAACTATTATTAGTTATAAATGCCAAAACACCACTTCCGTTCTTTTCTACATAATGCTGAGCTAATCGTATGAATTTGATATAATCATCAGAGAGGGGTTGAATATTACGTTCATTCAAATCCTTTTTATAATCAGCAGTTAAAGATTCAATCCATTCTCCTTTATTGCTACTACTCACCGAATACGGCGGATTCCCAATAATACACATCACAGGGGTGTCTCGCTTTATATGATTGGCTTCATTGGCCTCGGCACTCAGCCATCCAGCAAATATAGTTCCCGTGTCGGGGTGATACTCTTCCAAACTGTGGGTGAGATAGACACGGGTGCGCTGTTGTTTGGTGGGGCGAAATCCTGTCTCTTTCAGCAGCAAATCAAGTTGCAAATGTGCCATGGCATAACTGGCCATTAGCAACTCAAAACCATTCAGGCGGGGCAATAGGTGTGTCTCGACATAGTTGCTCCAAATGCCTTTTTGGTTTTCAAACTTCTTGTGCACTTGTTTGATGACTTCTGCCAGAAAAGTGCCCGTACCCGTTGCTGGATCCAAAATTTGCACACGGTGCACATCTTGCTTCATCTTTTTGTATCCACCCTTTAGTCGTTTGTCTGCCGATTGGGTATCCACCTCAATGCTTATTTTTGAATCGTCGGCAAGACCTTGTGGCAAACCAAATTCGGTTTTCAACACCTCGTCCACTGCCCTCACAATAAAGTTGACCACTGGAGCAGGTGTGACCCACACTCCGCGCGATTTGCGCAAGGCAGGGTCGTATTCGCTCAAGAAGGTTTCGTAGAAATGGATGATGGGGTCTTCCATTTGGGTGCCTTTCCCATAATTCTTTAGTATCTCTTGCACATCACACGCAAGGAAAATTTCGGCAAGGTTGTCCACAATCCATTTGATGCGGTCGTCAATGTCGGGTCCGGCTATGTAGCCAAACAGTCGGCGCAAGAATGGGTTGGACTTGGGGATGAGCTCTGCTGCTTCTTGTCGGGTGAAGGTGTCTAGGTCGGGGTCGTGCAATCGTGCAGCAAACATACCGTATGCAATGGTTTGAGCATACACATCGGCAAATCCTTTGGGGGTGATATCATGAATGAGTATATCTTTGAAAGCCAACATCTGCTCCTTGAGCATACTGTCTTCTTGGTTGTCCTCGTCGCTTATGAGTGCTTTGCCTATTATATCCGATAGCAAGCGGGCTTTGCCAGCCATCATTTCGGCCAGCTTCTGTGGGCTTTTGATGGTATACCCCTCGTTGATGCAAAAGAATCGCATGTGATTCTCAAACTCTTTAAAGTTTTCGGGCAGTGGCTCAATGCCTTTATTGGTGATGTGAGCAATGGCTATTTTGGTTTCGAACACACCATCTCGGTAGAAATGAAAATCGAGGTAGTCGGTAAAGATCAGGTTGTGTAGTGATTCTTTGTATCGGTCGAATTGCTCTTTGTTCCCTGCTTTTCGTGTTCCTTCCAGGTCGTTATCGGCAATGTTCTTAGCTTCAATAAATCCGACTGGAATATCCCTTCGTGTGAGGATGAAATCGGGTGCACCACATGCTTGTCGTTGTGGTTCGTTGGTAGCACGTATGTCTGGCATCAGAGTTTCCAACAGTTGTTGCAAATCACCACGAAAGGTATGTTCTGTTGAATTGCCAAGTTTGTAGCGACGATTGATATTGTCAATGTAGTTTCTTAGTGTCATTCAGTAATATGTTTAAGTATAGGTTTGTCTTTATATTAAACTATGATATTCTTATTATAATAAATACAAGTAATTTATGCTAAAGCAAAGATAACATTAATTCAATTAAAAGTACATTAATGATACGCTACAAAGTTGATGTTATTTGCTGTCGCTCTGTTCCCTAAAGTAAAATCATTTGACTATTAGAATATTATTCAGTATACATCACATTAACTTACTATCAAGTTTGCATGTGTGTGAAGCTTGTCA
>DENY01000213.1:0-8949 GCA_002359825.1 Bacteroidales bacterium UBA2632
AATAAGAATAAAAAACTATGACTTTAGTATCCAGAAAAGATATAGAGAAGAGAATCCAACAAATCCAGCAACATATTGTGCATCAGAAAGCAGATGCATGCATCATTTCAACACCTGTAAACCTGTATTATCTGAACGGACAGATATTTGATGGCTATATGTATATCATGCCCGACAAAGAGCCTTTGCTTTTTGTGAAACGACCAGTGAGTATAGAAGGAGATAATGTTGAGTATATCAGAAAACCTGAACAGTTGCCAGAACTCTTGAAGAAGCATAATCTATCAGTGCCCAAAAGCATTTTACTGGAGAGCGATGTTTTGCCATTTAGTGGTGTGATGCGTTTCCAAAAAGCGCTGGAAATGCCCGAGCTGAAAAGCGTGTCGGGATTTTTGCGTGAAATACGCAGTGTGAAGTCGGATGATGAATTGGCGCAAATACGAAAGTCAGCCATTAGTCACGCCCGTGTTTATAAACAGATACCCAGTTTATACCGTGCTGGTATGACCGACCTCGAACTTCAAATAGAGATTGAATATGTAATGCGAAAAGAGGGGTCAATTGGGTCATTCCGATCCTTTGGAGAGAACATGGATATCTATATGGGTAGTTTGTTGGCAGGTGATAATGCGCAGGAGGCTTCGCCATTCGATTTTGCTTTGGGAGGAAAGGGCATTGACCCACTTCTCCCACTTGGCTCTGCCAATAAAGTATTGAAACCGGGAACTACCATCATGATTGACATGGCGGGCAACTACACTCCTTACTTAGACGATATGACACGCACATTTTCGGTGGGCGAGATTCCTGAAGAAGCACTCCGTGCTCATCAATTATCTATTGACATACACACAGAAATCATTTCATTTGCAAAAGAAGGAGTCGCTTGTGCCGATGTGTATGAGAGAACGATGGAAATGGTGGTTGAGAACAAAATGGAGCAATATTTTATGGGCACTACGCAACAAGCCAAGTTTGTTGGCCATGGTGTAGGATTGGAAATAAACGAACCACCCGTGTTTGCTCCTCGTTCTCGTGAGATATTGCAAAAGAACATGGCAGTTGCATTCGAACCTAAGTTTGTATTGCCTGGTATTGGAGCTGTCGGAATTGAAAACACCTACTTTGTTACAGAGACTGGACTGGATAAAGTGACCATTTGCGAGGAAAATATTGTAGCGTTGCGATAATCTTTTCTAAAAAGACTCCATTTGTTGTAACCTATTTGCACGTAGTATTGTCTTATGTATGTAAACAGAATTATTCACGAATTAAAAGCAATGACAATGGAAGACTTAGAAGGAGTTATTGCAATTATTTCAATATTCGCTCTACCAATGATTACTGCAATGGTGCTTATATTCAAAAGGCTTAGTTCTACACATAAAGAAAGAATGGCTTTGATTGAGCAAGGAATTATTCCCCCCAACGAACCCAAACGAAAAAGCACCCCTAATAGATACAGGTCATTACGCAATGGTATTATTTTGATTGCACTGGGCATTGGAATAATTGTAGGCTTTTTAGGGACTAACTATTTAGTAATCGGCGAAGACAATCCTTTCTTGTTTGTAATAGCATCCACTGTTTTCTTTTTAGGGATTGGTTATACAGTGTTTTTCATGATTACTAAAAACGCAAAAGACGACAGAGATCTCAATTCGGATAGCTATTTAGATACCGACGTTGAATAACTACTGCAATGAAAGAAAGAGTCTATGTAGAAAAAGTACTTTCGGGCAACACTTCGGCTTTTGCATATTTTGTAAACAACTATCAGGGAATGGCCATTAATATTGCCTACCGAATATGTGAGAATATGCAAGACGCCGAAGATGTGGTGCAGGAGAGCTTTGTGAAAGCCTACAAAAACTTGCATACGTTTCGCCTCGAGAGCAAATTCTCTACTTGGTTCTATCGCATTGTTTTCAACACCGCAGTCACATTCACAAAAGCGAAGATGTGGGTGATTGATGATGAGGTGGAAACTGTGACCCTTGATGTATCATCAGATTTAGACACGAATTCCCAAATAGAGATGAACGAAACCAGTGAGATTGTTGCTCATCTGTTGAGCAAAATGCCGAAGGCATATGGGCTAACATTAAGTTTGTTCTATCTTGAAGATAATTCGGTGAAGGAGATTGCAGAGATTACAGGATTGAACATCGCTAATGTAAAAGTGATGTTATTCAGAGCACGTAAAATGTTCAAGGAACTAATGACAAAGAGTTATCCAGAATTGTATAAAGAGGAATTGATATAGAAGATAATAATAGCAATGAAAAAATGGATGATAAGTTGTGGCTGAAATCCATGATGGAGTCGGCACGCAAAAAACCGTCTGAGAATCTATCATACAGAATAATGCAACAAATAGAAACTGAGCAGGCATTGACGAGATCTCCTAAACCAAAGATGAGGACGCAAAAAGACAATTCATTAATCGATTTGAGAAATATTTTCCGATGGATGTATCTCGTATTACTTATTGTAGGAGGTTACTTTTATCTACAGGGTGGCAAAGAAGCTCTGTTCACCGATACTTTCTTGTGGACCTGCATATCTATTAGCTCCGTGTTCAGCATCTTCTTTTTGATTACCACTATTGATAATTCACTGCGCAATAAATCAAAAAATAAACCTTCTGCATCGAAGTGATGGAGAAGGTTTAGTTATGTATAAATCTTACNNTGTATAGACTTATTAGTAGTATCCATATATTGAAAGTTCTCCAAATAGAGCAAATGTTTTACTTGAACGTTTAAATGTAACTTTTAGATATTGTCCTTTTGTTACGCTTGGTAATGGATACATTTGCTCACCGTCTTTTGTTCTATTAAATTCAATTTTTAGCAGTGGGTCAGTTTGTTTGTTATTATAGTCATATTCTGTTTCCCAGTTTACACCATCCATACTAACTGAGACCTTGTTGTCCCATGAGCTGTTCTCACCATCACCCCACTTTCTCTCAAGAGATATTGCTGTTACATTTACAACCTTTTTCATATCAATAATAACATAATGAGGATACGATGCAGCTTCAGGTTTAATTTGAGATCTCCAGTAAGTTTTAGGAGTTCCATCTATTAAATTAATAAGTGCTCCATCTTCTGATATTGTTTCTTCAGAAGAACCAGTTATGCTCCATTTTGATTTGTCAAGCTTTTGGATATTGTTTTTTGGAGTAGCATTGAATGTTCTCGTAAAAGTGCTGCTTTTATTATCATTCTTGACTTCTACACTAAATTCTAATTCTTTTCCAATTTTCAAATCCTTAATGGTACTTTCTTTTATCATTGAAGTTGCGTCATACTCTACGATTACTTCTTTTCCCAAATCATTTATAAATGTTACGTATATTATTGCCTCAGATTCTTTTTCATTTCTCCACGTTACTTTAACTCCATCAGGAGAAGAATACATTTTTACGGTTTTTAAAATAATATCGTAAGGATTTTCATCTGAGTCATCATCTTCGGATAAAGCTTTCCCTTTTACCGTTTGCTCTTCAGATCTTTCACCAATACTATTATATGCTATTAGGGTAAACTTATAAACTTGTTGATCATTTACAACAACTTCTAAATTGTGCGAGGGTTGGTCTTTACTTTCTACTTTTACGTCTTTTTCAGTTCCATCAATATAGTATGTAACTGTTACATACTCTGTTTCAGTCGGATTTAACCAACTCAATATGATTTTATTTTTACCTGATTGTGCTTTAAGATTCTGAACCTTTTCAACACTATACAACTCTATGTTTTCATCTGTTTCTTTCGAACAAGAAAACAATATTAAAGCTGAGGTTATGAATATGGAGTATAATGAAAAATATTTTAAATTCATATTATTATTATTTTAACAATTTAGTCTAGTTTTTTAAATTCAATTCTCAAGCTTTCTGTGTCTAAAGTAATCTTATATCTCCCTGCTTCTTCAGGTTTAACTTTCCATTTCCAATCGGGTAGAACCGCTACTTGAACGTTTAAATCATCTATAATAGATGCATCTGGTTTCAAAGGTCTAAAAGTAGGAAAATCCACCGATTTTCCTGTGTAAAATTTAATTTCCCCTCCAAATAAGTTGATAGTAGTTTCAAATACATTTGGCTGACTTGGATTAAATTTCATTTCTTCAAAGTTATTCCATCCTGCCGATGTTGCACTTCCACCATAATATACCTTTTCAAATGGTACTTTTANNTTAATCGAAAATAAATTATCGGGTTGTTGTTCAGAGGTTCTTTCAACAAATGTGTTATTATTTATTCCCTTGTTGAATGAAGGCAGCATTTCTCCTAATTGTTGCAAAAATTTATAGTTGCCAACTGACATTACTCCTCGCCAACTATAAACTCTTCTTGCTTCTACTTCATTCATCATTAATGCCTTTTCTGTATCCCACCCAGCAACAGTGGCATCACCCACTAAGAATAGAGGATTAGCCTCATGTGTGTAGCTGCGAACTGTAAATGTGACAGTTGAATAATCAGGCTTTCTGTATTTGTCTTCCGAACTAACCTTAGCTATTATTCTAGCTGAAAGCTCAATCTTTTCACCTAAGGGTTGTTTCCAATGATTTTCGATTAAGTTATTAAGCTCTTTTGTGGTAAAGCTTTTGAAATATACACCTTCTGGCATTTCTTCAGTCAATATAGAAGTTTCAAAATTGCTACTTGTTATATCTAACTTAAAAAGATATGTCAATTTTGAGTCTGGACTCCTTTCACGACCATCTTCCCAAGTAAATAATAAAGCCTGTTCGTTACTATAGGCTTGATTAAGTACGATCGAGTCCTCTGACACTTCTAACTTCAAAGGATTTCCTTCAGTTATATTATCATAAACTGGAAGATCGACAGTATCATCACTACAACTCACAAGAGAAATAATGAATAGAAGCGTTGTTATTTTTAATATAAACTTCAAGTTAATTGTTTTCATAATTATGTTTTTAAAAAAATTATAATTCTGCATTCACCAAAACCGGAAAATGGTCTGATGAAAATTTATTCAATTCAATATCATCATTGATGACACCATATTTTATAACCTTTATTGTCTTGCTAACAAATATATAGTCAATACGATTAGTGGTTTTTCCATCAAGATTGTACCCATGAAAAGTTCCTTCAGTTCCATAAATAGGCTCTAATGACGAATGCCTGGAATCCCATAGCAAACCTGAATCAACTATTATTTTTACTGTATCTGATGTGGGTTGAACATTCAGATCACCAGTATAGAAAACGGGATTTTCTCCAGCGATTTCTTCTATTTTTGTAAGCACCAACTTTGAGGATTCATACTGAGCTGTTTTACCTTGGTGGTCATAATGAGCATTAAAAAAGAAAAACTCTTTTCCCGTTTCTATGTCTTTAAACTTACCCCACGATACGATACGATTTATGTTAGCATCCCAGCCTTTAGAAACCTGGTCTGGAGTTTCTGAGAGCCAAAAACTTCCTTTGTCTAAAACCTCAAACTTCTCTTTTTTAAATAATATAGCAGAGGTCTCACCTTTATCTTTTCCATCATCTCTGCCTACACCAATATAGTCATAATTTCCCATTGTAAGGATATCATATATTTGACTTTTGAATCCTTCTTGAGTACCACAAATATCAAAATCATATTTTTGGATTATTCTTTTTACCCATGGAAGTCTATTAGTCCAAGCTCTTTCGCCTTGATCTGCCGACGTAATTAATCTAATATTATAAGTTGCTATATTTAGTTTTAGAACTTGGTCATCTCCAGGTTCTTCATCTTTAGGCTCTTCAGTATCTGGTTTTTCTATTTCCACATCATTTGAACTGCTACAAGCGATAATTCCAAATGATATGAAAATTGCACAGGCAATAATAATTGCTACTTTAAAAGTTTTATTCATGTTATTTCTTTTTTTGTCAATATAAGTTATTACCAATATTTATTTTGAACTAAATTAGGATTATTGTCAATATAGTTCTGATAGATAGGCCACAAATAATTCCTTTTGTCAAATACTCTTGTCGTGTAAGGGGTTCGTTGATAGAAACTATCTGAACTAGAACTCCTATTCATACCAGAAATAGGCTGATCAAATATTTCGATGCCGATTTTCCATCTTCTTATGTCATTGTATCTTACATCACCTTCTAAAGCAAACTCAACCCTTCGTTCTTTTCTAATCGCTTCTCGCATAGCTTCCTTATTATTTGGAATTGCTATTTGACCTGTACCATTACCATACAAGGGTATCCCTGCTCTTTTACGGATTAAATTCAGATATTTTACAATTTCAGGGTTCCCTTCATCAGCTTCGTTAAGTGCTTCTGCATAGTTAAGATGAAACTCTCCTAATCTAAGTATAATTGCTGGCTGATAAGGTATTTTGTTATTTCGAGGATCTGCTTCAGGATTGGTAGCTTTTCTATTGAGATATCCACTTTGTGGAGAATCGTGTGTTGGACCACCATCTAAACCATTGTGTCTAAATTCAGTTTTACGGTTTGCTTGAGAAATCCATTGATTGTCATGCCATACTGAGAGGTAAAATCGAGGTTCTCTATTAACATACATATTAAATGTTCCTGCATCTGAAACCAAACCCTCTGTTTCACTAGGACCTCCTAAATTATATGCCGTATTATTATAAATAGTTTGAGATGTTGAAAACCCTGTTTCTTTATAATCGGACTCTGAGTTTATAATAGGAGTACCGTCACTGTTATATCCAAGAATTGGGGATATTCCGTTCTTCATAAAAAATGCATCTACTAAATTTTGAGTAGCCCCATAATATCCAGATCCTCCAACAAATCCACGAGGATTGCTAATTCCATTGTACCAGTTTCTTGAGTTTGCTGCTCTTGCAAAGACTATTTCTTTGTTCTCTCCACCTCCTTTTAAGAATAGATTTTGAAGCGATAAGAAAGGATCTATTTCTCCATTCTTATAAATCTCTGTGTAAAGGTTATACACTCCAGTTTCAGCTAAATCAAGAAATTCGCGTGTTGCAGAAGCTGCCTTTTGCCACTTATTAACATCATATTGAGTACTGAAAATATTTGTTCCATCTGGATTTTTAACATCGGTATAGTCTTCATTTCCGTTAAATAAAGGGCTTGCAGCATAAAGCCATATTCTTGCTCTAAGAGCTAAACAAACACCTTTAGTAGGACGACCGAACATTTGATCAGCATTGCTGTATTGAGCTGGAAAGAAACTAGATAATTCAAGGTATTCATTATCTAACCATGCAACAATCTCATCATATGGGGTTCGAGGCAGCATCATTTGATCTAATGCAGTATCAGAAGATATTAACTCAGTAACTAGAGGGAAGGGTCCATATACTTCTAGTATTTTAGTGTAATAAAATGCAATTAAAAATCGGGCTTCCATTTTCATTTGCTGAACTGCATCTGTTGTTAACCCTTGATCTGAGATAGGTCTCACATTATTCATGAAAATATATGCTGCTCTTATATCATTATATGCATTGCGCCATATATCAATTGGTGGTTTGATGGTAGGGTTAACACTTCCTTGGTTATTTGCTACAATCCAATTCCAATATTCATTAAATTGCCCCATAGCTATTGCAATCTGTGCATCATCAGACATGAACGTAAATCCCCACTGTCTTGTGTAGTCCATTAGTGGGTCTGGGACATTACTGTATAAACCTGCTAGCCATTCCTCTACTCGTTGCTTATCTTCNNGACCATTTCCAATGTTAATGCATCATCAGGGACTTTGTCTAAATAATCATTACATGAAGTAGAAAATAGAAGTATTAAGATAATTGTAAATATATTTATTGTAATATTCTTCATAATTTAAATTTTAAAAAGTGATTTCGATCCCTACAGTGTAAATTTTTTGCAAAGGGTATTTTAATCCATTTTGTGACCCTATTTCTGGATCCCACATTTTAAACTTTGCGAAAGTTAGTAAATTGCTTCCTCTAAAATACACACGTGCATTTTTCATTAATACTTTCTGTTGCCATTTAACAGGTAATGTGTAGCCAAATTCTAAATTTTTGAGTCTTAAGTAAGATGCGTCGCGTATCCACCATGTTGAGTTTCGCATGTTGTTAGAGCTTTCAGTATTTGATAATCGGGGCCAAAACACATTTTGGCTAGGACTCTCTTCAGTCCAACGGTCATCGACATTAGAATGTATATTTCCTACACCTCCACCACCACTACCTGGAATAAGAGTAGAGCCTTGCAACATATTTGTAAAGTTGTCTGATCCTTGAAAGAAAACTCCAAAGTCAACATTCTTATATCTAGTATTGAAGCCAAAGCCGTAAACAATTTCCGGAACATATGGTTTTCCTATTGGAGATTCGTCAAAAGAATCTATTAAACCATCATTATTAATATCTTTATACTTAATATCTCCTGGCTTTACACTTCCAAACATCGGTTTTGGCAACTCTTCGATTAAAATTCCTTTAGAAACATCTTCGAAGTCACTTTCCAAATATAAACCCTCTGCAATAAGTCCGTAATGCTGATTTAACGACTGCCCTGTTCTCGCTCTTGTTGTAAGCTTTAGCGCTTCTGGTTCATCGTATTCTACTATTTTATTATGAGCGTAAGTAAAGCTTCCTCTTGCTGAAACAAACCAATCTTGTGTAAACTGATGATTGAGTATAAGCTCTGTTTCAATACCTTTATTTTCAACTTTCCCATAATTAGCATACGGCATTATATTGTAGCCTGCAATCTCTGGTACTGTCTTACGTTGCATGAAAATATTATCCCTGTTTTCTTTAAATACATCAAGTTGGATATCGAGAAAATTCCATAAGCCTAATTCAACACCTATATTTATCTTTTTCGCTGTTTCCCAAGTCATATTATCAATACCGAAATCACCTTCGCGCCAACCTCCATAACCAAGGTTTCCTGTATATCCAAAGCTATATCCAGGAGCTGAATTAATT